>CAUJJN010000226.1 GCA_963204905.1 Pseudomonadota bacterium
CCGCTCTTCGCAGCAAGCTCTTCAATCAGTAGGCTGGCATCGGTCATCGGGTACTCCTCTTCGTCACGGTTGAAGTGTGCAAACTCCACCATAACGATGAGCCCGGTGGCCACCAGAGCCGCCGCGTTTTGGGGTGGGGCATGCCCCACCCCAAAACACACCGTCTCCTACACCGGAAATTACACCACGAGCGCGGACGCTAACAAATTGGGAGGACATGCAATTGTCTGATTCGGATGCCGATTCGCCGGATGAGCTACCCGTTCGGGCACTCCACTTGCTAACGACTGATCTGCTTCTCGCTGAACTGATTTCCGGACGTCCAATTGCTACAGATGAAGGCCACCAGCTGGCGCTTGAAAGCGATGCCGCTCGCGGGGTGCTTTCCTGGTACCGAGGCGCACGGACCAAATGGGCGGGGAACGTCATGACGCCCGACTGCGAGGCGATCATTGCGAGTATCAGCGCCACTCCAGACCAAGTCACACCCCCTGCCACTACCGTTGATCGAGAGCGCCGCGTTCTCCGGCTTGCCAAGATCGTCGCTCACAGATTTGCTGGCCTCCACGCATATGGGTCGGCAGATGAGCCGAGCACAGATTTCGTCTTTGAACCAAACAGCCCCATCACCGTCTTTGAAGGATGGAATGGGTCGGGCAAGACGAGCCTAATGAATTCCGTGATCTGGTGCCTCACTGGAAAATTGCTCCGGCCACAGCGGTTGCCCGAAAGTGGTGATGCCGAATTCGACTGCGAGATCGATCGAGGAGAGACGGAGGAGCCATCACAGCACAAAATCAGTGTGGTGACACCGCTGCCGAACGCTCAGAGTTGGACTCCCGCAGTTGCCGCCAAGACTGTCCCCGCCGATACTTGGGTTGAGCTGACGTTTGAATTGGAGGACGGGACAAGCCTTCCGCCGATCCGTAGGACCCAATCCAGGAAGACAAACGGCAAGCTAGAGGAGATCGGACCCAATGCGGCCGATCTAGGCTTGGATCCGATCGCCTTCACGCTTGGGACCACCATGCCAGGCTTGCTACCCTACCTGCAGGTTGGGAACCCATCGGAATTGGGGTTGGCTGTGGCCAAGCTAACAGGTCTTTCCGAACTGGTAGCTCTGTCGAAGCACGCCACGCGTGCAAGAGCAAAAATCGCGGGAGATATTACCCAAGAGCGCAAAAACGAGCTTGAGCGGATCGAGACAGACTATCGGCAGCATCGCAGCGATCTCGAGCAACGTATTTCGGAATTCCCGGATATGGCCCCTGTCGCACCTCTCCCAGTCATCACTGACGCGCCAGAAGCGTTCATCACACTTGGACAACATTTTGAGGACCTGAAGGCAAACGGACTCGTGCATGCACGAGACGTGCTTGGCGATGCGTTTGACGCCTCGGATGCTGCGCAGCGGCAGAGTTTAGAGCAATGTATAGCCCCAGCGTTGGAACAGGTCCGCCGCTTGTCACAGCTACCATCGATGGAGAGGCTGGGCGCTCTCAAACTGGAGGCCGACGCCCGCCAAGAGGTAAGTTCCCTCATCGATCGCCTGTTTGAGGAGGCAACGACACTCGAGGAACTATCGGCAAACCCGGTGCTGGAACGCCGAACCCAGCTTTACGCGCGCGTCACAGACTGGATGCGCGAACATGGGAAGGCGCATGATGATCATTGTGCTGTCTGCCAGCATTCCCTTGCAGGCGTAGTCGATGCTGAGACTGGTGGTCTGGTCGCCGAGCATCTTCGTCAGGTTTCTAAGGATAGTGAAATCCTGTCCAAAACCGTCATCCAATGGGCGGAGTCTTGGACCGGTAAGCTGGCCAGGGATCTGCCCGACGCACTTCGGCGCGATTTGCAAAAGGATCTGCCAGAGGCTCCCAGTGCGATTTTACGAACCGCGCTTTTGGACGACCTTTTCAGCACCGAGGGCTTCACAGGCGTCCTCGCATCGCTGCAGCCCAAGGTGGAAGCGCTAGCTGACCAAGCGATGATGGGACTGCCCGTGTTCACGGAACCGGCGCAACGGGTTCTCCCCAGCCGGGTTGGTACCCATGCAGTCAAGCTCGGCAAGACGTTAAATCGCCTGATCCGAGCGTTGGCATTTATCGATTGGATGGCAACCCATCGTGACAAGCTTGTTGCAGCGCTCGAGGAGGTTCGCGGCAAAACTGACGGCGGTGACGGCCAAGCGACGGGACTCAGAGCTCAGCTGACGCGCCTCGATATTATCGTGAAAGGTGTCGCGCCGATCAACGCAGCCATTGACCTGTCAAGTCGAATGAGCACCGCTCAGGATGCGCACAAGCGCAAGCTGAAAGCGATTGAAGATTGCGGGACCGCCGCAGCGGCGCTTGATGAGATTATCCCCGTCGGCGGTCTTGCCACCGCGCAGGTCGAAGGCTTGCAGGCTCGCCTGCATGATCGGGCGGAGTATTGGCGAAACGCGATTTATCAGAACGCGACAACGCTATCACCCAAACCGCACCGGACTGGGATGACACCCCAAGGCGCAATCGCAATCCAGGTCGGGCGCGATGGTGTTCATGCACCTGCACAGCATGTGTCGAACGCCTCTGCTCTGAGAGCCTCACTCTTGGGTTTCTATCTTGCATTCCGTGAACATGTCCTCCGGACTGATGGCGGCCTGTCACTCATGATCCTGGATGATCCCCAAGATCTCCTCGACTATGACAATCGTGCTCGGCTGGCGCGGGCGTTGGACCAGTTGGCAGCGGATGGAGCTCAGATTCTAACCACTACATATGACAGGAGCTTTGGCCGTATTCTCGTGGCCGAGGCCCGAGGCACCAATCGCGTAGAGCACCGTGCCGTTCATCCAGTGCACGCATCTCGCAGTACCCTTGAGACGTCCCTGGCTATCGAGGATTTGGATCGGAAGCGGAACGAGTTCGTCTCAAATGTTGATTCGGCGCCTCATGCGCAGGACTACGCCAATCAAGCTCGTATTTTTCTTGAGGCACGCCTCGGCGACTTGTTCGACGACCCAGCCTATCCAGCGTTTTCCGCCCCCACTGACGCGCCAACTTTGATGAACCTAATGGGACGGCTGCGCTCGCTTGTCACGGCTCGTGGCAATGAACTTTTCCGTAGCCCGATAGTGTCCCGATTCTGCGATGATCCTGCATTAGCGGAAGGCGCTGAGCCACGACGGGTACTCAATCAGGCACACCACCGTGATGCCAATGCTTTGACCTATGTTGATGTACAGAACGTCGATTCAGACCTGAAGCGATTGCGCTCGGGTGTTGAACGCGTCCACGAAGAGTTCCGGCGCTATCGTTGGCGGGAGCCACTTCAGGAGGCTGTTCCAGACAATGTTGTACCTCTGACTATCGTCACGGCACCCGCGTTCAATGTTCCCATCGTTCAGGACATTGCCGCATTCAGCCGCCAGGTGCCGAGTGGTGGCAGCCAGGATGACAATCTGGAGATGCTCTCCAGCCAGTGGTTCGATGACAAGTCGCTATTCTACGTTCGCAGAGACACGATGGGCTTTACAATTCCAGCCGGATCAATCGCGATCGTGGAGGCCGCGCCTTCTTCTCCGGCCGATCATGAATTAGTTATCGCCAGACGCGGAATGCAGACCTTTGCACGTAGGCTTCTACGCCCACGTAACGGCGAAGGATACTCGTTGGCCGCTGAAGCGACAGACCCTCGCAGTGGCCGACCGACATTGGCCTTCGAGAATCATGAGCTTGATTTGCATCGCGTTGTTGGAGCTCTGTTCGTTCAGGTGCCGCCGCCAGCTGGGCGGGAAGAGGCGGTTCTCCTCGAAGGACATCCCGCCCTCGCACGGGTTGAGGTCGCGTATCGCGTCAGAGAGGACAGCGCCGTTCCACGGGTGATGCCCGGTCAGATTATCCTTGGTGGCACCGTCCTGAACCCAGATCAACTCGATGCCATGGAAGGTGAGATGGTCGCGGTCACACTGGAGGATGGCGACAGCATTCTGAAGCGGATCGGTGCACCACTGTCGAGCAGCATGCCATATTTGCGGCAGTTCGAAACGATAGGTGGACTTGGGGCCTCTGTCGTTCTCGCAACCGAACGGGTCGATGGGGCGCCGGACCTGCCGGTGATGCTGAATGCCCGCCTCGTCCTGGGTGTTGTCTACATCGCGTAGGGCATCAAAACCTGCGCTCCCGCCAATTGATCACGACAGGTTTTTGGTTCGTTCTGAAACTTTGGGTCTCGGCTCAGTCGGGTTTGATACTCGCGAGCTCACGGATTAATTGACTCATAGGTTCACGAAGAGGTTCATATCGACGAATCCATACCCGACGCAAAAGATCTTCCGGAACATAAGCGTCGTATTTCTCAATCACGAGATTCTCCACGAACCGTCCAAGGTCCTCAATTGGAGGACAACCATCAATGGACGCGATGACATCGAAAGCGTCGTCGATTGGACAGCCGGTCAAAGTGATTCCGAGGTCGAATGTCTCGCAGGCGAAACCCATAGACGTTAGCAACACCGCGAGCAGTGAATTCGCTGACGTACCTCGCCAAGTAAGGACATGCGTCGCGGAGCCCGCATCGATGAAGCGGGAACGTTGCAGGCCGAGTTCGGCGAAGGCCGAACGTCCCGCAGCTAAGAGCTCCTTGGCGTTGTCGTCGAGATAGTCCGGGAGATCCTCACCCAGCAAGACTGCCAGCATCTCAGCTGCAAGGCGGTCATGGATTGGCTCCTGACCAAGGCGATCAAACTTTGGCACACGCCCTGTGTTGTGGGCGACAACCTCAACGACCTTCGCCTTGTCATCCACACCGGTCGCACGCCAACGCCGTCCCGCAAATCCAATTATCGATCCGACGACTAGCGCGTTTACGATCGGCAGTGTTCCGAGTGTCCGCCCGGAATGGACCAAGCGCCATTCCTCGTCGGTCGAGAAGTTCGCGTAAAAATCTCGCGATGCAGTCAGTTTCTCCCCTTCTGGGCCAAGCATGAGCGACCCGTCAGGTGCTTGCTCTATCAACGCCGCATCACCATTGCCCATTCCGCGGAGCAGTTCGGCGAAATCGGCTCTCTTGAGAGCTGCAAATGGTCCCTGCTGACACAAGGACACATAGAGGGTCCCGGCGCTTAGAGCGCCCAGCTGCACTATCAGTGACAGAATCTGGTGAACACTGACCGATAGCAACGCCGGGTCGGCTTGAGGGGGTTCAACGAACTTCAAGCGCAGCAGGTTCAGCGCTGCCACAGCCTGGACAACAGGCAAGTGCAATCGGTCCAGTGGATCGGCGTCGGCAACCGGATATGGTTCGCGCAAATAATTTCGGAAGATCGCGCTGGATCCCTCCCGGCGACCGGACCGGCCTAGCCGCTGCCGCAACGATGAGAGCGAGCGTGGCGCACCAAGCTGCGAAACGGCAACGACGGATCCTATGTCGATACCAAGTTCCAAAGTGGTTGTCGCAACTGCCGTTGTTGGCAAGCGGCCGTCCTTCAGTCGCAACTCGAGTTCTTCTCGCAAGCCCTTGCTCAGACTGCCGTGATGAGGAAAGAACTCATTAGGCACCTGGGCTTCCTCGCTGATCGTGCGAAGGCGGTCGGCCAAGGTTTCGACATTTGCCCGAGACCCGGCAAAAAAGAGATTGTTACTCCCGCGTAGAGCTTCAAATGCGTGTTGAGCGATCTGAGCCAAAGCCGAGCCGGCTTGCGGATCATCGAGCATCGCATCGCCATTCGTATTGCCTTCGGGCGGTTCGACATAGGCCCGGACTTGAACCTTGAGCGGGGGGGCGCCGCCCGCGACCGCAATGATCTGCGCTGGTTTGGGCGCAGTCGAACTCAGCCAATGCGCTGCAAATTCAAGGTCGCCTATTGTGGCCGACAAACCCACTCGTCGCGGACGCCGATCGTTCAGCACCTCGATCCGATATAGCAAGCTTGAGAGGTGAAGACCTCTTGGCCCTTGGAGGAATGCATGGAGCTCGTCGATGATAATTGAATCAAGCGCACCGAAGAGCGCTTCGGCGGTTGCCGGTCGCCGTAACAGCATTGCCTCGATTGATTCCGGGGTGATCAGCACCACACCGGCGGGCGCCTTGATGATCTTGTTCTTGGGTCCTTGGGGGGCGTCACCGTGCCAACGAACCAGCGGTAACTCTAGTTTATCGCACAGCTCTTCAAGCCGACGGAATTGATCGTTGATCAACGCCTTGAGCGGAGCAACGTAAAGAATCGAGATGCCAGACTGCTCTCGCTCTGCTGAGGAGCCAAGGAGCGGCAAGAAAGCAGCTTCGGTCTTGCCGGCCGCAGTCGTGGCTGAAATCAGGACGTCTTGATCGCTGCCACAGATTGCAGCAATCGCCTGCTCTTGCACATCTCGCAGTCGAGACCAGCCCTGCTGTCTGACCCAGCGTTGGATCTGCGGATGAAGCAGATCGAACCCGGAACCGCCTTCAGAGCTCGAAAGTGGCAAGCTCATCATCACCGTCTATTGCAGTAGCGACGTCTTCGCCAGGATCGTCATCCACCGAAACACTCCCGATCAACGTTCGCCAATCGAGAGCGGGATTCTGCTCCAGGATTGCAAGGAGCTGGACGAAGGCCTTGATGGTGTTGCGCGGCGTCCGAAAATAGGCTTCGCCAATGCGCTGGCTGCAATGTGCCATGAAGGCGTCAAGTGCTTCATCGGGCACGAGATGGTTCGCCGGGTCACCTAGCGCGAAGATCGCGCGGATGTTGCCCAGTAGGATCAAGAATTCCTCAGGTGAAAGGTTCTGCAGGCGAACGACCGGGCCGCTCAGATCGACCAAGCCGGGGGCGGCAAACTGGTTTTCTGCAAGCCGGGACTGCAAGGCCTCATAGCTGTAGAGCCCGCGGCGGCTGTCCATGAGGAATTCAGGCGTACCGCCAAAAACAAAGCCAAGCCCTTCGGACTTTCCCTGGAGCATGTCGTTGACCATGCGCAGGATCTGCTCGAAATTTTGGTTTCGTGCCTGAGAACTCTGCAATTTGTAGATGTTGACCATCTCGTCGAACACAACCAGCAATCCGCTATAGCCAGCGAGACGAGTGAAGCGAGCAAGAAGCTTCAGGCTGTCAAAGACATCGGCGTCGTCAATTATCGAACGGACCCCTAGAGCTTGGCGCGCTTCGGTTTTCGTCGGAAATTCGGCGCGCAGCCAACGCAGGGCCGAAGCCTTCAAAGCCTCGTTGCCATCCTCACTGCCCTGCCAGTAGCACTTGAGAACATGCGCAAAATCATGGCCGCCCACCAGCTCCTGGATCGAAGCGAGGCGATCATCGATGACCTGTTCAACCGGCCGATTGTCGGCGTGAGCGACCTTCACGCATTCACTGATGAAGCGTTCGACAACGCTTGGTAGTGCACCGCCATCGGGTTTGGTCCGTGTCGCCATGTTGCGGATCGCTTCAGCATAAAGCCCGCGCGCCTGACCGCCGGTTGCATGAATGCGACGATCGGGAGCCAGGTCGGCGTGAATGGTAACGCACCGACGCTCCAACGCGATTAGCCGCACGAGACTCAGGAAGAATGTCTTACCAGCACCGTATTCCCCGATCACGAACCGACAGGATGACCCGGCGTCGGCGATCCGGTCG
>CAUJJN010000227.1 GCA_963204905.1 Pseudomonadota bacterium
AACGCCTACGGCTGGCTGAAGACCGAAGGCGGCGTGCATCGGCTGGTGCGCATCTCGCCGTTCGATTCCAACGCACGCAGGCACACGTCGTTTTCCAGCGTGGCGATCTTCCCGGTAGTGGACGACACCATCAAGATCGACATCAAGGAATCCGACGTGCGGGTCGATACCATGCGCTCCGGCGGCGCCGGCGGTCAGCACGTCAACAAGACCGAGTCGGCGGTGCGGCTGACGCATATTCCCACCGGTGTCGCCGTGGTGTGTCAGGCGGGACGCTCGCAGCACAAGAACCGCGCCCAGGCGTGGGACATGCTGCGCGCGCGGCTCTATGAGATCGAGTTGAAGAAGCGCGAGGAGCAGGCCGCCGCCGATCAGGCCGCCAAGACCGATATCGGCTGGGGTCATCAGATCCGATCCTATGTGTTGCAGCCGTATCAGATGGTCAAGGACCTGCGCACCGGCGTGCAGACCTCCGACACCGCCGGGGTGCTGGACGGTGACCTCGACGAGTTCATGGCCGCGACCCTGGCGCAGCGCGCCTTTGGCACGACGCCGGGAGCGATCGACGACGTCGACTGATCCGCGAGGAACTCACCATGTCCCATGTCGCGTTTATCGGTCTTGGACGGATGGGGCACGGCATGGCGGGCCGCTATCTCGACAGCGGCTTCACGCTTGCGGTCTGGAATCGCAGCCGCGACAAGGCCGACAGCCTGATCGCACGCGGGGCGCGCTGGGCCACGTCGCCGGCCGATGCGGCCCGCGATGCCGATGCGATCGTCACCATGGTCGCGGACGACGCGGCTTCGCATAAGGTCTGGGCCGGCAAGGGCGGCATTGTCGAGACCGCGCGCAATGGCGCGCTGGCGATCGAATGCTCGACGGTGTCGCATCGCCACGTTCTCGACATGTCGCGCGATTTGATGCTGCGAGGCCTGCGCTACATCGATTGTCCGGTGACCGGGCTGCCGGACGCCGCGGCAGCGGGAAAGCTGACATTGCTCGTCGGAGCGGAGACAAACGATCTTGAGGTCGCGCGCCCGTTCCTCGCGCCGCTCGGCACCACGATCCGGCATTTCGGCGCCATCGGCGCGGGCACGGTGTTCAAGCTCATCAACAATTTGATTGGCGCGGTGCAGATCGCAAGCCTCGCCGAGGGGCTTCGGATTGCAGAGGAGGCGGGTCTCGACATGCAACTGGTCCAGCAATCGCTCGCCAGCGGCGCGGTCGCGAGCCCGCAAGTCGTGCGGCACTCCGCGCGCATGGTCGCGCGGGATTTCGCAGGCGCTTCCTTCACCGCAGCACTTCGTCACAAGGATGCGCATTACGCCGTGACGTTGGCGGAAAGCCTCGGTCTTGATCCGCGTGTTGCGCGAGCAGCGCTGGAGATTTACGCACGGGCGGCCACCGAGATGTCGGACGACGACGAAGGACAGTTGATCGACCTGATCAAGGCCGGTCCCGCAGCCGACTGACGGTTCGCGTGCGGCGGCATTGCTGCATTGTTCTGAAATCGGGTGGTGAATGTGCGCCTTTCGCGTTACGACCCACAGTGGGAGGCGACCGATGGATTCCATCGGCGCGGTAGCGAGCACGGGCCGAAGCGGAATTCATGTCGATCGAAATCAGAACCGCCGCGCCGGCCGCGGACCTTGGCATTACCTCCGGCGACTGGGTGCGGCTATTCTGCCTGTCGGTGCTGTGGGGTGGATCGTTCTTCTTCGCCGGGATCGCGGTGAAGGAGTTGCCGCCGCTAACCATCGTGTTCGTTCGCGTGGGTTTGGCGGCGCTGCTGCTGTTGCCGTTGATCCGCATCTACCACATTCCCGTGCCGACGACATTCACTGGCTGGCGGCCGTTCATCGTCATGTCGTTGCTGAACAACGTGCTGCCGTTTTCTCTGATGGTCAGTGGGCAGACCATGATCGCCAGTGGTCTCGCATCGGTGATCAACGCCATGACGCCGGTGTTCACAGTTCTGGTTCTGGCGTCGTTCGGCGAGGAAAGGTTGATCCCGCGTCGGGTGGCCGGCGTGATGCTGGGCCTGTTCGGCGTGATCGTTCTGCGCGGCGTCGATCTGAATATCGATTCCGGACAGAGTCTGGGCATCCTGCTGTGTCTCTGCGCCACCATCGTGTTCGGCTTTTCTGCGCTCTGGGCGAAGCGCGAGTTGCATGGCGTCGAGCCGCTGGCCGCCGCGACCTTTCAACTGATCTGCTCGGGCATCATGATGTTCGTGCTGTCGATGGCGATCGACCGGCCGTGGCAACTGCCGATGCCGCACCTCACCACTGTCCTGGCGCTCGTGGGACTTGCGGCGCTGTCGACGGCGCTGGCCTACATCCTGTTCTTCCAGATCATTCGTGGCTCCGGCCCCGGCAACGTCATGCTGGTGACGTTGCTGGTGCCGGTGACGGCAATCGCGCTCGGCTATGTGGTTCTCGATGAAGTCGTGACGTCGCGCGAGATCGTCGGCGCGCTGATCATCGCGAGCGGCTTGCTGGTTATGGACGGACGCCTGCTGTCGCGCTTCGCCAGGCGGCAAGCCAACCCGTGAAACGGCCGCTGTCGCGTTCGCCGCCATGCCAGGCGGCGCGCACCGCGCCGTCACTCGCGACCATGAACACCGCATCGAGCCCCTTGGATCGACGCAACGTCTCGACGGCCTGTTCCGGCGTCTGCGCGATCGGGCCCGCCACATTGAACGACGTGTTCACCGATACCTCGACGCCGATTCGGCGGCCGAGCGCCTTCAGGTAGGCGTAGGTGAGCGGGTCGTCGTCGGCACGAACGATCTGGAGGCGACCGGTACCGTCGGCGTGAACCACCGATGGAATTCTGGCGACGGCCGCCGGTTTCGAGTGCGCCGTCAGCACCATGTAGTTGTAGGCGTTGTAGTTGCCGTCGGACGCGCCTTCGTGCAGCTCGAAAAATTCCTGTGCGGCTTCGAGCGTCGCCATCGGCGCCAGCGGACGGATTTTCTCGCGGTATTTCACGCGCGCGTTGAGGCGTTCACGGGTTTCCGGATCGCACGGATTGGCGAAGATCGAGCGATGACCCAGCGCGCGGGGACCTGTTTCGCCTGGCCCCTGATAGAGCGCGACGATGCCGCCGCTGGCCACGCAATAAGCCATCAGATCGGCGATGGCGTCGCGTCCGCCAGGCGTTGCGATGGTGCCGATGGCGTCTGATGCAATGTCGGGAGCTGCGGCGATGGCGCTTGCGATATCCTCGCCTGTCGGCGCGGTGCCGCAATAGAACGCATGGGTTTCCGGTGCGCCGCGCGGCGCTCCGGCGAGATGGGCGAGCCACCATGCGGCGCCGATCGGCACGCCGGGATCGCTCGGCATCGGCGGCACCCACAGATGCAATCGCGCCTTGCGTTGTTGCGCCTTGGCGAACCACGCTTCGTCGAAGTGTTCGAGCAGCCGCATGCTGGCAAGCGCGTTCAGCGCGACGCCGCCTGACAGGATCAGCTTGTTCGCGCCGGTGACGCGCAACAGGTGATCGACGGCGTGGATCAGCGCATCCTCCAGCACCATCTGCGTCGCCGCCGCCTTGTCGAGACGATCCTGCGTGTCAGGCCGGTGCTGGATGTCCTCGACGCGCAGCACCGCGTCCGGATTCCATAATTGATCGGGGCGCAGCGGCGGGCCGAGAATGTCAGTCAGCGGTTGCTTGTAGGGCTCGTCGAACGGGTCGCGATACCAGTTCGCCATCGCGCGGTTGAGCTTGATCGCACCATCGGCGCCGAGGTCGAGCACGTCCTTGAGCCGCGCATAATAGCGATTGGTGACGCGGTTCATGTCGCCCCAGGCGGCCGCGCCCATATAGCGGCCTTCGCTGGACAGCCACGTCCAGCCGCCTTGCGTCGAGGAAATCACGCTGTAGAACGCGCCGAGCGAATCGAACACGCTTTCGTTGCAGGCGATTTCGCGGATGTCGTCGCCCTGCGCGACGAACGACGAGATCGCGCCGCGATCGCCGGTGCCGTCGAACACGCCGATGGCGACCGGATCGCCGTCGCCGGAGAACGGCGAGACCGCATAGGGAAACCATGCATGATTCAGGTGATGCGGCGCCAGGATCAATTGTGGCGGCCGCGCCAGCCCGAACTGCTTCGCCAGGATGCGCGGCGTGCGGCGCATCTGGTCGAGACGGCGGCGATCGACGCCGATGGCATCGGAGTATGACAGCAGCTTGAGGCTGCCCGGAGCTTCTTCGAGTGCGGTTCGCATCATGGTGCCGAACAGCGTCGGATAGTCCCACGTCGTCACGAACGCGGCGATGTCGCTGATATCGCGTCCCATCGCGCGCAAGGTCGCGGCCATCGCATCAAGCGAACGGTGCGGAAACTCGGAGGTGTGCTTGTCGCCGGAAAAACGCTCCTCCTCATTGTTGAGGATGAGCTGCGGACCGTTCGCTTGGGTCACCTCGACAAGCGCGACGCCGGTGTTGTGGGTACCCGACGATGCCAGACCGGCGATATAGACTGTTTCGCCATTGCGAAGACGTCGCGCGATCGTTGCGATCGTGCTGCGCGCTGCGTCGCTGTCGATCTCGTGAAATCCGGCTCGTGCCATCAGGCTGCGGCTAATCGCGCGCGTGACATGAAAGGCCGCGTCGGCAAGCCGAGGGAAGGTCGGTCCAATACGGCGTGGCGCACTCACGCGGAACATCTCCGGCAAAGCCTGTGGGCAACAGCGAGACCGGCGGTCTACAACAGCAGCGCCGATATCACCAGTATGCTCGGGTCAATCCGATGTTCCGCTTATCGCGACGATTCGGTCAGCGCGCCGCCGCGTAGCGCGCGCCGGCCCGGAGAAAACGCTGCGGATCCACGGCCTCGCCGTCGATGCGGGTTTCGTAGTGCAGATGCGGACCGGTCGAGCGTCCGGTGGAGCCGACTTCACCGACAACCTGTCCGATGTTGATTTGCTCACCCACCTTGACGTTGATGCGAGACATATGGCCATAGCGCGTCGACAGTCCGTTCCCGTGATCGATCTCGACCATGCGACCGTAGCCTCCGGCCCATCCGGCGGAGACAACGCGGCCGTTGGCGGTGGCGCGGACCGGATCGCCGGTCGAAGCGCGGAAGTCGAGGCCCGTGTGCATGGCGGGCCGACCGAGGAACGGATCGCTGCGAACACCGAAGCCTGAGGACAGTTCGATCTCTCCCAGCACCGGGGTCCGGTAAGGGACTTGCGCGAGCGTTCGGGACAACTGGTCGAGTTGCACGCGCGAGACGCTGATGCGTGAGAGTTGCTGCTCGAACGCCCCGCCGTGGCCGGTCATTTTCACGGGCACAAAGGGACCGCCGACGCCGCCACGCGGGGCTTTGACCTCAAGACGAGCCAGGTTCAGGCCGAGGTCGGAGACCAGCCCTTTCATGCGTCGAATCCGCTCGTCGTAACTGCCTTCCGCCGCAGTCAGCACAGCCATCTGACGCTGTTCGACCCGATCCAGCGATGCTTGAAGGTTGGCGATTGTGTCGTTGACGTTGCCGCTTTTCGCCAGTTGGCCACCGGATCGCACGGTCAGTCCCGATTGACGGCCCGGCGCGGCACCGTTCTCGGGCAATGGCGCCGGTTTCGATTTTCCAAACAGTCTTTCAGTCAGGCTGCGGGCGGCCGGCTTGACCGATCCGGTCGCGGAATTGTCCGGAAGCGCGCCGAGCGCCGCGGTGCGCTGGTCGAGGGCAGCCTGTCGGTGAATGATCTGATCCAGCTTCTGTTCGAATTGCTCCTGATCCAGCAACTGGCGGCTGGTGGTGCGGTCGATCCGGGCCCGCAATTCGGCGATGCGATCTTCGTAGGAGTATTGCATCTCGGCCTGACGGGCGAGCAGGCGGGTCAGCACATCGTCGCGAAAGGTGAAGTATGTGGCGGTCGCCGCCGACCATGCGCCGAGCGCGGTCACCGTTCCGACCACGACCCAGAAGATCGCGGGTCCGATCCGAACCTGTTTGCCGGCGTGGGCGATGACATAGGCGCTCGATGCGCCGTGATGGCGGGCGGCGGGAGCCGCCGTGGCGGCCCCACTGCGGCGGGTCGGCGCATGTCCATGGCGGTGCGGCTGGTGAGGGTGCGAATGGTCTTGATAGTGGCTCGAACGATTGGACATCAATACTCCCGCACCACCGGAATGCACCCCGGCTAGGCCTTACACTGATGTCGATTTGACCCTCTCATGGTTAATTTTGGGAAAATGACCTTACAGGTTTTCGACGTATTTTAGTACCGCATCGGCATGACCGTCGACCTTCACGTTGCGCCATATGTTGAGCACGCGGCCGTCCTGGCCGATCAAAACCGTTGTGCGAATAATTCCCTGAAAGGTCCTGCCATATAACGATTTATCGCCCCAGACGCCGAACGCCTGAAGGACGGTATGTGTCTCGTCGGACAGGAGCGGCACGGTCAGATCGTGCTTGTCGCGGAACGTCTCCTGCGCGCGCTGCGGGTCAGCGGAAACGCCGACCACATCGGTGTCGAGAGCCGAGAAGACACGCGACAGTCGGGAAAAATCCATCGCCTCCTTGGTGCAGCCGGGCGTGCTGGCGCGCGGATAGAAAAACAGCACGAGTCTGCGGCCCGCAAACGAATCGAGCGACACG
This sequence comes from Pseudomonadota bacterium, assembly GCA_963204905.1. GTDB lineage: Bacteria > Pseudomonadota > Alphaproteobacteria > Rhizobiales > Xanthobacteraceae > 62-47. The sequence continues at coordinate 6,620 of CAUJJN010000227.1, forward strand.
GTTGCGCCGCCGTCGCGGGGCAATTGAAAGGCCGGGGCCTTGCTACCGACCGTCAGGCCCGGACCCGCTTGTTCACGCGGCGAATCGCGGAGCGGCTGATCGCCAGGAACTGGCTTTACGCTCTTGCGCGCCGCCGGCCGCGACCCAGCTGCGGCGGTGTCCTTCGCGACCGCCTTACGAGCCGGGAGTTTTGTCGCCTTGGTCTGCGTCCTGGTCTGCGATTTGGTTGCGACGGATTTTTGTTTCGATCCCGTCGCGGCCGGCTTGGTCTTGCGTGCGACGGTTGCGTTGGCTTTAGCCTTGGCTTTGGGCTTGGCTTTGGGGGTAGTGGTCCTTTGGGCGGATGCCTTTGCTTTCCCCTTCACCTCCGTCCTGGATCTTCCGGGCGCGGATTTGCCGGGCTTGGCTTTGGAGGCTTTCTTTTGCGTTTTCTTGGACATACGCCTTCCTTTCGTCGTTTTCGGCCAGTCCATATAGTCGCAGGAAGCGTCAGGACATTGGAATCGCCCCGACAACGTCCTTGCTGCTGGGCAAATCAGCCCGCCCCGCGATATGGTTGGTCAGATTCGATTACACCGTCCGGCGCGTCATGCCTGCATGGTTCGCATGGATTCTAACAGGTTCAATGAGGATTGGCAGTGATGCCGCCGCATCAGCGTTCGTCACGCACCCCCGCGCGAACGCCCGTCGGCGAGCAGGCCCATCGTCAACATCAGCATCGAGAGGCAATGGCTCGGAGAACACCGCCCCCGACGCTGAATTCCCGTGCCGACGAAGAGCTATCGGACTGGGATCACCCTGACTGGGATCCTCATCAGGACGATGTCGCGCGTCGGCGGGCAGATCGCCTGCTGGGACGCAGGGGCTCGAACTCGTCCGGCCTCGGTGATCGCCGTTCCGTGTTCGGCCGCTGGCTGAGGAGCGCGCGCTGGCTACGCCGGCTTCTCGTCGCCGGCTTTGTGCTGGCCACGGTATTCGCTATCGCTTTCGGTGGCTTATGGTGGCGTCTCGGCGCCGGACCGATCGGCCTCGACATGGCGACGCCATGGTTGATCGCGGCGATCGAGGACAATATCGGACCGGGCAATAGCGTCGAGATTGGCGGGACGCAGATCGAGCGGGCGGGGCGCATCCGGGTCGCTGTCCGCATTCGCGATATCGTGGTCCGGGATCGCGATCACGCCATCATCGCCAGCGCCCCCAAGGCGGAAGTGCGGCTCTCCGGAACGGCGTTGCTGATGGGGCGGCTGCGCGCCGAGAGCCTCAAGTTGGTCGACGCGGTTCTTGCCGTTCGCATCACGCCCGACGGCGAGGTGACGGTATCAACCGGCGCCAATGCGCGCCCCATCGCGGCCGGTACGACGAAACCCACCGGGACGCCGGCGCCGAATGGATCGCCAAGGCCTCCCGACGCATCCGTCAGCGTCCCTTCGACGCCGAGTGGCGCGCCGGTCGCAACGCCGGGTGCAAATCCCACCGGCGGGAGTGGGCTGCTTGCAGGACTCGACTGGCTCGACAGCCTGAGCATGACCGGTCTGGACGGCCAGAACCTGAACGAGATCGGC
>CAUJJN010000228.1 GCA_963204905.1 Pseudomonadota bacterium
GTCGCGCGCCAGCGTCAGCCACATCAGGCCACGCGCGGCCTGTCGCGGAAGGTGGTCGCCGTTGAACAACATCTGGCCAAGCATCGCTTGAGCCTGATGCTGCCCCTTCTGGGCGGCAAGCCCGAGCCAGCGGATGCCGTATTTCGGATCGCGTGGCGCGCCGACGCCATCAAGGTAGAGCCGTGCCAGATCGTATTGGGCGTCGGCATTGCCGAAATACGACGCGGCATAGGAAAACATCTCGCGCGCGCGCTCCGCATCGACCTTGATCTTGGAGTTGGGAATGCCAGCCAGATAATAGCGCCCCAGCGCCACGAAAGCGTTGGCGACCACCCCCGCCTGCGGCGCCGTCGGGCTGTCCTCGGCATGGGCATTGGCGATACGGCTGAAATACTGGAATGCGCGAAGGTCATCCTGTGCAACGCCATCGCCCTTGGCGTACATCCGGCCAAGCTTCCACTGGGCGATCGGATGACCGTCTTCGGCAGCGTATTGCAGGGCGGAAAGCGAATTATTCGTCGGCGCGGATTTGCGCAACGCTCCAGCTGAGCCAACCGGCGGCGCCGACGCCACCGGCAACGCCGAATCCTGCCCGACGGTAGTGCCATCGAAAGCCAGCGCCGGCGCTCCCGCAAAAGCGAAGCCCATCACACTCAACGCAACAACGATACGCTCAGATATCCGCATAACACTGCTTCTCGCGCGCCCCGCCCGGATGCGTCACGGCGCCGTCTACGGCGGGGCCGACCTGCTGGGCGTATTTCCATAGCGCGCCTGAACGATGATCGCTCGCACGCGGTTTCCAAGCCGTCATGCGTTCGGCCAACTCGGCGTCGGATAATTTGACGTCGAGCGTGCCGTCCACGGCATCGATTTCAATGATATCGCCGTCGCGCAGCAGCGCGATGGGGCCGCCCACGGCGGCTTCCGGCCCGACATGGCCGATGCAGAAGCCCCGCGTCGCACCGGAAAAACGGCCGTCGGTGATGAGCGCGACCTTGCCGCCCATACCCTGCCCGTACAACGCAGCCGTGGTCGCCAGCATTTCCCGCATTCCCGGGCCACCGCGCGGCCCCTCGTAGCGGATCACCAGCACCTCGCCTTCCTTGTAGGTACGATTCTTCACTGCCTCGAACGCATCTTCCTCGCGATCAAAACAGCGCGCCGGGCCAGTAAATTTCAACTCCGACATGCCAGCGACCTTCACGATCGCACCCTCCGGGGCCAAATTTCCCTTCAAGCCGACAACGCCACCCGTCACGGTGATCGGCTTATCCGCTGAACGCACCACGTCCTGATGCGGATTCCACTTCACCGACTTCAGGTTCTCGGCGATGGTGCGCCCGGTGACTGTGAGACAGTCACCATGCAAGAAGCCGTGATCTAGCAAAGTCTTCATCAGCAGCGGTATGCCGCCAACCTCGAACATGTCTTTGGCGACATAACGGCCACCCGGCTTCAAATCCGCGACATATGGTGTCTTTTTGAAGATTTCGGCGACATCGAACAGGTCAAATTTGATCCCGCATTCGTGCGCGATGGCCGGCAGGTGCAGCGCAGCGTTGGTGGAACCACCGGAAGCCGCGACAACGGCGGCGGCGTTCTCCAGCGCCTTGCGGGTGACGATGTCGCGCGGACGGATGTTGGCAGCGATCAGATCCATGATCTTTTCGCCGGCCGCCATGCAGAAGGAGTCTCGGATTTCGTAGGGCGCGGGTGCGCCGGCCGAATACGGCAACGCCAGCCCGATGGCCTCCGATACCGTCGCCATCGTGTTGGCGGTAAATTGCGCACCGCAAGCTCCCGCGGAGGGGCATGCCACGCGCTCGATTTCATCGAGATCGGCATCGGAAAATTCGCCGGTGGAGTGCTTGCCGACCGCCTCGAACATATCCTGCACGGTTACCGGTTGACCGCGGAAATTCCCGGGCAGGATCGATCCACCATAGATGAAGATCGACGGCACGTTGAGCCGGACCATCGCCATCATCATTCCCGGCAGCGACTTGTCGCAGCCGGCCAGACCAACCAGTGCGTCGTAGGAATGGCCCCGAATGGTCAGTTCGACGCTATCGGCAATCACTTCTCGCGACGGCAGCGAAGAGCGCATTCCATCGTGACCCATGGCGATGCCATCGGTAACGGTAATGGTGCAGAACTCGCGCGGCGTGCCGCCCGCCGACGCGACGCCCTTCTTCACCGCTTGCGCCTGGCGCATAAGGGAGATGTTACACGGCGCGGCTTCGTTCCAGCATGAAGCGACACCGACAAACGGCTGATGAATCTGGGCTGTCGTAAGCCCCATGGCATAAAGATAGGACCGGTGTGGCGCACGCTCGGGACCTTCGGTCACGTGCCGGCTTGGCAGCTTTGCCTTGATGTTGGCCTTCGCGTCCATCGCGAACCCATCCCGGGACTTGTAACGTCTCGATCGCGCCCGGCCCAACAGGCGTAATCTGCGTGCCTTCGACAGGCGTAGAGCCTGAAAGCGCGGCTGCCGAATTGCTTAGAATGATTTCATCAAGGGGTGTGGCCAAATAGCGGCGTAGGCGTGGGTCCGCTGTCTTCAGGGTTAAATGTTCAGGCGGGTGTTGCGTTCACGCAACATTTGTTGCGCTTACGACCCAGCGCTCCCGCGACGAGGCAACACCCGACGCGCTCCCAGGCCAGCCCCGGCAACGCGAAAACCGTGCCGTCCCGCACCGGGTCACGTCGGCTCTCGTTGTGCTGTTGCGGGACAACGGCTGCGCTACGGCAGACGAAACCCACCCCTCCAGAGCCGAAGCAGGACAGCCGGAACTGGCCCGATCATTGCGTCTAACCAAGCCGGCCGAGGAAGAGAGCAGGATCCTCCATGCGACGAACCGTTGAACAACAGATTGCCGCGTCCCCGGGGATAACCACAGGTTTCGACTATCTCCGCATCGTGCTTTCACTGGCGGTGCTTCTCTGGCACGCATTCGCTGTCTGCAATTTCGAGGTTGCCACCGCTTTATGGGGCGGTCCGTGGCGCGCCGTACCGGCCATCATCCTGCCGATGTTCTTCGCACTGTCCGGCTATCTCGTCGCTGGCAGCCTCATGCGTGTGCGACTGCATCAATTTGCCCTGCTCCGCGTCCTGCGCATCATTCCGGCCCTGACCTTCGAGACGGTGCTCACGGCGCTGCTGCTGGGACCGGCGTTCACGGTGCTGCCGCTTGCGGTCTATTTCTCATCGCCGGAATTCTTCGCCTATTTTTTCAATATCATCGGCTATATCCACTACACCTTGCCGGGCGTCTTCGATGGACGAATGCTCAACGCCCAGCTCTGGACCATTCCTTCGGAGCTTGAGTGCTACGTTATATTGATGGGCGCTGCCGCCGTCGGACTGACCGGCCGCCGCCACCTGCTGGCGGCGCTCACCATTGCCGGCGCCATCGTCGCGACGCTGTACGCCTTCGGCGGTGAAACGCTCAACCCCTATGCACCCCTGGGCGGCCGGGTGCTGGTGTTCTCATTCCTCGCCGGCGTGCTGATCTTTCTCTACAGGGACCGCATCCCCTACCGGTTCGATCTGTTCGCGCTGAGTTTCGTCACGGCCGCCGTCCTGCTGACATTTCCCAAGACGTCGTATCTCGCGGGCTTTCCGATCGCATATGCCACAGTCTGGCTGGGGCTGGCGCGGCCGCCGAAGCTCGCATTCGGCGACCTCTCCTACGGCGTCTTCCTATTCCACTTCCCTATTCTGCAATGCGCCTATCAGATCGGCGGCAACGATACGCCGTGGCCGATCTATGTCGCTATCGTCCTGCCGGTAACGATGCTGTTCGCGTGCCTGTCCTGGTACGGCATCGAACGGCCGATCCTGCACAGGAAGGCCGCGATCATCGCGGCCATCGAACGTCAGGCGGCATGGATCGCCGCGCGGCTTCCGATACGTCCCTGGCGGTTGCTTCAGAGAACACCGCGCAAGGCGATTCAGACGTTCAGCACCCGGCCATAAGCGTCCAGCACCGCTTCCTTCATCATCTCCGACAAGGTTGGATGCGGGAAGACGGTGTGCATCAGTTCTTCTTCGGTGGTCTCGAGGTTCATCGCCACCACGTAGCCCTGAATCAGTTCTGTGACCTCTGCGCCGATCATATGCGCACCGAGCAGTTGTCCGGTCTTCTTATCGAAGATCACCTTGATCAGGCCCTGATCCTCGCCGAGCGCGATGGCCTTGCCGTTGCCGACGAACGGGAAACGGCCGACACGAATGTCACGGCCCTGCTCCTTGGCCTTTGCTTCGGTGAGCCCGACGGAGGCAACCTGCGGCTGGCAATAGGTGCAGCCGGGGATCAGGCTCTTGTCCATGGCGTGCGGATGCAGGCCCTTGATCGCCTCGACACAGATCACCCCCTCATGCTCGGCCTTGTGCGCCAGCATCGGCGGCCCGGCGACGTCGCCGATGGCATAGATGCCCGGAACATTGGTCTTGCCGTAGCCATCCACCACCACACAGCCGCGGTCCGTTTTGACACCGAGCTTCTCGAGTCCCAGCCCCTCGACGTTGCCGACCACACCGACCGCCGAAATCACCCGTTCGAACTCGGCGGAGACCGGCTTACCCTTGCCGTCGTCGATGGTGGCGACGACGCTGTCGGCTTTCTTGTCGAGCTTGGTGACCTTGGTGGAGGTCATGATCTTGATGCCCTGCTTCTCGAATTGCTTGCGGGCGAGACCGGCGATCTCGGCATCCTCGACCGGCAGAATTTGCGGCAGCACCTCAACCACCGTGACTTCCGAACCCATGGTGCGGAAGAACGACGCGAACTCGATGCCGATGGCGCCGGAGCCGACCACCAACAGCGACTTCGGCATCCTGTCTGGAACCATCGCCTCGAAATAGGTCCACACCAGCTTCTTGTCGCCCTCGAGTCCCGGCAGCGCGCGCGGCCGCGCGCCAGTGGCGAGGATGATGTGCTTGGCCTGATAGGTCCCCTCGCCCTGCGTGCCTTTCGGCGCTTCCACGGGCGATTTCTTCACTGTGATCTTGCCGGGGGCGTCAATCGACGCCTCGCCCCAGATCACCGTGACCTTGTTCTTCTTCATCAGAAAACCGACGCCGTCGTTGAGCCGCTTCGACACGCCGCGCGAGCGCTGAACCACCGCTTTCGTATCGAAACTCACCTTCTCCGCCGACAGGCCGTAGTCTTTGGCATGCTGCATGTAGTGATAGATTTCCGCCGAGCGCAGCAACGCCTTGGTCGGAATGCACCCCCAGTTGAGACAGATGCCGCCGAGATACTGCTTCTCGACGATCGCCGTCTTGAAGCCGAGTTGCGCAGCGCGGATCGCGGTGACGTAACCGCCGGGTCCGGAGCCGATGATGATGACGTCGAAGGATGTGTCGGCCATGCCTTACGCTTTCTGTCTTCAGTTCGTGGCGTCGACCAGTTCGACCCGCCGGTTCAACGCGCGGCCTTCCTCGGTCCGATTGGTCGCCATCGGCGCCGCCATGCCGATGCCGAGCGGGGTCATCCGCGATGCGACGATCCCGTGATCCTTCGCCAGCGTCTCGGCGATGGATCGCGCGCGCCGATGCGACAGATCGCGGTTGTAGTCGAGCGCCCCCTTGGCGTCGGTATGCCCGACGATCAGAACCTTGAGGTCGGGCTGCCCCTTCAGCAACTTTGCGATCTCATCGAGTTGCGGTTTCGCATCAGCCCGCATGGTGTCCTTGTCGAAATCGAACAGGATTCCATGCACCGCGACGCGGCCCTGGGTGGTGATATCGCGCTGTAGCGCGGACGACTCCACCACCTTCATCCGTGTTTCCATCGGCTTGGCTTCAGTGATTTCGAGAAGCGCCAGCGCGCGATCCTTCAGCGGTCCGCCGCCCGACCGATGCATGATCACATAAAGCGAGGCATAGACATCGCCCGCCGCCCGCTTGAGACGGGCGGAAAGAAAACGTTGATCAGCCTGCTGATCGCCGAACAACGAGTACAGCTTGTCGCCAGCAACGGCGAGGCTGAAGTTGCGTCCGCCGCAAGCCTCCCGCTCGCAACTGAAGATGGGGTCGAAGCCCGCTGACTTGATCGCCTGCTCGTAGTTACGAAACACCTCGAGGGATGAACGCCCCTCCGGCATTTTATAGGCGATCTGCGTGAATTTACCCTCAAGGGCGAGCACCGATTCCGGATTCTTGTCCTTCCCACCGGGCTTCTTGACCGGCGCTGTCGCCAGACGATAGTCGGTAAATGCCTGCTGTTCGTAACGGATGATTTCCGAACCTTCGTAGCGCGGTAGCAACGGATGATCCTTGCTGCCTTGTATGTCGGCAGCACCGGCCGACACCGTCATTGCAACGACTCCAAAGGAAACCAGGAAGGCCCGCATCATCTCTCCTTTATGCGTCGAAGCTCATCTAGGATTTGCACTCTTTGTTTCCGAGGTCCACGCCAACGATCCGCGATGGTCCGGGGATGGATCGTCCATCAGGGCTTGTCGCTCCCTTGCGCGCCACCGTGGCGATAATCGCGCAATTGCCGCTCTGGATGCTGAAGCGCCCCGCACCGATACGCTCGATGCGATCCACCACCCCGAGTTGCGCCGCAATCTCCTGCTTCGCAACGACGGCGGCAAAATCCTGCCATACCGTATACTGCGGGGGCAGTTCCGCCCTCGCGCCCGCCGACACATTCAAACAGAGAGCGGCGGCGAGCATGGCGAGCGAAAGAGGTTTTCCGACGATCATCAGAGCGCCCTCTTCGTTACACCATCATCGTCATGGGATTTTCGATCAGTTGCCTGAAGGCGCCGAGCAGTTCCGCGCCGAGCGCGCCGTCCACAGCGCGATGATCGCACGATAACGTCACGCTCATCATGTTCGCCACCTCAACCTTGCCATCGCGGACGATCGCGCGCTGCTCGCCGGTGCCGACGGCGAGGATTGTCGCATGCGGTGGATTGATGACGGCGGTGAAGTCCTTGATACCGAACATACCGAGGTTCGACACCGCCGAGGTGCCACCCTGATATTCGTCGGGCTTGAGCTTGCGGGTCCGCGCGCGCGCCGCGAAATCCTTCATCCGGTTGGAGATCACCGACAGCGTCAGCGTCTCGGCGCTGCGCACGATCGGCGTGATCAGCCCGCCCGGCATCGCCACCGCGACGCCGATATCGGAATGCTTGTGCTTAAGCATCCCGCCGTCGGTCCAGCTCACATTGGCGTCCGGCACGCGCTGAAGCGCCACCGCCATCGCCTTCACGACGAAGTCATTGACGGAAAGCTTGTAGGCGGGCTTGCCTTCAGTGTCCTTCGGAGCGGCGGCGTTGGCCTGCTCACGCAGCGCCAGCAGCTTGTCGAGATTGCAGTCCATCGTCAGATAGAAATGCGGGATGGTCTGCATCGATTGCGTCAGCCGCTGCGCAATGGTCCGGCGCATACCATCATGCGGCACGACCTCGTAGGAGCCTTCCTCGAACAGCGCGCGCACCTGCTGATCCGACATCGACGGCGCGATGCTCGGTGCACCGGCCGCAGGCGCAGCACCCGGCGCAGGCGCGGCGGTTGACGCCTTCAGGCCTTGGCCGGATTTCGCCGCCTCGACATCGCGCGCGATAACGCGGCCATGCGGGCCCGTACCGCTGATGCGCGATAATTCGATGCTGGCGTCCTTCGCAAGCCTGCGGGCGAGCGGTGACGAGAAGATGCGATTGCCCGAGGGCGGCGCGGCCGGCGCTGCGACGCTTGCCGGTAGCGGCGCGGGAGCGGCGGCCGGCGCCACCGGTTGCGTATCGGCCTTGGCAGCCGGAGCAGCGGGCGCTTTGGCTTCAGCCTTCGCTGCGCCACCGCTTGCCGCTGCCTTCACGTCCTCGCCATCACCAGCGAGGATTGCGATCACATCATTGACCGGGACATCAGCGGTCCCCTCCGGCACCAGGATTTTCGCGATGGTGCCCTCGTCGACGGCTTCGACTTCCATCGTCGCCTTGTCGGTCTCGATCTCGGCGATGACGTCGCCGGACTGGACCTTGTCGCCTTCCTTCTTGAGCCACTTGGCGAGGTTGCCCTTCTCCATTGTCGGAGACAGCGCGGGCATCAGAATGTTGATCGGCATGTGTCAGCCCTGCTCTCTCAGCGATAACAAACGGCCTTCGCCGCCTCGACCACTTCCGCCACCGATGGCAGCGCCAGTTTTTCGAGATTGGCGGCGTAGGGCATCGGCACGTCCTTGCCCGAGACGCGCGCGACCGGCGCGTCGAGATAATCGAACGCATGCTCCATCAGCCGCGCGGCGACTTCGGCGCCGACGCCGGACTGTTGCCAACCTTCCTCGACCACCACCGCGCGTCCGGTCTTCTGCACCGACGCAACGAATGTCTCGGTATCCATTGGTCGGATGGTGCGTAGATCGACGACCTCGGCCTCGATGCCTTCCTTTGCCAGTTCATCGGCGGCTTTCAGCGCATAGCTCATGCCGTTGGACCACGAGATCAGCGTGACGTGCTGGCCGACACGCGCAATCTTCGCCTTGCCGATCGGAACGAGGAAGTCTTCCAGCTTCGGCACTTCGCCGGTGTGACCGTAGAGGATTTCGTTTTCGAGGAAGATCACCGGGTTCGGATCGCGTATCGCGGCCTTGAGCAGCCCCTTGTAGTCAGCAGCACTATAGGGCGCGATCACCTTGAGGCCCGGGACTTGTGAATACCAGGCGGCGTAGTCCTGGCTGTGTTGGGCGGCAACGCGCGCGGCCGCCCCGTTCGGTCCGCGGAAAACGATGGAGCAGCCCATCTGCCCACCGGACATATACAGGGTCTTGGCGGCCGAATTGATGATCTGGTCGATCGCCTGCATGGCGAAGTTGAAGGTCATGAATTCGACGATCGGCTTCAGGCCCGCGAAACCCGCGCCGATGCCGACGCCCGCGAAACCGTGCTCGGTGATTGGCGTATCGATCACGCGGCGCGCGCCGAACTCCTGCAACAGACCCTGCGTCACCTTGTACGCGCCCTGATACTCCGCGACTTCCTCGCCCATGATGAAGACATCATCATCGCGGCGCATTTCTTCGGCCATCGCGTCGCGCAACGCCTCGCGGATGGTCATGGTCACCATCTCGGTGCCTTCGGGAATGTCCGGATCGGCGGGAACATTCGATACCGGCGCTTGGGGCGCGGCCTGTGCGGCCTTCTCTGGCGGGGGAGCGGACTTTGCTTCCGCTGGAGTGGCCTCTGCCTTGGTTTCCTGTTTGGCCGGAGCCGACGCCTTGTCAAGGTCGGCGGCGCTCTCGCCATCGGCAAGAATGGTCGCGATCGGCGTATTCACCGCCACGTCAGCAGTCCCCTCAGGAACCAGGATTTTACCCAGCGTTCCCTCGTCAGTCGCCTCGACCTCCATCGTCGCCTTGTCGGTCTCGATCTCGGCGATGACATCGCCTGATTTGATCGCCTCGCCCTCTTTCTTGAGCCACTTGGCGAGATTGCCCTTCTCCATCGTCGGCGACAGCGCGGGCATCAGAACTTGAATCGGCATATTCGCTCCAGAACTTATGCGGCTGCGCTTAACGATAGACGTCGGTGTAGAGCTCGGACGCATCCGGCTCGGGATCATTCAGCGCGAAGTCCGCCGACGCATTGACGATCTCGCGCACCTCGGCATCAATCTTCTTCAAATCCTGCTCGCTGACCTTGGCGGCAAGCAAGCGGTTGCGCACCTGCTCGATCGGGTCGGAATCGTGCCGCACCTTGTCGACCTCTTCGCGGGTGCGATACTTCGCCGGGTCCGACATCGAATGGCCGCGATAGCGATAAGTCTGCATTTCCAGGATGTAGGGGCCATTACCCTCGCGACACCACTTCACCGCCTTGTCCGCAGCCGCCTTCACCGCGCGCACGTCCATGCCGTCGACCTGTTCGCCAGGGATGTTGAACGACGCGCCGCGCTTGGAGAAATCCTGCTGCGCCGATGATCGACTGACCGAGGTACCCATGGCGTAACGATTGTTCTCGATGACGTAGATCACCGGGAGCTTCCACAGCTCCGCCATGTTGAAGCTCTCATAGACCTGGCCCTGATTGGCGGCGCCGTCGCCAAAGTAGGCAATGCTGACGTTATCGTTGCCGCGATAGCGATTGGCGAACGCAAGGCCGGTACCGAGCGACACTTGCGCGCCGACGATGCCATGGCCGCCGTAGAAGTGCTTCTCCTTGCTGAACATGTGCATGGAGCCGCCCTTGCCCTTCGAATATCCACCGCGGCGCCCGGTCAGTTCCGCCATCACGCCGTTGGCTTCCATGCCGGTCGCCAGCATGTGGCCGTGATCGCGATATCCGGTGATGACCTGGTCGCCATACTTCAGCGCCATCTGCATGCCGACGACGATGGCTTCCTGGCCGATGTAAAGATGACAGAAGCCGCCGATCGCGCCCATACCGTAAAGCTGACCGGCCTTTTCCTCGAAACGCCGGATCAGCAGCATCTCGCGGAGCGCCGCAAGCTCCTGCTCCTTGGTGAATTCCAGACGGGATGAACGAGAAGCCCCGTCCTTCGTCTCCTGTCCCGTTGCCTGCGATGCGTTCTTCTTGGGTGCGGCCATAGCTCGTCCGGATAAGAGGGGCAATGATCCTCTCTACTCCAACTCACCCGCGCTTGAAAGCCAAGCTGACCGATCGGCCGTGTTGCGTCATGTCGCAGCGCAGCGAAGGGACATTTTCGAAATGCAATCACAGCATTTTTGAAATTTCATCACACTTGGTGATGGCGCGTGCCAATCGGCAACCGGATGGTCGAATTTTCCGCCGCGATTTTCAGTTCGATCGATTGATCTTGACGACCAGATCGCGTGGATGCGCATATTCGAGTTGGTAGCGGACCCGCTCGTCGAGCATGTCAGGATCCATGCGATCCGTGCGCAGCAACGACACTCGCTTCTCGCCCTCGATGCGCTCTTTCTTAAGCCGCGCCAGTTCAGACGTGAGCGCAATGATTTCCTGATCGAGCTCCTGGCGCGCGTTCAGGCCGTACTTGCCGGTGTAGGCATTGACGCTGAAATAGCCAACCGTCGCCGCAGCCATCGCATAGAGGGCCACCCCGGTCAGCAATGCTTTCAATCGTGCGCGCGAAACCATGCGCCGACGATGCGACGGCTCGGTTAACGGACCGCTAACCGAGCCGTCCCAACGGCAAATCTATTTTCCGATTCGGGCAACCCAAGCCTCGAAAGCCGCGAGATACTGTTTGAGGAAATCGCGCAGCGAGTCCTTGATCAGATCGCCCTTCCCGTCAAAGGCATCTCCCAGCATTCCCAAATAGGTTTCCGGCTGCTGCATGATCGGACCGCTGATCCCGGGCAGGATCTGTTGCAGATGCTTCACCGCGCTGACACCACCATGGGCGCCCGGCGATGTCCCGATGATCCCGACCGGCTTGCCATTGAAAACACTCTTGCCATAAGGCCGCGAGCCGACATCAATGGCGTTCTTGAGAACGCCGGAGATGGAACGATTGTACTCCGGGGTTACGAACAGTACCGCGTCGGCGGCCTTGACCTTGTCCCGAAATGCGACCCAGTCGGCCGGCGGATTGGCTTCAAGATCCTGATTGAAGAATGACAGGTCGTGAAGCGTGACGATCTCCAGTTTCAACGATGGCGGCGCCAGTTGAGCCAGCGCATTGGCGGTGCGGAGCGAGAAAGCTTCTTTCCGAAGGCTACCGACGATGACGGCGACATGATGGACGGTCATGAGTTGTCCTTGAGATGCGGCGAAAGATGCGGCGAATGGAGTGCTTCACCTACGCACGAAGACAAGAAGATGCAAGTGCATCTATTTGCACTTGATTACCCCGATACCAGCAAGCGGGCAACAACTATCCAATCTTGCTCGGATCGATCAGGAACTTCTCGCCGGTCGCGCGCTTGTTGTAGACCGCGACGTTGGCCAGTTGCAGCGTCTCCTGCAAGGAAATCACGCGGGTATAGTGGCTGGCAAAGGTGGTCTTCAGTTCGTCCATCACGCGCTGGCGCAACCGCGCGCCATCCGCCGGGCCGATCTTTTGCAGGAACGGAAACAGCAGCCAGCCACCGATTCCCCACGTCATGCCGAACGAGCGATTGATGATGGTCGGACCGGTATCGAGCGATCCGTAGATATAGACCTGCTTGTACACGTCCGAGCCGTAGCGGCTGTAAACCTTTGCGGTCTTGTTGGCCGCAATCTCCATGCCTGTCAGGATTTGTCCCGCGAGCTTGCCGCCGCCGATGGCATCGAACGCGATCGTCGCGCCAGTCTCGACCAGGGCTTGAGTCAGGTCGTCCATAAAGGTCGGCGACGTGGAGTCGCAAATGTACTTTGCGCCGATACCGCGCAGCAGAGCGGCCTGCTCCGCGCTGCGCACGATGTTGACCAGCGCGACGCCGTCCTTGATGCAGATGCGATTGAGCATCTGCCCGAGATTGGACGCCGCGGCGGTGTGCACCAGCGCCTTGTGTCCCTCGCGTCGCATGGTCTCAACCATGCCGAGTGACGTCAACGGATTGACGAAGCAGGATGCACCGTCAGCGGCGGTCGCATTTGCCGGGAGCGCCATGCAATCACGCGCCTTGATGGTGCGATACTGCGCGTACATCGCACCGCCGATCATCGCCACCGTCTTGCCGAGTAGCGCCTTGGCGGCGTCGGACGAACCGGCCTTGACGACAACGCCCGCCCCCTCGTTGCCGACCGGCAACGATTGATCGAGCCGCCCGGCCATCGCCCGCATCGCGGCGGCGGGTACCATGGCCGTCAGCACAGGCTGCTGCGCGGTGCCGGCAACCTTCGCCGTCGCCATATCGGCCGCACCGAACAGCAGTCCGAGATCGGATGGATTGATCGGCGTCGCCTCGATCCGCACTACCACCTCATCGGCGGCAGGCTCCGGGACATCGACCCGCGCCAACGACACTTCGAGCGTGCCGTCGGCCTTGATGAGAGAACGAAGCTCAAGTCCACTGGTGTAATCATTGCTCATGTGGTCTCTCCCCGGGGGTCGTGTTTCTGTCAGATCAGGATAGCGCCTTCAACGCCGACCTGCCGGCATATTTCGCCTGCGTTCCCAACTCCTGCTCGATCCGCAGCAACTGATTGTATTTCGCAGTGCGGTCAGCACGGGCCAGCGAGCCGGTCTTGATCTGGCCGCAGTTGGTGGCGACCGCGAGATCGGCAATGGTGGAATCCTCCGTTTCGCCGGAGCGATGCGACATCACCGCAGTGTAGCCGGCCTTGAACGCCATCTCGACGGCGGCGAGCGTTTCGGTGAGCGAGCCTATCTGATTGACCTTGACCAGGATCGAGTTGCCGAGGCCCTTCTTGATGCCGTCGGCAAGCCGCGTAACGTTGGTGACGAACAAGTCATCTCCGACAAGCTGGCACTTGTTGCCGACGAGGTCGGTCAACTCCTTCCAGCCTTCCATGTCGTCCTCGCTCATGCCGTCCTCGATGGTGACGATCGGGTAGCGCGACACCAGTTCGCCGAGATACTTGGCCTGCTCGGAAATCGAGCGCGTCTTGTTCTCGCCGCCGTAAACGTACTTGCCGTCCTTGAAGAATTCGGTGGAGGCGCAGTCGAGGCCGAGCATCACATCTTCGCCCGGCTTGTAGCCGGCCTGCGCGATGGCGTTCATCACGAAGTCGAGGGCGGCGTCCGCCGACGGCAGGTTCGGTGCGAAACCGCCTTCGTCACCGACATTGGTGTTGTGCCCGGCCTTCTTCAGGCCCGCCTTCAACGTATGAAATATTTCCGCGCCACAGCGCAGCGCTTCCGCGAACGACGACGCGCCGACCGGCAGGATCATGAACTCCTGGAAGTCGATCGGATTGTCGGCATGAACGCCGCCGTTGATGATGTTCATCATCGGCACCGGCAGCAGGCGCGCCGAGGTGCCCCCGACATAGCGATACAGCGGCATGTCGAACGAATCCGCCGCCGCCTTCGCCACCGCCAGCGACACGCCGAGGATGGCATTGGCGCCGAGGCGGCTCTTGTTGGCGGTGCCATCGAGCGCGATCATGGTCTCATCGATCTGCACCTGCTCCTCGGCGTCCATGCCGCCGATGGCGTCGAAAATCTCGGTGTTGACGGCCTCGACCGCCTTCTGCACGCCCTTGCCGGAATACCGCGCCTTGTCGCCGTCGCGCAATTCGACCGCCTCGTGGGCACCGGTCGAGGCCCCGGACGGAACGGCCGCGCGGCCCTGCGAGCCGTCCTCCAGCACGACATCGACCTCGATGGTCGGATTGCCCCGGCTGTCGAGAATTTCGCGGCCGATGATGTCGACGATGGCGGTCATGAGAGCCTCTTGAAGGTCAGGGGAAAATATTGGCGCTGCTTCTACAGCAAGGTGCCCAGCGGGGAAAGGCCGGGCGGAGCCGCACGGGCCGCCCACGCTTGCGGGATAGCTGCGCAGGCGCTACGCAGACTGCCATGTCAAAATCGCCCCGCGCCCCCAAACAAGCCGGCCTGCAACTCGGCCGCGCCGTCGAATGGCCGACCTCCCCCGAGGCGGCCCAACTCGACCGCGTGCCCAACCCGCAGAAAGGCACAAACTACGTCGTGCGTTTCACCGCGCCGGAATTCACCTCGCTGTGCCCGATCACGGGCCAACCGGATTTCGCGCATCTGATGATCGACTACGTCCCGGGCGCATGGCTGGTGGAATCGAAGTCGCTCAAGCTCTACCTCGCGAGCTTCCGCAATCACGGCGCATTCCACGAGGACTGCACGGTGGCGATCGGCAAGCGTATCGTCGCGGAGATCAAGCCCCGTTTCCTGCGCATCGGCGGCTACTGGTATCCGCGCGGTGGTATCCCGATCGATGTATTCTGGCAGACCGGCAAATTGCCGAACGGTGTCTGGCTGCCGGAGCAAGGCGTCGCGCCCTATCGCGGCCGCGGATAAGTCAAAATCGGGGGAACTATTTACGCGAGCCGAACTTGACGGAAGCTCGGCACGGCAGACCAATGCATCGGGTCATCGTTGTGTCGGCCTAACTGAGCCGAAGTGGGTATCCCCTTGCCATCCTCGCCCGTTAAAGGACACCGCGCGCTCGAAGCCCTGAACTTCTTCATGGCCGACATGCAAGCGGGCATCGGACCGTTTCTTGGAGTCTTTCTGCTCGCCCATGGTTGGCAGAGCGGATGGATCGGTACAGTGATGACGGTCGGCGGCGTCGCCGGCATGTTGATGACGACGCCCGCAGGCGCGCTGGTGGACGCAACGCGGCGCAAACGCGCCTACGTCATCCTCCCCGGGGTTTGCACCGTTCTGGCTTCCGGCATGGTGCTCGTATCGCAACACTTCTGGGTTGTGACCGTCTCGCAGGTCGCCAGCGCAATCGCCGGCGCCGCGATCGTGCCGGCGGTGACTGGCATCACCCTCGGCATGGTCGGGCAGCGCGGCTTCAACCGCCAGAACGGGCGCAACCAGGCCTTCAATCATGCCGGCAACATGGTGGGTGCGGCTCTCTCCGGCTACCTCGGCTGGCAGTTCGGTTTTGTCGCGGTCTTCCTGCTCGCCGCCTTGTTTGGCGTCATCTCGATCGTGTGCGTGATGACGATCCCCAAGGATTCCATCGATGACGACGTGGCGCGCGGGATAGGCCACGGTGCCGACAGCAGCAAGCGGGTCAGCGGCATAACGGTGCTGCTGGAATGCAAGCCGCTGCTCGCACTGGCGGCGGCCCTCGCACTCTTTCACCTCGGCAATGCCGCCATGCTTCCGTTTTACGGACTGGCCGTCGTCGATCTGCACAAGGCGGAGCCCGCCAGTTTCGTCGCGATGACGATCGTCATCGCGCAGGGTACCATGATCGTGATGTCCATCATCGCCATGCGCGCGGCCGAAAAAACCGGCTACTGGCTGGTGCTGCTGATTTCGTTCGTCGCGCTTCCAGTGCGGGGGCTGATCGCCGCGCACATGATCTCCGAATGGGGCGTTATTCCGGTTCAAATCCTGGATGGTATCGGCGCGGGATTGCAGAGCGTCGCGGTGCCCGGCTTGGTGGCCAGCATCCTGAACGGCACCGGACGCGTCAATCTGGGCCAGGGCGCGGTCATGACGGTGCAAGGGATCGGCGCCGCGCTCAGTCCCGTGCTTGGCGGATGGATTGCGCAAGGTTTCGGCTATCCAGCTGCTTTCATGTTGCTCGGCGGACTTGCGATCGGCTCGATCGTCATCTGGATCGCGGCGTCCAGCCTGATCAAGCAGGCTTATGATGATTCCATGCTCGCTGACGCCGCGAGCTAGGCGGTCGCTTTCGTCACCAGAAGCCGCGCGCCGATGATGCCGACCAAAGTAATGATGACGCTGCAGACGATCAGCGTCGGCATCTTGCCGATATGCGCAATGCCGAAGCCGTAGGCGATTGGCCCCGCCGTCTGTCCCAGAAAGAAGAAGCACGAATGAAACGACATCGCGGTCGCGCGCGCCTCGACGGCCAGTTCGCTGGCGAACACCTGCATACAACCGTGCAGCATGTAGAAGCCGAGCCCCATGGCGACGAAGCTCGCCATCTGCGCCTGCCACGGCAGGCCGAGACCGAGCACGATCAGTTGCAGCGCCATCACCGCCCCGCCGCCGATCATCAGGCCGCGCACGCCGAGCCATGGCAGCAGCCGCGTCACGGTCGCCGTGTAAACCAGCCCGCCCAGCGCGAAGCCGGCGATGACTATGCCGGCGATCGACAGCCGCGTTTCGCCGAGATCGAACAGAAACGCCGCCACAAACGGAAATACCCCGAGAATGCAGTACCCTTCCGCGAAGACGATGCTGTAACAGACGCGCGTGCGCGGGTTGCGGAACAGCACCTCGTAACCGTGCCATAGCGTCTTGAGATTTGTTCCGGCCGACGCCATCGTGGTCGAACTCCTGCTCAGGCCGAAGCCGACCGCCGCCGAGGCCATCACCGTCGTCACCCCAAGAAATTCCAGCACACCGCGCCAGCCGAACAGATCGCCGACCACGCCGCCAAGCGTCGAGCCGAGAATGTTGCCGATCATCGCGCCGGCCAGCACCCGGCTGATCGCGATCTGGCGCTCCGACACCGGGACCAGATCGCTGGTCAGGCCGAGCGTCACCGGAAACACGCCGCCCGCGCCGATGCCGCACAAAATGCGCGTGGTCAGCAGCAACGGATAGGTCTCCGCGAACGAGCCGAGGATACTGCCGACGCCAAGCAGCGCCAGGCACGCCACCATGACGCGAGCCTTGCCGATCAGATCGGCGATGGCGCCGATGATGGGCTGCACGATGGCGAAGGTGAAGGCCAGCGCCGCCGACAGGCCGGCGGCCTGCGCGATGGAGACCGACAGATCGTCGGCGATGTGCGGGATCACCGGGTCGATCGCACGTACCGAGAGATTGGCTGCAAATGAAGCGAGCGCGATCAGATAAAGCACGGATGGCATTAGAGCGAACGCCACCTCTCGAAGTTGGCGCGCATCAACGCACCCCGCCCTTGGCAAGCCGGTCGAACGCCATCAGCGTCCCCACCAGCCCCTCGAACTCGTTCAACGGCACCATGTTGGGGCCATCCGACGGCGCGTGATCAGGATCGGGATGGGTCTCGATGAAGACGCCGGCGACACCGACAGCGACCGCCGCCCGCGCCAGCACCGGCACGAATTCGCGTTCACCGCCGGAGGATGTCCCCTTGCCGCCCGGCTGCTGCACCGAATGGGTGGCGTCGAAGATCACCGGCGCATTCGTCGTCCGCGCCAGGATCGGCAGCGCCCGCATGTCCGACACCAGCGTGTTGTAGCCGAACGAGGCGCCGCGCTCGGTCACCAGCACGTTGCGATTGCCGCCGCCGACGATCTTCGCCACCACGTTGGTCATGTCCCAGGGCGCGAGAAACTGGCCCTTCTTGACGTTGACCACCTTGCCGGTGGCCGCCGCCGCCAGCAGCAGGTCGGTCTGCCGGCACAGGAAGGCGGGAATCTGCAACACGTCCACCGCCTGCGCCACCTCGGCGCACTGGCCGGGCTCGTGCACGTCGGTCAGCACCGGCAGGCCGAGCGACGAACGGATCTCCGCGAAGATCGGCAGCGCCTGCGCAAGACCGATGCCGCGCGCGGCGCTGGCGCTGGTGCGGTTGGCCTTGTCGAACGAGGTCTTGTAGACGAGCCCGATGCCGAGCCGGCCCGCGATCTCCTTCAACGCGTGAGCCGTCTCCAGCGCATGAGCCCGGCTTTCGAGCTGGCACGGCCCGGCGATGACGGCGAGCGGCAGCGCGTTGCCGAACCGGACGGAGCCGAGCGCGACTTCGGATGCCGCGCCTGTGGGAGATGCTGCGGGACTCACGGAGTATTCCTTTCGCGCGGGACCATGACGGATGCGCCGACATCGAACAAGCCGCCGAGCGCGGATAGGTGGGTTGCATAACACATTGCCGCCACCAAGCTCCGGGAGAGTGCCTGTCCTGACGTTTCGAGCCACGGGGGCAGCATGCGAACGATCCTCTCATCACTGGCTGTGGCAACGATAGTGGTTGCGCTCGCCGCGCCCTGCCTCGCGCAGTCCGGCGGCAGCGCGCCCGGCGTCATCACCGGCGGCGCGGACAACGTGATGGTCAACGGCAAGCCAGCCGCGCGGGTCGGCGACACCACGAGCGACGGATCGATCGTCGAAGGCGTGCCCAACGTCTTCATCAACGGCAAGCCCGCCACCGTGGTCGGCAACCGCACCGGCTGCGGCGGCACCGTCGCCGGCGGCGCGACGGGCGTTTTCATCAACGGCAAACCGATGGCGCGCCAGGGCGATCAGACGTCGGGCTGCCCGAAATAAAGCTGACCGCACATCCCTGACTTGAATTTCGAACATCGGCCTTCATCGGGATATGACCTCGCGATCTCGCGGCGCGGAGCGCCCGAGTTTTGCGGGAAGCGCCTCGCCCTTTCCTGAGAAGAGGGCGCGCGGAACGCCGGACGCGCGATGCGTCCGCAGCCTCAT
>CAUJJN010000229.1 GCA_963204905.1 Pseudomonadota bacterium
GCTCGATGCGTTGACGAAAAGCGCCGAAACCGGCGAAGGCAATCTGCTGGCGCTGGCGATCGACGCGGCGCGCGCCAAAGCCACCGTCGGCGAGATTTCCGATGCCATGGAAAAGGTGTTTGGCCGCCATCGCGCCGAGATTCGCTCCATCACCGGCGTCTACAAGCGTGAGGTCTCCGCCATGTCGAACCGCGTCGAGAAGGTGCAGGCGTTGATCGACGCATTCGAGGACGCCGAAGGTCGCCGCCCGCGCATCCTCGTCGCCAAGATCGGGCAGGATGGCCATGATCGCGGCCAGAAGGTGATCGCCTCCGCTTTCGCCGACATCGGCTTCGACGTCGACATCGGGCCGCTGTTCGCCACCGCCGACGAAGCGGCGCGGCAGGCGGTCGAAAACGACGTGCACATCCTCGGCGTGTCGTCGCTGGCGGCGGCGCATCTGACCGCCGTGCCGGAATTGAA
This sequence comes from Pseudomonadota bacterium, assembly GCA_963204905.1. Taxonomy (GTDB): domain Bacteria; phylum Pseudomonadota; class Alphaproteobacteria; order Rhizobiales; family Xanthobacteraceae; genus 62-47. The sequence continues at coordinate 463 of CAUJJN010000229.1, forward strand.
GGCCGCGCTGAAGAAGCAGGGCCGTGAGGACATCATGATCATCATCGGCGGCGTGGTGCCGCCGCAGGATTATGACGCGCTCTACAAGGCCGGCGCGGAAGCCATCTTCCCGCCCGGCACCGTGATCGCCGACGCCGCCGAGGAACTGATCCACAAGCTCAACGCGCGGCTGGGGCATAGCGAGGCCGCGGAGTAAGAGCAGAGGTTGGAAGCAAGCCGATGCCAACGATGACCCGCGACGAAATCATCGCGACGATCCGAACCAACACCGGAGCCCTTCGGGCGGAAGGGGTGAAGAAGCTGCGGCTTTTCGGCTCTCGCGCGCGCGGCGATCATCGCGAGGACAGCGACATCGATGTGCTGATCGATGTCGTAGCCGACCCGTCGTTCTCGCTGCTCAACGTCGCCGGCATCCAACATATCATTGAGGATGCAACGGGCCTTCCGACTCAGGCCTCGATCAAGGATTCACTTAAGCCACGGATAGCCGAACGGATCACGGACGATCTGCTGGAGGTTTTTTGATGTCGCCTACGGTCGAAGACCGATATCGAGACATCGTTGAGGCGATCGAAGACATCGAGGCCCTGTGGCAAGGAAAGACACTCGCTGATTTCTCCGCCGATCGCATCCAGCGTTTGGCAACCGAACGCCTTCTTGAAATTCCATGCGAAGCGACACGGCGGCTTCCCGATAGCGCCAAGCTCAGCGCCCCGGAGATCGAATGGCGCCGGATCATCAATTTCGGAAATGTGCTGCGACATGCCTATCATATGACTCAGACCGAGCGCGTTTGGGTCATCATCGAGATGCATCTTCCGCCGCTGAAAGCCTTTGCTCTCCACAAACTGTCCGAGTCCGAAGCGTGACTTATTCAGCCAAGCCTTTAACCGTGGCGCTCGTGCTGGGCTGCTTGTTCGTGGTCCCCGCCCTCACCGCCGAACCCAAGCCCGACTTCGCCATCAAGACGAAATACGTCGACGCCAGCGTCTCGCTGGACGCTGCCATTCGATCCGACGCGCCGCTCGCGGAAAATCTTCTCGCCGAAGGCAAGCGCTGGATGGAAAAGAACCGCGCCGAGGCCGCGAAGGAGTTCAAGGCGTCGCCGGAACTGTTTCGCGACGGCCGCGCCTGGACTTTCGAGCGCAGTTACGGCCAGGTCTCGAAGGTCGACGGACGTTACATCAGCGTCATCCGCACCGATTACGTCTACACCGGCGGCGCGCATCCCAACACCGACATCGACACCATTCTCTGGGACGCCGATGCGAAAAAGCAGATCAGCGTGCGCCCGTTCTTCAAGGAGACCGCCGATAACGGCCCGACGCTGAAGGCATTGCGCGCGGCCGCGCTCGCCGCCGTCAAGGCCGAGAAAAAGGCGCGCGACATCGACGATGCCGGCAGCATCGACTGGTACAAAGGCATCGAGCCGACGCTGCTCAAGGTCGGCGCGGTGTCGCTGGCGCCATCGACCGTCGCCGACAAAAGCGCCGGCCTCGATTTTCACTATCCGCCCTACGCGGTCGGGCCTTACGCCGAAGGATCGTATACCGTGTTCGTGCCATGGGAGGCGTTCAAGGCCTATCTCTCGCCGCAGGGGCTCGCGATCTTCGCCGGCAACAAGCCGCCCGACCCGAAGCCTGAGCGCAAATGAACCGTCCACTTGCCATTCCGGGCATCGCCGCCGATATCCGCGCCGGCAACCGCGCGGCGCTGGCGCGCGCCATCACGCTGGTGGAAAGCCGCCGCGAGGATCATCAGGCCGCCGCGCGCGAACTGGTGCAGGCGTTGCTGCCGGACACCGGCAAGGCCTATCGTGTCGGCATCACCGGTTCGCCCGGCGTCGGCAAATCGACCACCATCGACACGCTCGGCATGTACCTGCTCGAGCAAGGCCATCGCGTCGCGGTGCTGGCGGTCGATCCGTCGTCGGCGCGTACCGGCGGCTCGATCCTCGGCGACAAGACGCGGATGGCGCAATTGTCCAACGACGAACGCGCTTTCATCCGCCCCTCCCCCTCCTCCGGCACGCTCGGTGGCGTCGCCGCCAAGACCCGCGAGGCGATGCTGCTGTGCGAGGCGGCGGGCTTTGACGTGGTGCTGGTGGAAACCGTCGGCGTCGGCCAGTCGGAAACCGCGGTCTGCGACATGACCGACATCTTCCTCGCCCTGATGCTGCCGGGCGGCGGCGACGAATTGCAGGGCATCAAGAAGGGCGTCATCGAACTGGCCGACATGATCGCCATCAACAAGGCGGACGGCGACAACGTCAAGCGCGCCAACCGCACCGCCGCCGACTATCGCGGCGCGATGAAGATCCTGACGCCGCGCTCCAAACACTGGTTTCCGCCGGTGCTGACCTATTCGGGCCTCACCGGCGTGGGGGTGCCGGAGTTGTGGGAGAAGATCGTCGCGCACCGCACCGCGATGAACGCCTCGGGCGAATTCGCGCACCGTCGCAGCGAACAGCAGGTGAAGTGGATGTGGTCGATGTTCGAGGATCGCATGAAGGCGCGCCTGCGCAGCGACGCCACGATCCGCGCACGGGTGAAACAGATCGAGGCGCGCGTCGGCAACGGCAGCACCTCGCCGGCACTGGCGGCCGAGCAGATCGCGGACCTGTTGCGGTGATGGATATTGTTGCGTCTTAATATCCGCCGCGTCGTCCCCGCAAAAGCTGGGACCCCAAACCCTATTGTTTCCGTCATGGCCGGGCTTGTCCCGGCCATCTACGTTCTTCATGTTGTATCTCCGCAAAGACGTGGATGGCCGGAATAAATCCGGCCATGACGACGGAGGCGGGACGAAAACAGAAAACAGATAGAGCGTTTGGTTTGACCAGCAGATCGCTCCGCATCCTCATCACCGGCTTCGGACCGTTTCCGGGCGCGCCGCACAATCCGACGCAGGCACTGGTCGGGCGGCTCGCGCGGTTGCGCCGCCCGGCGCTCGCCGACGTGGAAGTGATCAGCCATGTATTTCCGGTGTCGTACCACGCGATGGATGCGCAATTGCCCGACCTGATGGCGCGGCATCGGCCGCACGCGCTGCTGATGTTCGGTCTCGCGGCACGCACGCCGCATCTGCGCATCGAGACGCGGGCGCGCAACACGCTCACCACCCGCTGGCCGGATCGCGACGGCCGTTACAACACGCATGGGGCGATCGTTCCCGGCGCCGATACGATGGCATTCGGCCCGCATACCCGCCGCCTGCTGCGCGCGGCGCTGGCGAGCGGCGCCGCCGCGAAGCTGTCGCGCGATGCCGGCAGTTACCTGTGCAACTACCTGTGCTGGCGGGCGCTCGAGGCCGCCCACGCCGGCAACGGCCCTCGCCTCGCCGCCTTCGTCCACGTCCCGCCCATGGGTCGGGGAAAGGCGACCGCCGCAGAACTGGCCCGGTCCGGCACGGCCCTGCTGCTGCAAATGGCGGCCCTTGCAAAAGTGTCGCCGGCCCGCCGCAAATAAGGACGCCTTGCGGCCGCATCTGCGGTTTCTCGGGGACCAGCCATTCCCGAAGATGGGTTGTGCATTGCAGCATTCGCCCCCATCATGGCGTTTCAAACCTGAGAGATTCCCTTGACCGATACCAATGCCGCCGCGTGGGTTTCCGCGACCCACCGCCCGATGCGATTCCCGGAATTCGTCGCGATCGTCGCCTCGATCATCGCGCTCAATCCGCTTGCCCTCGACATGATGCTGCCGGCGCTGCCGAACATCGGCGCGAGTTTCGGCATCAGCGACGGCAACTATCTGCAAAGCGTGCTTTCCACTTTCCTGCTTGGCTTCGGGGTCGGCCAGTTCGTGATCGGCCCGCTGTCGGATCGTTTCGGCCGTCGCCCGATCCTGCTCGGCGGCATGGTGCTCTATGGCTGCGCGAGCCTGCTGGCGCTGTTCACCCGCTCGTTCGAAATGCTGCTGGTGGCGCGCGCGCTGCAAGGGATCGGCACCGCCGCCACCCGCGTCATCGCCACCTCGGTCGTGCGCGATTGCTACGCCGGCCGCCGCATGGCCAGCGTGATGTCGCTGGTGATGATGATCTTCGTCGCGGTGCCGATCATCGCACCGTCATTCGGACAGGCGTTGATGATGGTGGCGCAGTGGCGCGGCATCTTTGTCGTGCTGATGGCTTACGGCTTGCTGACGCTAATCTGGAGCGCGCTGCGCCTGCCGGAAACGCTGCCCGTCAGCGAGCGCAAGCCGCTGACGGCGCGGCAGGTGCTGAGCAGCTTTCGCCAGACCCTGACCAACCGGCAGACACTCGGCTATGCGCTGGCCGCCGGTGGCGTGCAGGGCACGCTGTTCGGCTACGTATTCGCATCCGAGCAGGTGTTCACCGAGATCTATCACCTTGGCCACTATTTCCCGCTGGCCTTCGCCGCCATCGCGATCGGCATCGCACTGGCCGGCTTTCTCAACTCGCGCCTTGTCATCCGGCTGGGAATGCGGGTGATCTCGCACACGGCGCTCGTGATCTACGCACTGGTCGCCGCCGTGATGCTGGGTGCGGCCGCGCTTCATATGCTGCCGCTGCCGTTTTACATGGCGCTGTCGGCGATCGCGCTGTTCACCTTCGGCCTGATGATGTCGAACTTCACCGCGCTGGCGATGGAGCCGCAGGGCCACATCGCCGGGACCGCGTCGTCGCTGTACGGCTCGATCACCACGCTGATCGGGATCAGCGTCGGCGTCACGCTGGGCCAGGTTTACGATGGCACGCTGCTGCCGTTCGCCGTCGGCTCGTTGATCTGCACGTTGGCATCGATCGGCGTCGTGCTGGTGACCGAACGCGGACGCATGTTCACGCCGAGCAAGCAGGCTCAATAATTAACCCTATCAGGAGGAAGGCACGCGGCTCGCCGGTTGTTGAGCCGCGCGCCTTCATGTTTTCGCGTTATCTGGTCGGACATCGGCAAAACCGCTGACCGGAGTAGCGCATGGATATCAGCCGTCGGGGTGCCATCGGAATCGGCGCGACCGCCCTGCTCGCCGGGACGCTGCCGGCATGGGCCCAGCGCGCGTCGAAAGCCACGCCGCTCATCTCGACGCTGGGGCACGACGCCACGCATTACGGCGTGCGGCCGGGCAGCCCCGACGACCAGACCGGGCCGCTGCAACGCGCGCTCGATGAAGCGGCCCGTGCCGGCGCGCCGCTGGCGTTGCCGCCGGGGATTTATCGCAGCGGACCGCTCAATCTTTCCAACGGCGCGCAACTCGTCGGCGTGCGCGGCGCGACCAAACTGATCTTCACCGGCGGCCCATCCTTGCTCACGGCCGCAGGCGCAAACGCAATCGGCCTGCGCGATCTCGTCATCGACGGCGGTGGCATCGCGCTGCCGCAGCGGCGCGGTCTGATCCATTGCGGCGCTGGTCGCGATATCCGCGTCACCGATTGCGAACTCACCCGCAGCGGCGGCAACGGCATCTGGTTCGAGAATGTCGCCGGCGAAGTGCGTGGCAATATCCTCCGCCACATCGCCACCACCGCCGTTGTCTCGTTCGACGCCCAGGGCCTGCTGGTGGCGCAGAACACCATCATCGACACCAACGACAACGGCATCGAAATCCTGCGCACCGCCGTCGGCGACGACGGTACGCAGGTGATCGACAACCGGATCGAGGACATCAAGGCCGGTCCCGGCGGCTCGGGTCAGTACGGCAACGCCATCAACGCGTTTCGTGCCGGCAATGTCATCGTGCGCGGCAACCGCATCCGCAATTGCGATTATTCGGCGGTGCGCGGCAACTCGGCCTCGAACATCCAGATCACCGGCAACAGCGTCAGCGACGTACGCGAGGTAGCGCTCTATTCCGAGTTTGCGTTCGAAGGCGCGATCATCGCCAACAACACCGTGGACCGGGCGGCGGTCGGCGTGTCGGTGGCGAACTTCAACGAAGGCGGCCGCATCGCCGTGGTGCAAGGCAACATCATCCGCAACCTGCTGCCGAAGCGGCCCATCGCCACCGCGCCGGAGGACGACGCCGGCATCGGCATCTACATCGAAGCCGACAGCGCGGTATCCGGCAACGTCATCGAGAACGCGCCGGCCTTCGGCATCGTCGCCGGCTGGGGCAAATATCTGCGCGACGTCGCCATCACCGGCAACGTCATCCGCAAGGCGTTCATCGGTATCGGCGTCTCGGTTGCGGACGGCGCGGGCACAGCGCTGGTGAACGGCAACCTGATCGCCGACGCGCCGCGCGGCGCGGTGGTCGGCCTCGATCATGCCAAGCCGGTGACGCCCGACCTCACCCGCGACGGCGCCGCGCGCTTCAGGCAGATCGCGCTCGGCGTCAACACGGTGCGATAGAACGAGGCCTCGGCCTTACAGCGCGTTGCGCAGCAGCGGATAGCGATCCTGCATCGTCGCCGGATCGAGGCTTGCGGCCAGAGCCGAAACCGGCAGCGCATCGACCACGCTTGGCACGTCGATCGCAGGCGCCGTTGGCGGGCTCGCGACAGGCGCCGCCGTCATCGCGACATCGCCGCGCCTGGCGATCTCGCGCTGCGCCAGCGGCACGGCTCCTTGCCCCAGCCAGCCGAATTCGATCGGCTGATTGTCCAGCGAGGCTTCACGCGAAGCCAGCACACGCCAGGCTTCGACGGCGGCATAGGCGTCGCGGAGATTGTCGAGGAAATCCGGCTCTCCGTGGTAGCGCTGCCAGCGCCCGCTTTCCTGCAATGCGATGAGATAATCGAGTCTCTGCTCGGCGAGAGCACGCCAGCGCTCGACGATTGCGCGGCCACGTTGGGTGTCGGTTCGTTGTGCCATGAAATAGTCCGCAAGGGGGAAAACGGACACCAACGCAACGCGACGAATCACTTGAGTAATTATCCTGATATACTGTGGAAAACTTCTGTGCTGTCCAGACCGTCGCGCATCAAACCCCCGAACTGAACTTTTTGCCGCACGATCCGCACCAAGCATCCGCCGCGCATGGCAGGCGCAACGATGCAGGAGCCGACATGACGTCTCGCTGAAAAGGAAAGACCCGCCCGGGGGGACAACCGGGCGGGTCAAGCCATATAGGCGCAGGGGTGGATGGGCGCTCGCGCCGAATACGGCCTTTGGTGGGGGATGTTGCGCTCCCACGGTTATAGGTCGCGACACTTCCGCAAACGTTCAAACGTAGTCGCGATTTTTTTGGACGATGGATCGCGCGCGGGCGCGGCACGATTGCGCAGCGGCCGCACGGCTTCCGCCGAGCCAGGCGTTTGCACGATGGAAGCGCCGACCAAGATATAGAAGATATAACGGTGGAGCCTTGCCGCGACCGTCAGGAGCTTGCCGCGACTGTCAAAAGCAAAGAGTCCTCGCTCGCGCGAGGACAACGGCCTTCTATTGCACGTCCGCCCGAGAAAACCTTCCGGCCCTCAGGGCACAGCCACGGCCTCGGCGACGATCCGCTCCTTGCGCAACGCGGAAAGGATGATGTTGAGATCCGACGCCGTTGTCATTCCCTCAAACTGCAATCGCAATGCGCCGCCGTCCCCGCCGACCACCGAGGCATGGTAGCTGCCCAGCAACGTGGAAATATCCGACATCCGGGTGTCCGGATGGAACGTCACCACCGCCACCACCTCCCTGGCCGGAATCATGGACCGCTTGGCAATCTGGTTTTGCTGCAGTTGCGCGGCAGCGGCCGGCGTCTTGCTTGAGATGGCCCGGTCGGCTGGCGAAGACGGCTCCTGGCGAGCCGGCGCCGGGGCGGTCTGGATCGCCCGTTCCCGGCTGGCCAAACTGGTCGCGGTCTGGGCGGTGCGATCCTGTGAAGGAACCGCCGCCGGGCTCGCAGGCGCGGGATGCGTCGCGGCTGTCTGCTCAAGACGTTGCTGGTAGGCGGGACTCTGGAATGCCTCCAGCCCGCTCCGCATCAGGATGGTGCCGATCAAACCGGCCTGCACCACCAGCGCCAGCGCGCCGAACGAGGCCGACCACGCCATTGTCCGTGGCGACAGGCTGGCGAAAAATCGCGCCAAAGGCCCGAGCCTCTGCGACGCCATCGTGGCCGCCGACGCCCGCGCCGGTTCGGCGTCGATCGCCACCATCAATTTCTGTAAGGCCCGCGAGGACGGCGCGCCCAGTTCCTCATTCAGCGCGACGGTTTCGGCAAACTCTTCGCGGATGACCGCATACTGCTTCTGCAGCGCGACGTCGTGCTTCAGCGCATCCTCCACGCGACGCGCCTCGTGAGCGTCCAAGGTCCCGGCCGCGTACCAGGGCAACAGCGCTTCGATCTCTTCCGGTTCGTCGTCCATGATCTTGTTGCTCGTTGCCCTCATGGCCAGCCTCGTTCGATACCGGCGGCTTGGAGCAAGACGGCCAGCTTCTTCCGCGCATAGAACAATCGTGTCTTGACCGTGTTCTCCGGTATTCCGACGATCGCGGCGACTTCTTCCACCGACTTCTCGTGGTAGTAGACCAAATCGATAATCTCCCGATGTTCCGGAGAGAGCGAAGTCAAGCACGCGCGCAAGGCATCGCCGGTGTCCTTCTTCTGTACCGTCACTTCCGGGTCGTCGGCGGTATCGGCAATCGCCCCCGCCGTTTCGTCATCCAGTTCCGCGTCCGTCCTGCGCCGCAGGGCGGAAAGCGCCTTGAATCTCATAATGCCCAGGAGCCAGGTCGAAACCGCCGAGCGACCCTCGAACCGGCCGGCCTGACGCCAGACGTCGAGGAACACCTCGCTGATAAGGTCCTCCGCGAGCTGTTCGTTCCGCACCAGGCGAAGTCCGAAGCGGAATACCCGGACATGGTGGCGGCCGTAGAGCACCCGCATCGCGGCTTTATCGCCTTGGGCTATCCGGGCAATCAGG
>CAUJJN010000230.1 GCA_963204905.1 Pseudomonadota bacterium
TCCGATAGTTCGGCGTTGGCCGCTTCGTCCATGAAAATCTCGCGGAAGTTCGACAGCCAGATGCCGAAGCCCGGCTCATCATAAAGCTTGTCCCAAAGCTTCAGCCGGTCTTCACGCGTTACATCATAAAAGCCGCGCGGATCAGGTTCGTGGACGAAGCCACCCGGCGTACGTGCACAGGTGGCGAAAATCTCGTCGTAGCGCGCGCGAATGTTGGCCATCTCCGCATCGGAGATCGGGCTGTTGTTGAGCGGCGCGCTCCAGTTCGGGCGGCGCTGAAACACGGTGAGTTCGCCGACCTTGTCGGCAATTTCACCAATCAGTTGAATCGCGGTGGCGCCAGTGCCGATCACGGCGACTTTCTTTCCGGTCAGATCCACCGGGTCCTGGGGCCAATAATAGGTGTGAAACGAACGACCCTTGAAATCCTCGACGCCTTCGAGGCGCGGCAACGTCGGGGCCGACAGCAGACCGATCGCCAGCACCACGAAACGGCTGGTCAATTCGCGGCCGTCGCTCACCTTCAGATGCCACAAATCGCGGGCTTCATCGAACCGCATGGCCTCGACCTTGCAATTGAACTGCATGTGCCTGCGCAGATCGAACTTGTCGGCAACGTAATTCAGGTAGCGTAAATTCTCGGGCTGGCCAGAGAACTGCTCTTTCCAGTGCCACTCGTCGAGCAGCTCGCGCGAGAACGAGAAGCCATAGGTGTAGCTTTCGGAATCAAAACGGCAGCCGGGATAGCGATTCCAGTACCAGGTGCCACCGAGATCGGTCGCCGAATCGAGTACGGTGGCATCGATGCCGGCATCCACCAACCGCTTGATCTGGTAGATTCCGGCCACTCCGGCGCCGACCACGATGACTTCATAATGGCTTTTGGCTTCCGTCATCGTTTCCACCTTTTGTTCTTGCTGTTGCCCGATCGCACCTCTCGAAGTCTGTACAGGTCCGCGCGATAATTCAATGTGCTCGTGTGCCCCGGTTCCGGATCGGGCCGGATCGACCAGACGCCCCTTCGGAATGAATCTGCGCCGCCGGCACGGCCAAAGCGGCCCTGAGACGCCTGCCCACAGCGAATCATCCGCTGCCTCGACCGCGACATCTCGTCCATTGGCGTCGCGCTCGACCCAAACATAGTTTCCCCTGCCGGATTGAACTTCCTCCCGGCGTCAAGCGACCAACAACGAGGCAAATCACGCCTCACAGTGAGAAGAATAAGCATGGCCCGGATTGTTGCGGCGATCGCACTCGCCGCGGTGTCGGTGGTAATCTCGAACGGTGGTCCGGCAAAGGCCGCCGACCTGGTGTGGCAGGTCGAAAACCCCTTCCGCTTTTTCAAGAACGCGGCATCTTTCGCGATGTACGAGCGCGGTTACCCGGTCCCGCGCGATACCGCGTCCCCGCCTAACGATGTGGTATGGCGGACCGAGCGCCGTCTGAATGACCCCGATTGCAAAACGGCGACGAATTTCGACACATGCGCGGCGACGGCGCGCGGGCGATACGAGGCCTCGCGGCTGGGCTGGGCAGCGCAGACCGTGGATGCCGTGTGCTACGACAGCCGGCAGGGCCGCTACCTGCAAACATGTGACCGGCGCTACTCATGGGGCACCGCGAAGGAAGACTACGTCCTTCCCGAGGCCCACACCGTCATCGTCAAGCTCGCGCCGGCGCATCTCGCAACGGCCGCGCGCGGCGAATGCACATGGACATGGTCGCCGCGCAAGCCGGGCGGCAAGAGCGAGACACGCAAGGATACCTGCGTCACGCCGCTGAAAATACCACGCGTGCCGTTCTCCCTCGATTCAACCGCCTCGGGCGTGACGGTACAGGTCGCGTTACCGGATGGCCGCACGCTCTCGGAGCAGATCGTCGTCGAGGATCGCCTGATCGTCGCGCTTGGGGATTCCTTTGCGTCCGGTGAAAGCAATCCGGACCGACCGGTGACCTTCAGCGCTGCGCGCGAAATGGTCTACGATCCGGCGCTGGCGCGCGAGGACATCGCCACCCGCGCCATGGGCAAACCGACGCAGAAGCAGGCGATCGCGCCACGCGGCAGCTTCGACGACAAGCAATTGCCGCGACGCGCGCTGGACGACGAGCGCAACGGGACGTTCCATCCGCTGAGTTCGAAGCAATATGAAAACGCCTTCAACGCGGCCGGCCCGAAATGGCTCAGCGCCGATTGCCATCGGTCGCAATACGGCTATCCGTTTCGCGTCGGCTTGCAGCTCGCGCTGGAGAATCCGCATCGCTCGGTGACGCTCTTGAGCTTCGCCTGCACCGGTTCGGAGGTCACCGAGGGCCTGTTCCTCGACAAGAAGGCGCGCGAAGGCGCGGCACACAAGATGGTGCGCGCCCAGCTCGATCAATTGTCGGACATGCTGTGTCGTGGTCCCAGAACGATGCGCGCGACCTATCAATTGCCGGTCTATGCGAGCGGCAGCACGCAGATCGCCAACAACGCGGTGACGAAATCCTGGTGCGCCCCGGGCGATCGCAAGCGGCCGATCGATACGGTGTTATTGTCGATCGGCGGCAACGATGTCGGATTCTCCGCGCTGATGCTCTATGCGATGACCGAAAGCTCCGGTGATCTGGCGCCGATCGCGGGGCTGCTCGGCCAGCAGATCCGCTTCTCGCCACAGGTCGCGCGGGTCTATCTCGAACAGCTCGACGAGCGCATGAAGGCGGTGCGCGATGCGCTGCGCGACGGTTTCGGCGTGCCGCCCGCGCGGGTGCTGCAGACCGCTTACGAACCGATCCAGTTCGACGAGACCGGCGCGCTGTGCGGTGCTCAACCGACCCTTGGCCTCGACGTTCACAAGAAGCTGTCGCTGTCGCGCGAGCGACTTGGTGAGACAGTGAATTTCCTTCAGGATTTCTTCACGCGCACCGCTTGCATCACCAACGGCGGGCGCGGTTGCCCGGCGCTGGCGACCGGGACGGGGACGGGTTTCCAGCTCATCACCGACCACCAGCCCGAATTCGCCCGGCGGGGCATTTGCGCCCGCGACCCCCGCAACGCGCAAGCGGACGGCGAAGCGATGGCGATGCCGCGCCGCTCGGCCGGAGCCGACGACTTCGTTCCCTATTCGCCGGCGGCCTATCTGCCTTACGCCCATCGCTGGCGGCTGTTCCGGACGCCGAACGACGCCTTCCTGACCGCCAACGTCCATTCGCCGGGGTTCTCGCTGTTCGACATTCTCCAGCCGGTTTATGCGGCGATGTACAGCGGCGCGGTCCACCCGACTGCCGAGGGCCACGCCATCGTCGCCGACCACGTCGTCAGGCACGCCCGGACGCTGATCGGCAAGCCCATGCGCAAGGAGTGAGGACGCCTGCGGCGTTCACTCCAGGGCACAAGATCGGTTTTCGGGAGATTTGAACTGGAGCGGGCGAAGGGAATCGAACCCTCGTATGCAGCTTGGGAAGCTGCCGTTCTACCATTGAACTACGCCCGCGATCAGTTTCCAGTTCTGATTTAGCCGAGACCGCGCGCAAGGCCAAGCCCCGTTGTCAGGCGGGCGGCACAATTCATCGCAACCGATGCGACGACGCTGCGCCAAGGTCCTACGCCGGGGAGCGACCGGGGATATCCCACCTGCTCCAGACAACTGTTGCCGTGCACAACAGCCCAAGCAAGATCATCGACAGCGCCGCCAACACGAAGAAGTCGTGGCTTGAAGCGCCCCGCGCGATCAACCACCAGCCGCCGATGCCGATGAACGCTAGCCGCGCGGTCTGCGCCAGCACCGGGCCGAGCACCTTGGCCGCGCCCTGTGAAGAAAAATACATCGACGTGCTGAGACCGAGAAACGCATACATCGGCGCCGCGACGAACAGATACCGCCGGCTGGCCTCGCGCACGCTGGCATCGTCGGTGAACAGATTGACCCAGAGATCGGGGAACAAGGCGATGACCGTGCCGATGATGCCGACAATCGAGAACGACAGAATCCCCGCGAACCACGTGGTCTTGCGCGCCCGCGCCACTTGCCCGGCGCCCATCGCCATGCCGATCATCGGCACCGACGCGACGCCGACCGCGAAAGCCAGCGTCGTCAACATGAATTCCAGCCGCGCGCCAATGCCGTAGCCAGCCAGCACCGCGTCGCCGAAGCGCGCCAGCATCGCGGTGAAGATCGCGATCGTCATCACCGTCTGGATCGGCGAAAAGCAGGCGACCGCGCCGACCTTGAGAATATCGAAGAACATTCCGCGCTCGATCCGGATCGCGTGCGCGATCGGATTGACCCGGGCGCGGCCGGACAGAACGTACCAGGCCATGATCGCGGTGCCGATCGAGAACGCCAGCACGGTGCCCGCCGCGATGCCGGGCATTCCGAACCGCGGCACCGGCCCGAGGCCAAGCCCGAGGACCGCACCGAACACGATCTGACACACCGCGGTATTCAGCGTTACCAGCGACGGCAGTTTCATGTTGCCGGTGCCGCGCAAGATCGCCGCGAATGTATTCATCAGCCACGGCACCAGCGCCGCGCCGAAGAAAATGTGCATGTAGCCGAGCGCCTGTGACAGCACGTTGCCGCGCCCGCCGAGCGCCCATAGCAGGCCATCTCCGCCTAACGACATGCAGGCCGCAAAGACCACGCCGATGCAGCAGGCGATGATCAGCGCGTGAGCCGCGAGCAGATTCGCGCGCCGGATATCGCCCGCGCCCATCGCACGCGCGATGGCCGACGACACACCGCCTCCCATGGCGCCGCCGGAAGTCGTCAGGGTCAGCATCACAAACGGAAACACCAGCGCCATCGCCGCCAGCGCCTCGGTGCCGAGCCTGCCGATGTAGGACGTTTCGGCGACAACGACACAGGTGCCAGCACCCAGCGCCACCACGTTCGGAGCCGACAGCCTCAGCAGCGTGCCGAGGATCGGCCGGTCCAGCAACGGGTTTCCAGCGACAAGCGCGAGCCGCGACAAGGCTCGCTCATCAGCAGCCGTGACGGGAATTTCGGCAACTCCGATATCGGACA
>CAUJJN010000231.1 GCA_963204905.1 Pseudomonadota bacterium
CGTCGGGTATCGCAGCCTTGATCATGGATTCGATATCGCGGGCGTCCATCGGCATTACATTTCTCCAGGCAACCGGCCGGGCGATCCGCGACCTGACGCGGCCCTGTTTCCGGCGTGTTGGGGTGACTATATCCGATTCACTGTCAATTGCCCGTCCCGATCGCCTGCGGCATCGGGACTGCTGTCCGCGAGGTTGCCGATGAAAATTCCCGGTCCCGACCATCCCATCACCATCGAACCCGCCGGCCGACGCATCCGCGTTTCGGCAGGCGGTACGGTGATCGCCGACACAGCCCGCGCGCTGGTGCTGCGGGAGGCCTCCTATCCTGCGGTCTATTACATTCCGCGTTCCGATGCCGACCCCGCGCGGCTGGTGCGGACCGACCGCATCACGCATTGCCCCTACAAGGGCGACGCCAGCTACTTCAGCATCCGGACCGACACGGCGACCCTCGACAATGCGATCTGGAGCTACGAAACCCCTTATCCGGCGATGGCCGAGATCGCGAGCCATCTGGCGTTCTATCCCGACAAGGTGACGATCGAGGAATTGCCGGCCGCCTGATTTCGTTCAACACACCGCCCGATCGAAGAACGACCCCGGAGATGCTCTCACCGGGGCCGCATTCCGCTCTCATCGATCCGGCCGACCGTCCTCGGAAGGACGATCGCTAGGCGCGAAAGATCGTCAGTCCCAAAATCAGCAGCACCAGGAAGATCACGACGAAGATGTAGAACAGCACCCGCGCGACGTCAGCGGACGCCGCCGATACGCCGGTGAAGCCCAGCAATCCGGCCACGATCGACACCACAAGAAAAATCAGGGCCCACTTGAGAATACTCATCTTTTGCTCTCCAGAAATCTTATGCGATAACACCGCCGCAGGAACTTGGTTCCCGCCACGTTCGCTGGAGGCCGCATGAAATCGATCGCCCATCCGGCGCCGGATGTCGCCCCGGAGACCGCGCCCCGGGCGCGCGGCCGCAATCTGGCGCTGGACCGTGCGCGGACGTTTCTCACCGTGGTGGTCGTCATCCATCACGCCGTCATTCCCTATACCTACTTCGGACATACCGATCCCAAATCGTGGATCGGTTTCGACATGGTCGTGCTCGCCACCGACAGTTTCTTCATGGCGATGTTCTTCTTCCTGTCCGGACTGTTCGTGTGGCCAAGCCTCGCGCGTCGCGTGCCCGGTGTGTTCACATACGATCGGCTGCTGCGGCTCGGATTGCCGTTCGTCATCGCGGCCCTGACGGTGATCCCGATCGCCTACTATGCGCTGGCCTTGCGCGAGCAGCCGGACCTGCGGTTCACGACGTTCTGGTGGAATATGGTGACCGTCGGCCCTTGGCCGAGCGGTCCGGTATGGTTCGTCTGGGTGTTGCTGCTGTTCGACCTCGCCGCGGGCGCGCTGTTTCGCATCAGCTCGCACTCACTGTTCTGGATCAATCGCCTCTCGGTGCGCAGCTTCAACAATCCCGCATTGTTCTTCACTGTGCTGGTGATCGTGACCGGCATCGCCTATGTGCCGATGCGACTGATCTTCGGGCCGAGCCATTGGTTCGAGCTCGGCCCGTTCTCGGTGCAGGCCAGCCGCGTGCTGCTCTACGCTCTGTATTTCTTCATCGGCGCGGGCATCGGCGCGGGCCGTTTCAGCGAGGGCGTGCTGGCATCCGAGGGGCGGCTGGCGAATTCGAACTGGTGGGAATGGGCGATCGTCACCGCGATCCCATATGCCGGCCTGTGGGGCCTGATCTTCATCAAGCGGGAAATCCTCGGCAATCCGGATACGCTGCCGATGTGGTACGAGGCCAGCTATAGTGTGCTGTTCGTAATCTTCAGCGCCGGGATGATGTTCACCATCCTCTCCTTCTTCATGCGCTGGAAGCGCTCGGGCTGGAGCATCCTCGATCCGATGCAGAACGACGCTTACGGCATCTTTCTGGTCCACTACGCGTTCGTGCTGTGGATTCAATACTGGATGCTGGACTTCGACTGGCCAGCGATCGTCAAGGCGCTGATCGCTTTCGTGGTGACGATGGCGACAAGCTGGAGCGCGACGCGGTTGCTGCGCATGATACCGGGCTCGCAGCGGGTGCTGTGAGTGGAGCACCGCAACACGACAACCCTCATGCCCGCGCTTGTCGCGGGCATGACGATGGAGAGGTTGATAGCCGTCGCTCTGCCTCAGGTCGTCCCGGCCATGTAGTCCGGCAGCCAGCTTTCGAACGCATGGCGCAGCTTTTCGATCTTCACGGGCCGCTCGCCGGCGACCGCGATCGCATCGCCGCCGGTCTTGCCGATCTGCACGCAGGGCACCTCGACCGACTTCAGCTTGCTCAGCACGCCGAGCAGATCGGCATCGCGGACGGTGACGATGTAGCGCGCCTGATCCTCGCCGAACCAGTAACCGTGCGGCACCAGTTCGCCCGGTGCGGCATCGAGCGTCGCGCCGATATTGCCCGCCATCGCCATCTCGGCGAGCGCGACGAGCAGGCCGCCGTCGGAGAGGTCGTGCACCGCCGTCGCGGTGCCGGCGTGAATCATGCCGCGCACGACATCGCCGTTGCGCTTCTCGGCAGCGAGATCGACGGGCGGCGGAGCGCCTTCCTCACGGCCGCAGATGTCGCGCAGGTAAACCGATTGACCGAGCCAGCCCTTGGTTTCGCCGATGAGAAGGATCGTCTCGCCTTCCGCCTTGAACGAAAGCGTCGCCGATTTCGTGAAGTCGTCGAGCAGCCCGACGCCGCCGATCGACGGCGTCGGCAGAATGCCGCGGCCGTTGGTCTCGTTGTAGAGCGAGACGTTGCCCGACACGACCGGGAAATCCAGCGCGCGGCAGGCATCGGCGATGCCCTTCAGACAACCGACGAACTGCCCCATGATCTCCGGCCGCTCCGGATTGCCGAAATTGAGGTTGTCGGTGATGGCCAGCGGCTTGCCGCCAACCGCAGTGACATTGCGCCAGGCTTCCGCCACCGCCTGTTTGCCGCCCTCGAACGGATCAGCCTCGCAATAGCGCGGCGTCACGTCGACGGTCATGGCAAGTCCCTTCGGGCCGTCCTCGATGCGGACCACCGCCGCGTCTCCGCCGGGACGCTGTGCGGTGTTGCCGCCGATGACGTGGTCGTACTGCTCCCACACCCAGCGCCGCGAGCACAGTTCGGGCGAGCCGATCAGTTTCACCAGCGCATCGCCGACCGGCAGCGGAGCATTGACGTCGCGCGCGTGAATCACCGGCAACACCGGCGACGGCACATGCGGCCGATCATAGAGCGGCGCTTCGTCGCCCAGCTCCTTGATCGGCAGATCGGCCATCACCTCACCGCCGTGCTTGACGACGAAACGCTTGCTCGGCGTGGTGTAGCCAACGATGGCGAAATCGAGGCCCCATTTGCGGAAGATATCTTCCGCTTCCTTTTCCTTTTCCGGCTTGAGCACCATGAGCATCCGCTCCTGGCTTTCCGAGAGCATCATCTCGTAGGCGCTCATGCCGATTTCGCGGGTCGGCACCGCATCGAGATCGAGATCGACGCCGAGGTCGCCCTTGGCGCCCATCTCCACCGCCGAGCAGGTCAGCCCCGCCGCGCCCATGTCCTGAATGGCGATGACGCAATCCTTCGCCATGATCTCCAGACAGGCCTCCAGCAGCAGCTTCTCCGCGAAAGGATCGCCGACCTGCACGGTCGGCCGCTTCTCGCCGCTGTCGTCGTCGAATTCGGCCGAGGCCATGGTCGCGCCGTGGATACCGTCGCGGCCGGTCTTGGAACCGAGATAGACGATCGGCATGTTCACGCCGGACGCGGCTGCGAGAAAGATGCCGTCGGTGCGCGCAAGTCCCACCGCCATGGCGTTGACGAGGATATTACCGTCGTAACGGGTGTGGAAGCGCACCTGCCCGCCGACCGTCGGCACGCCGAACGAGTTGCCGTAGCCGCCGACGCCCGCAACCACGCCCGACACCAGATGCCGGGTCTTCGGGTGCTCCGGCGCGCCGAATGACAGCGCATTGAGACAGGCGATCGGCCGCGCGCCCATGGTGAAGACGTCGCGCAGGATGCCGCCGACGCCGGTGGTCGCGCCCTGATAGGGCTCGATGAAGCTCGGGTGGTTATGGCTTTCCATCTTGAAGACGATGGCCTGCCCGTCGCCGATGTCGATCACGCCGGCATTCTCGCCGGGCCCGACCAGCACCCACGGCGCCTTGGTCGGCAGGCCGCGCAGATGGATGCGCGACGACTTGTACGAGCAATGCTCGTTCCACATCGCCGAAAAGATGCCGAGTTCGGTGAAGGTCGGCTCGCGTCCGATCAGCTTGAGGATGCGCTCGTATTCGTCCGGCTTGAGACCGTGGCTGGCAACGAGTTCGGGGGTGATTTTGGGCTCGGTCAAGATCGGGGATTCCTCGCGAATGCGGCCCTGTTTACGAAGATTGCGGGCCGCGTGAAAGCTCTTTTCCCGCCGTGTCCCATTTCCGGCGACGGCTCGCCGAGGCCATCCCCTATTTCGTGTCGCGGCAGGATTTAGCAAGCCTTAACCACGCGGCCGATAGGGTTCCCGCGAATTCGGACCCCTCCTGACGATCGGTCCGCATGGGCAGCTACGACGGGCTGGCGCACCCATGAGGTCAAGCGCTTGCCCGCTGGTCCCTGCACGATGGATTTGAGCCAGTCGCTCCCGACGCGCCTTCTGTTTTCCGAAATAACCGACGACACCCGGAGCGCCCTGCGCGAGCTTCGCCCGATCGTAATGGAATACATGCCGGCGGTGCTCGACGAGTTCTACGGCTTTCTCCATCAGTTTCCCGAGGTTCAACGGCATTTCGCCAATCCGACGATTCAGACCCAGGCCAAGGCAGCTCAACTCCGCCACTGGGACGAGATCATGTCGGGGACGTTCAGCCGCGATTACGTGGAATCGGCCCAGCGCATCGGACGTGTCCATCAATGCCTCGGGTTGGAGCCGCAATGGTACATCGGCGGCTATCGCAAACTGCTGATCGGCCTGCTTCGCCGGCTCGAAACGCGTCCCCGCCGCCGCTGGCTCCGCCCAGCCGATCACGACCGGCAGGCCATGATGATCGACGCGCTGGTCACCGTCGTGCTGCTCGACATGGATTTCGTCATTTCGGTTTATCTCGACGCCGGCAAGCAGGAAAAATCCGACACGCTGCGATCGCTGTCGACCCATTTCGAGCAGACAGTCGGACAAATCGCGGAGCGCGTCGCGGGAATGTCGGAAACGCTGCAAGGCGCCGCCGACGATCTGACCACCACCGCCAAGGACACCCAGCTTCTGTCCGCCACCGTGGCCAGCGCTTCGGAACAGGCTTCTTCCAGCGTCAAATCCGCGGCATCCGGAACCGACAGTCTGGAATCCTCGATCGGCGAAATCTCGCACAAGGTTCACGACTCGCTGGAAACCGCCACCAACGCGGTCGGACAGGCCGAGATGGCCAGCCGCCGAATCGGCGAACTCAATCAGGCCGCCGGCCGGATCGGCGACGTGATCAAGATCATCGAAGCGATCGCGCAGCAGACAAATCTGCTGGCGCTCAATGCCACCATCGAGGCGGCGCGGGCCGGCGAAGCCGGCAAGGGTTTTGCGGTCGTGGCGCATGAGGTGAAACAACTCGCCGCGCAAACCTCGAATGCGATCGAGGAAATCGCGGCGCAGATCAACGAGATCCAGACCGTCACCGGCAGCACGGTCGCCGCCATATCGCAGATCACCGGGACCATCGCCTCGATTTCCGAGAACTCCAAACTGATCACCGACGCCGTCGAACGCCAGATCGCCGCAACCCGCGAGATCACCTACAACATGGGCATGGCGGCATCGGGATCGAGCGATGTGGCGGCGGCCATCGTCAACGTCAGCCAGGGTTCGGAGAATACCGAAGCCGCCGCCGCGCACGTCCACGGCTCGGCCAACGAGCTGCGATCGGAAAGCCGGCAGTTGCAGGACGAGGTGAAGAATTTCCTCGTGGCGCTTCGGACGGCCTGACGGCCGCCGCCGAGCGGAACCAGTCACGGCGGGGGGCGGGAAACGGAATTGCACTCCGCCCGCGGATCGGATTTAACGCGTGCTGGCGCATTTTGCTGGGAGCCCTGACCGCGTGGACAATATTGCCATCTCCACCCCGTTGAAACGGGCCGTCTATATCGAGACCGAAGGCGAATTCGCCGGCTGGCGGACGTGGAAACGGGATTCCTTCGAATCCAACAACGGCCCGTTCTGGCACAGGATCGAGGACGACGGCAGCGTCCGCTGCGCCTTCCGGGTCGAGGCCAAGCACCTCAACGGCATGCGCAACGTCCACGGCGGCTGCTACATGACGTTCGCGGACTACTGCCTGTTCGCGCTGGCCCGCGACCATCTCGAAGGCCCCGGCGTCACCATCTCTTTCGCCTGCGATTTCCTCGACGCAGCGCGCGAGGGCGATCGCATCGACTGCGACGGCGAAGTGACCCGCGCCGGCGGCTCGCTGATCTTTCTGCGCGGCACGCTGCGGTGTGGCGAGCGAAAACTGTTCACCTTCTCCGCCACCATCAAGAAGGTGAAGCGAAAGCCGGCGGCGCCGTCGGCGACCTGAGCGTCCAACCGGACATCCTCGTCATTGCGAGGAGGGGAAGCCGACGAAGCAATCCAGAAGCCGCAAAAGAAGACTGGATTGCTTCGCTTTGCTAGCAATGACGGGAATGGCGGAAATTAAGCCGCGCGCTCCAGATGCGCCGCGAGGCCCGCGAACAGGCCGCGACCGTCGGTGCAGCCCATGATGTCCTCGACGTGATTTTCCGGATGCGGCATCATGCCGAGCACGTTGCCGCGCGCGTTGACAATGCCAGCGATCGATTGCGCCGCGCCGTTGATGTTGTGGGTGTCGCCAACCTCGCCGCTCGCCGAGCAATAGCGATAGAGCACGCGGCCGTCGCCTTCGAGTTTTTTGATCGTCTCCGCGTCGGCGGCGTAGTTGCCCTCGCCGTGCGCGACCGGCACCCGGATCACCTGCCCGGCATTGTAGCCGCGCGTGAACGGTGTATCGGAGCGCTCGACCCGCAGATGCACGTCATGGCAGATGAACTTGAGTTTCGCGTTGCGCATCAGGATGCCGGGCAGCAGGCCGGACTCGCACAGGATCTGGAAGCCGTTGCAGACCCCGAGCACGAGGCCGCCGTCATCCGCGAACTTCCGCACCGCGTCCATCACCGGCGAGCGCGCCGCGATGGCGCCGCAGCGCAGGTAATCGCCGTAGGAAAAGCCGCCGGGCAACACCACCAGATCGGTGCCCTTTGGCAGCGACGTTTCGGCGTGCCACACCATCGCAGGCTCATGGCCCGACACCAGCTTGAGCGTGCGCGCCATATCGCGTTCGCGATTGATGCCGGGGAAGACAAGAACGGCGGATTTCATTGCGACAGCCCTAGCCCAGCACTTCGACCCGATAGTTCTCGATCACGGTATTCGCGAGCAGCTTGTCGGCGGCGTCCTTCAGTGCCGCCTCGGTCTTGGCCTTGTCGGCGCCCGGCAGTTCGATGTCGAACACCTTGCCCTGACGGACGCTGGCGATGCCCTCGACGCCGAGCGACTTCAGCGCGCCTTCGATGGCCTTGCCCTGAGGGTCGAGAATGCCGTTCTTCAATGTCACCGTCACACGCGCTTTCACGGCAGCCTCACCCCTTCACCAGCACCGGACCGGCTCCCACCGGCCGCTCGTTTTCCGCCAGAATGCCGAGCCGCTTGGCGACATCGGTATAGGCCTCGATCAACCCGCCGAGATCGCGGCGGAAGCGATCCTTGTCGAGCTTCTCGTTCGACTTCACATCCCACAGCCGGCATGAGTCGGGCGAAATTTCGTCGGCGACGATGATGCGCATCATGTCGTTCTCGAACAGCCGGCCGCACTCCATCTTGAAGTCGACGAGCCGGATGCCGATGCCGAGGAACAGCCCGGAGAGGAAATCGTTGACGCGGATCGCCAGCGCCATGATGTCGTCGATCTCCTGCGGCGTCGCCCAGCCGAACGCGGTGATGTGCTCTTCCGACACCATCGGGTCGTTGAGCTGATCGTTCTTGTAATAGAACT
Source organism: Pseudomonadota bacterium (assembly GCA_963204905.1). Classification (GTDB taxonomy): domain Bacteria; phylum Pseudomonadota; class Alphaproteobacteria; order Rhizobiales; family Xanthobacteraceae; genus 62-47. The sequence continues at coordinate 8,091 of CAUJJN010000231.1, forward strand.
CGATGATCGAGCGCGGCAGCTGCGTGCCCTCCTCGATGCCGAGGCGCTGCGACAGCGAGCCGGCCGCGACGTTGCGCACCACCACCTCGAGCGGCACGATCTCGACCTCGCGGATCAACTGCTCGCGCATGTTGAGGCGACGGATGAAGTGGGTCGGCACGCCGATGTCGTTCAGATGCTGGAAGATGTATTCCGAAATCCGGTTGTTGAGGACGCCCTTGCCCTCGATCACCTGATGTTTCTTGGCATTGAACGCGGTGGCGTCGTCCTTGAAGTGCTGGATCAGGGTTCCCGGCTCCGGC
>CAUJJN010000232.1 GCA_963204905.1 Pseudomonadota bacterium
GAAATCACTTCAGGCGTCGTCGCGGTGAAGCCGGAGCACAGCAAGTCCACCGCCGGCCGTGGCGCCCAGGTGTCGTCGGTGAAGGCCAGTGCCCGCAGCGGCGCCTTGTAGTTGGCGAAGTTCGGCAGCGCCGCAAGCGTCTCGTCGCCGAGCAGGTAGCGCTCGTTCATCACCCAGCGCGTCCATTCGAGGAAAACGCCCTTCGGCAGATCCTGACCGAGCATCATGCGGCCCGGCAGATAGCCGGCGACCCGCGTCACCGGCACGCCGAGATAGTTCATGAACAGGTAGACGCGATAGCGCTCCGGCGTGGGCATCAGCTTCCAGTAGGCGGCCTGCGCCGAGATGAACAACGCACGCGTCACCTCGGTATTGTTCGACAGGAGGCCCAATGCCTGACCGCCGAAGGAATGGCCGACATAGAGCAGCGGCAGGTTGCCGTAACGCTCGCGCATCCACGTCACCGCGCCGGTCACGTCCTTGGCCGCCCAGTCCGTCATCGATGCGTCGAAGCCGCGCAGGCTCGGCGGCTTGCCGTCCGAGGCAGGCGATTTTGGCCGTGAGCCGCCGATGCCGCGATAGTCGTAAGTGAGAACGGCGCAGCCCTGCCGTGTCAGATAGCGCGCGAAGCCATCGTAATAACCGCGCGGGACAGCGGTGGCTGAATTGATCAGCACCGCATGGTGCTTGACGCCGCGCGGCAGGTACAGCGTCGCCGCAAGCGCAAAGCCGTCGGCGGCGAGAATCGAAATGTCGTCGGAATAGACGTCGTCCAGCACAGCCTCGGTCACGGTCACATCTCGGTTCTTCAACGCGTTCGGCGCGCGGGAAATCATCCCGCCCGCATATCATATAGCAAACCCTTGTATTGCCACGACGATTTCAAACTGGCGGGGAGCCTCCCGGCTGTGTATAACCCGCCGGTCCGCCATCCGTGGAGGAGGGCGGCTTTTTCTTCAGGAGCAGACCATGTCCGAGCGGTGGACACCCGACAGTTGGCGCAACAAGCCGGTAGTGCAGATGCCGGCCTATCCCGATGCGAAGGCTCTGGCCGACGTCGAGGCGCAGCTTGCGACGTTTCCTCCGCTGGTTTTTGCCGGTGAGGCGCGCAACCTGAAGAAGTCCCTGGCCCGAGTCGCAAAGGGCGAGGCTTTCCTGTTGCAGGGCGGCGATTGCGCCGAGAGCTTCGCCGAGCATGGCGCCAACAATATCCGCGACTTCTTCCGCGTGCTGCTGCAAATGGCGGTGGTGCTGACCTATGCCGGCGCGCTGCCGGTGGTGAAGGTCGGCCGCATCGCCGGCCAGTTCGCCAAGCCGCGTTCGTCGCCGATGGAGAAGATCGACGGTGTCGAGCTACCGAGCTATCGCGGCGATATCATCAACGACATCGCCTTCACCGAAGCGGCCCGCACGCCGGACCCGCGACGGCAGGTGATGGCGTACCGGCAGTCGGCGGCCACGCTGAACCTCTTGCGCGCCTTCGCGACCGGCGGCTACGCCAATCTCGGCAGCGTGCACGAGTGGATGCTCGGCTTCGTCAAGGATTCCTCGCAATCGCGCCGTTACAAGGAACTGGCCGACCGCATCTCCGACGCGCTGAACTTCATGCGCGCCTGCGGCCTTAATCTCGAGAGCCATCCGGAATTGCGCGCGACCGAGGTTTACACCAGCCACGAAGCGCTGCTGCTCGGCTACGAGCAGGCGTTCACCCGCGTCGATTCCACCACCGGCGACTGGTACGCGACCTCCGGCCACATGATCTGGATCGGCGACCGCACCCGGCAGCTTGATCACGCCCATGTCGAATACTTCCGCGGCATCAAGAATCCGATCGGGCTGAAGTGCGGCCCCTCGCTGAAGCCGGACGAGTTGCTGAAGCTGATCGATGTCCTCAATCCGGACAACGAGCCGGGCCGGCTGACGCTGATCTCGCGTTTCGGCGCGGACAAGGTCGCCGACGGTCTGCCGCCGCTGGTGCGCGCGGTGCAGCGGGAAGGGCGTGTCGTGGTGTGGTCGTGTGATCCGATGCACGGCAACACCATCACCTCGACCACCGGCTACAAGACGCGGCCGTTCGACCGCATCCTGTCCGAGGTGAAGGGCTTCTTCAACGTGCACGCGGCGGAAGGCACTTACGCCGGCGGCGTGCATCTGGAGATGACCGGGCAGGACGTCACCGAATGTCTCGGCGGCGCGCGCGCGATCACCGACGAGCACCTCAACGACCGCTATCATACGGTCTGCGATCCGCGGCTCAACGCCGAGCAGTCGATCGACATGGCGTTCCTGATCGCCGAACTGCTCAAGCAGGAGCGCGCCGGCAAGGCGCAACCGCTGCCGGCGGCTGCGGGAATGTGATGTGCTGAGGGCATGGCGGGCGACGGTCAATTCGTGGAACGGATTGGCCTTCGCCGTCCGCTCCGAACAGGCGATCCGCGAGGAACTGATCGCGCTGATCCTGTCGGTGCCGCTGGCGTGGCTGATCGGCACCACACCGGCGCGCCGCGTCGAGATGGTGGCGGCGGTTCTGCTCGTGCTGGTCGTCGAATTGCTCAACACCGCTATCGAGAAGCTGGCCGATCGGCTGACCACCGAGCGCGACCAACAAATCGGCCGCGTCAAGGACATGGGCTCGGCGGCGGTCGGCGTCACGCTGATCATCGCGGGCGTTGTCTGGCTGTTCGCGCTCGCCGAATGTCTGGGATGGGTTTGAAGCGAAATGAGATCATATCGGATCGTCATTGCGAGCGCAGCGAAGCAATCCAGAAAGTCACGAAGCAAGGACTGGATTGCTTCGTCGCTAACGCTCCTCGCAATGACGGCGGAGAGTTTGTTCCTGAAGCGACCACACGCCGAGGCGTCATCGCCGGGCTTGACCCGGCGATCCATCCTTTCGAAAAGAGATGGATGCGCGGATCAAGTCCGCGCATGACGACGGAGAAGTCCGTCAAACGCAGAAAGCCGCGAGACAGGTGAATCGATGACGACCGAATTCAAGATCACGCTGGCGCAACTCAATCCGACCGTGGGCGATATTGCCGGCAACGCCGCCAAGGCGCGCACGGCGCGGGCGCAGGCGAAAGCTGCCGGAGCCGATCTGCTGGTGCTGCCGGAATTGTTCATCGCCGGCTATCCGCCGGAAGACCTTGTGCTCAAGCCCGCATTCCAGGCGGCCTGCCGCGCGGCGATCGAGGAACTGGCGCGTGAAAGCGCCGATGGCCCGCCGATGCTGATCGGCTCGCCGTGGGTGGATGGCGGCAAGCTCTACAATGCCTGCGCGCTCCTGGCGGAAGGCCGCATCGCGGCGTTGCGCTACAAGGTGAACCTGCCGAACTACGGCGTTTTCGACGAGAAGCGCGTGTTCGCGCGCGGTCCTGTCGCCGGACCGTTGACGGTCGGCGGCGTGCGGATCGGCGTGCCGATCTGCGAGGACACCTGGCTTGAGGAGTCGGGTGACTACGAGAACGTCGTCGAATGTCTGGCCGAAACCGGCGCGGAAATTCTCGTCGTGCCGAATGGCTCGCCCTACGCCAAGGGCAAGACCGACATGCGGCTGTCGATCTCGGTGGCGCGGGTCACCGAAAGCGAACTGCCGCTGGTCTATCTCAATCAGATCGGCGGGCAGGACGAACTGGTGTTCGACGGCGCGTCGTTCGTGCTCAACGCCGACCGCTCGCTCGCCGCGCAACTGCCGGCTTTTGTCGAAAACGTCACCACGTTGACTTTTACCAGAGGCGCGGACGGCTGGCGCTGCAGCGGCCCGGTCGCGAAACTGCCCGACGACGACGAAGCGGATTATGCCGCCTGCGTGCTCGGCCTGCGCGACTATGTCGGCAAGAACGGTTTCCCCGGCGTGCTGATGGGTGTTTCCGGCGGCATCGACTCGGCGCTGTGCGCGGCGATTGCGGTCGATGCGTTGGGTGCGGAGCGCGTGCGCGGCGTGATGCTGCCGTTTAAGTACACCGCGCAGGTATCGCTCGATGACGCGGCGAAACTCGCCAAGGCCTTGGGCATTCGCTACGAGGTGCTGCCGATCGCCGACGCCGTCAACGGTTTCGAGGCGATCCTTGCCGACACGTTCAAGGGCCTGCCGCGCGATATCACCGAGGAGAACTTGCAGGCGCGTACCCGCGGCACGCTGCTGATGGCGCTGTCCAACAAGACTGGCGCGATGGTGATCACCACCGGCAACAAATCGGAAATGTCGGTTGGCTACGCCACGCTGTACGGCGACATGAACGGCGGATTCAATCCGATCAAGGACATCTACAAGACCGAAGTGTTCCGGCTCTCGCGTCTGCGCAACACATGGAAACCGGTCGATGCGCTGGGCCCGTCTGGCGAAGTCATTCCGAACAATATCATCGTGCGGCCGCCGACGGCTGAGCTTCGCGACAACCAGACCGACCAGGACTCGCTGCCGCCCTACGATGTGCTCGATGCCATCCTCGAACGGCTGGTGGAGCGCGAAGAGCCGCTGGCCGATATTATCGCGGAAGGTTTCGATCGCGACACCGTGGCGCGGATCGATCGTCTTTTGAACATCGCGGAATACAAGCGGCGGCAGGCCGCGCCGGGCGTCAAGGTGACGCGCAAGAACTTCGGCCGCGACCGCCGCTATCCGATCACCAACCGTTTTCGCGATTCCGGCGCGCCGCTTCCCGCAGCAGACGCAACGCTGACCCCGCGCAGCGGCAAGGCGTCGACGGACGTGTTCGAGGGCTGAAGGTTATTGCCGCAATCGTCGTTGCGAGCGAAGCGAGGGAATCCAGAAGCCACGAGGCAAGGACTGGTTTGCTTCGTCGCTCACGCTCCTCGCAATGACGAGAAGACGCGATCACCTCGCACCAAGTCATCGATGTGAACAGGGATTCCCAGCGTCGTCCCCGCGCAGGCGGGGACCCGGAAATCCTGGCGATTGTCGGTCTGACGGTCTGTCAAAGGTGACTCGCGGTGCGGATCATCAGCGACACGGCATCTTCGCCCAGCCTGCGCGGGGACGACGCCGAGGTCGTCTGATCTTCTGTGCTACATAGCGCGAGTCAACCTTACGCGCCTTTCAGCGCGGCCGCCAATTTCGCGGCTTGCTCGGCGAGCACCGCCATGTCGGCCTTTACTGTCGCCGGCGGCAGCAGCGCGACACCGTCGAAACGCGGGATCACATGCATGTGCAGGTGATAGACCTCCTGGCCGCTGGCCGGCTCGCTGAACTGCACGATCATCATGCCGTCGGCGTTGAAGACCGGCATGGCCGCGCGGGCGATCAACCGCGTGGCGCGGGCCACCTCGACAAAGTCCTTTTCGGTGATGTCGAGCAGATTGCGCGCGGGAGCCTTCGGGATCACCAGCGTATGTCCCGGCGCGCGCGGCATGATGTCGAGAAACGCAAGGACATGGTCGTTCTCATAGACCTTGAAGCAGGGAATTTCGCCGCGCAGGATCTTCGCGAAGATATTGTTGGTGTCGTAGCTGGACATGATGGCTCCCAAAATCGCGCGCCACTTTCACCGCCCGATGGGGCGCGGTCAAGATGCCTGATCGTCGGGGGAATCCTTGCGGAAGGGACCGGCTTCGGTGAGCTGGCGTCCGGCCTCGGCGACATACATCCGTTCCCGCACTAGGTAATCGCGCACGGCGCGGCGCAGCGCCGGATCGGCGATGTAGTGCGCGGAATAGGTGGTTTGCGGCAGATAGCCGCGCGCGATCTTGTGCTCGCCCTGCGCGCCGGCCTCGACGGTGGCGAGGCGATGGCGGATGGCGTAATCGATGGCCTGATAGTAGCAGACCTCGAAATGCAAGAAGGGGTGATGCTCGATGGCGCCCCAGTGCCGCCCGAACAGGGTGTCGCCGCCGATGAAGTTGATCGCGCCGGCGATGAAGCGGCCCTCGCGCTTCGCCATGATCAGCGCGACGCGTTCCGGCATCGTCTCGCCGATCCGGGTATAGAAATCGCGGGTCAGGTAGGGCCGTCCCCATTTGCGCGAGCCGGTCTCCATGTAGAATTCGAAGAATGCATCCCACGCCTCCTCGGTGAGGTCGCTTCCGGTCAATGCGTGGATGGTGATGCCGTTGGCCAATGCATCGCGGCGCTCGCGGCGGATCGCCTTGCGGTGACGCGACGACAGCGTCGCCAGGAAATCCTCGAAGGTGGCGTAGCCGGCGTTGCGCCAGTGGAACTGTTGATCGGTGCGTTGCAGGAAGCCTTGCGCGGCGAGAAACGTCCACTCGTCCTCCGGCGCGAAAGTGACATGCACCGATGACGTCCCGGTGGCGTTGCACAGGGCCTTCAGGCCACCGGCCAGCGCCGCGCGAACCTCGTCTGGATCGTCAAGACCCGCGCGCAGCAGAAGCCGCGGGCCGGTCGCCGGCGTGAACGGCACGCTGGCTTGCAGCTTGGGATAATATTGGCCGCCAGCGCGCTCGTAGGCGTCGGCCCAGCCGCGATCGAACACGTATTCGCCTTGCGAGTGCGACTTCAGATAGCAAGGCACCAGGCCAACGATCTTGCCGCCGCGCCGCGCCACCAGATGGCGCGGGGCCCAGCCGGTGCGTGCGCAGGCCGAGCCCGATTGCTCGACCGCGTCGAAGAATGCGTAGGAGACAAACGGATTGTAGGTCCTGCCATCGGGGCAGGCGGACGCCGGGTTGGCGCAGGCGTCCCAATCCGCGGCGCCGATCTGGCGCGCGGACGATACGGCTTCCAAAGTGATGTCAGATGAATCCATCAACAACCGCACCGGTCACGCAGGGCGCCATGGCTGGCTTGGGTGACAGCCTTACAGATTGGGCCTGCAAGCCGCCCCGTCAAGGTCGCGAGACCCTGGAGCTTTTTCATCTTTCGAGGAGAGGCCTCAAGTCCGGGCACGACGAGCGATGAGACAGATGCAAATTTGGAATCAGACCACTAGGCTCGGAACCCTTCGAACACGATCTGGTCGGCATAGCGCGCGGCGTGGGCGCGCTGTTCGGCGGTGCGGATGGTCCAGGCCAACAGCGGGCAACCGAACAGGTTGCGGGCGATCCACGGCGCGGGGGCGGGGAGCTGTTGTCCCCAGAAATTGATGAAGTGTGGCTGCGTGCGGTAGGCATGGCGCAGATGCAGCATGTCATCGCGCTGTTGCGGCGTCAGCCATTGCCAGTAGTCATCATCGTAAGTGCGCTGGGCGATGATGCCACGTGGCCGCCCCGGAATCCGGTCGCGCAACGCGACCACCTGATCCGGATCGAACGACATTACGGCGGCCGGGCCGCTGTAATCGGCGATCACTTCGGCGAGACGCGCGACCAGCTTGCGGTCGCCATCGAACCGGCTTTTCACTTCGATGAACAGCGGCACGCGGCCGGCGACCATGGTCAGCACGTCGTCGAGTGAAACCATCCGCTCGGCGGTGTCCTTGAACGTCACCTGCCGCAGTTGCGCGGCGGTCATGTCGCGCAGCGCGGCGTCGCCCTCGGTGAGACGGCCGAGCCGGTCGTCGTGATGCACCATGGCCTCGCCGTCGGCGGTGAGTTGCAAGTCGAGTTCGATGCCGTAGTTGCCGGCGACCGCCGCGACGAACGCGGCGGGCATGTTCTCGACGATGCCGCGCGCGCGATCATGCAGACCGCGATGGGCCACCGGGCGCGCCGCAAGCCAGTCGGGTCCGCGCATCACATCACCTCGTCAGGCGACTTCGAAGATGCCTTCGACTTCCACTGCCGCATCGCCGGGCAGTGAGGCGACGCCGACGGTGGAGCGCGCGTGACGTCCCTTGTCGCCGAATGCCGCGACCATCAGGTCGGATGCGCCGTTGAGAACCTTCGGACCATCGGTGAAATCAGGCGCCGAGTTGACGAACCCGCCGAGACGCACCACGCGTGTCACCTTGTCGAGATCGCCGAGCGCGGCCTTGACCTGCGCTAGCAGGTTGATGGCGCACCCACGCGCGGCGGCGGCCCCCTGTTCGACGGTGACGCCGGCGCCGAGCTTGCCCTTGGCGATCAGCTTGCCTTCGGGATTGATGCAGACCTGACCCGACACGATCAGCAGGTTTCCGGTGCGGACGAATCCGACATAATTCGCGATCGGACTTGCGGGCTCGTGCAGTACGATGCCCTGCGCCGCGAGTTTCTGTTCGACTGTTCCTGCCATGATCGTCCCCAATGAATTGCTGTGGCGGTAAGTGCTGACGGCCCGAAAGGGCATCGCGGTCTATTTCGCCGATCGGCCTGCGACATGCAAGCGATCGTCGGTCATGCGGCGTGTCGCGGACGCGATCTCAAGGCTTTGCCGGTCCGTCCCGCGCGATCATTTCCTCGCGATTGCCTCAGTTGCGGCCCAATAGGGGCCCCAATATGGTACGGATTGTCCGAGTCAAGGAGACGCCATGCGTCGTTTATATGGATTCCTGCCGCCGTTGTCCGGTGCCCCGCGCATCGCTGGCGCTGCGTTCGTGGGCGTGCTGCTGGGGATGGCGTCCGCGCATGCGGCAACCGTTCCGTTTCTGCCGCATCAGGCCTCCTACGATCTCAGCCTGCTCAAATCGCGCAACGGTGCTGCCGCGGTAGAGAGTGCGCGCGGCCGTATTCTGTACAATTTCACCGGTAATGCCTGCGAGGGCTACACCTCGGAATTCCGTCAGGTCTCGGAACTGAACGGCAGCGAAGGCAAAAACACTCTGAGCGATCTGCGCTCGACAAGCTGGGAAGACGCGGCCGGCAAGAGCTACCGGTTCAAGATCGACAGCAGGATGAACGAAGGCGCCGCCACCGGCGTCGATGGCATCGCGGAGCGAACTGGCGATCATATCACCGTCAAGCTGAAGCAGCCGATCGCGAAGACCTTCACGCTCGACGGCAGCATCGTGTTTCCGACCGAGCAGGTCCGCCGCATCATCGCCGCCGCGCAAGCGGGCAAGTCGCTGCTGGAGCTGACCATCTACGACGGCTCGGATAACGGAGAAAAAATCTACAATACGTTGACGGTGATCGGCAAACCGATCGCGGGCGACAAGGTCATCACCTCCGACCCGTCGACCAGCAATGACGCGATGAAAACGATGACGCGCTGGCCGGTGACTGTCAGCTATTACGACCGCGACGCGAAGTCCAACAGCGGCGAGCAGACCCCGACCTACGCGATGGCGTTCGAGCTTTATGAGAACGGTGTGTCGCGGGCGCTGAAGCTCGACTACAACGATTTCGTGATCGCGGGCACGCTCGACAAGTTCGAGGTCAAGTCGTCGAAGCCGTGCAAGCCGG
>CAUJJN010000233.1 GCA_963204905.1 Pseudomonadota bacterium
AATCTCAGGCTGGAGAATGTTGTAAGTCCCCGCCGAACCACAACAGAGGTGGCTCTCGGGGATATCTTTCACCACGAATCCATTCTTGGAAAGCAAATCTTTTGGAAGCTGTGTGATTTTCTGTCCATGCTGCAACGAACACGCCGAATGATAAGCGACAACCAGATCGCTGCGACGCTCTGGCGGCGATAAGCCGAGCGTCGCGACGTACTCGGTGATATCTTTCGCCAGCCCGGAAACGCGGGCCGCCTGCGCGGCAAATTGACGATCTTCCCGCAGCAAATAGCCGTAATCCTTGATGACGGTGCCGCAACCCGACGTGGTGATCAGGATCGCGTCGAGACCACCGCCGTCGATCTCCTTGCCCCAGGCCGTGACGTTGGCCCGGGCATTCGCAAGCGCCGCATCGTCGTGTCCGAGGTGGTGGGTCAGCGCGCCGCAACAGACTTCGTCCGCCACCAGAACCACCTCGATGCCATGACGTGTCAGCAAACGAATCGCCGCCTGATTGATTCGCGGCGCCAGCACCTGTTGGGCGCAGCCCTGTAAAATTGCCACGCGGCCGCGACGCGGACCAATCGCTGCAAACACCGTCCCGGCCGCAGGTCCCGCCGGGGGAAGACTTCGCGGCGCAAGGGACAACATCGCTCGCAACCGGCTCACAAGCGTCGGCGCCGTGCTTCCCACCGATGGGGTCGGCAACAGCGACAGCAGCGGGCGGGCGATCCGTGCCAGCACCATGCTGACCCGGAACAGCTTCGGATCGGGCAGCACCCACGCCAGCACGCGCCGCAACCCGCGCTCGGTCAGAGGGCGCTTATAGTCCTTCTCGATCTTGACCCGTGCCTGATCGACCAGATGCATGTAGTTCACGCCGGAGGGACAGGTGGTCATGCAAGCGAGGCACGACAGGCAGCGGTCGACGTGCTTGACCACATCGGCAGTCGGCGGCTGGTCTTTCTCCAGCATCTGTTTGATCAGGTAGATGCGGCCACGTGGACTATCGAGTTCATCGCCGAGCAGCACATAGGTCGGACAGGTCGCGGTACAGAAGCCGCAGTGAACACAGGCCCGCAGGATCTTGTCGGCTTCGGCGATATCGGGATCGGCCAGTTGGGCCAAGGTAAATTCGGTTCTCATGGCGTCGTCCCGCGCGTCATCCGCCCACGGTTGAGGATATTCTTCGGATCAAAGCTGTGCTTGACCCGCTGGGTCAGCGCGGCGACGCCACTTGGCGGCGGGTGAAATACATCGACCCCGCCGCGCAATGCTTCCGGCGCGCGTACCAGAGTGGCGTGGCCACCGGCAGCTTCGGCACGGCCGCGCACCAGTGCGGCATGAGCGTCGGAATCGGGGGGTAACGCCGCCCAGATCAAACCGCCGCCCCAGTCGTATAGGATTTCGCCGCCGGTATCGCCGGCCAGTCCCTGCCCGAGCTTGCCACCCGACGCTGGCGGGCAAACGATCCGCCACACCGGCCGTTCGCCAAAAGCCCCATCGGCGGCGAACGGCGTGACATCGCGCACGAGCGGCCAAAGAGCCGTCGACACATCGTCGTCGAGGACATCGGCCGCGCCGTAAGTCGCCAGCGCCGCCGTCAATGATCCCGCTCGATGCTTCACCGACGCCGCAATACCTTCAAGCCGCAACAGGGTCAGCGCCTTGCCGTCGGCGATTTCTGTCAGTTGAGAACTTGCATCTTGCAGCACCGCGGCCGGCAGATGCGCTGCCCCCGAGACATCATAGGGTGAGCCCAGCGCCGCCGTCATCGCCCGCACTGCCGTCACATCATCGAGGCCGCGCAACACAAGGGTGTGTCGGCACTCGGGGCGCGGCATCACTTTCAACGTCACCTCGGTCATGACCGCCAGGGTGCCAAACGACCCGCACAACAATTTGCAGAGATCGTAGCCGGTGACGTTCTTCACCACCTTGCCGCCAGTCTTGAAGGTCTCGCCGAAGCCGGACACCGCGTGCGCGCCAAGCAGATGGTCGCGCGCACCGCCGTCCTTGATCCGGCGCGGGCCGGCGAACCCCGCCGCCAGCATTCCACCGATAGTTCCGGCATCATGACCGGTTCCGAGCAACTTGGCCAAATTCACCGGCTCGAACGCAAAATGCTGGTTCTTGGAATCGATCAGCGACAGCACATCGGCGAGCGGCGCGCCGGCTCCGATGGTGAGAAGCAACTCGTTGGGCTCGTAGGAGACGATCGTATCGAGCGCTGACATGTCGAGCACCGCGTTGGTCACCAGCGTATGACCCACACCGCGCTTGCTGCCGTGACCGATCACTTCGAGAGGTTGCTCGTTGGCGAGTGCGGCCTGCACCACCTGCTCGACATCGGCCGCATCACGTACCTTGAAAATATCCACCAATCGCCTGCCTGGACTTTTTGATTTGACGCTTTTTCTTCACGCGAAACGGATCCCGCTCCGCTCGAAATGCTCTAAAATCTCGGAAGTTCGGGAAACGCCAGCTTGCCGGCATGGACATGAACGCGGCCAAGCTCGGCGCAGCGATGCAGGGTGGGAAAAACCTTGCCCGGATTCAATAATCCTTTGGAATCGAATGCGCACTTCAAGCGTTGCTGCTGCGCCAGATCGATCTCGCTGAACATCTCCGGCATCAAGTCCCGCTTCTCGACACCGACGCCATGCTCGCCAGTGAGAACGCCACCGAGTTGAACGCAGGTGCGAAGGATGTCCGCGCCGAAAGCCTCGGCACGGTCCATCTCTCCCGGGAGATTGGCATCGAACAGGATCAGCGGATGCAGGTTGCCGTCGCCGGCATGGAAGACGTTGGCGCAGCGCAACTGATATTTTTCGGACAGCTCGCGGATACGCGTCAGTGCCTCTGCCAATCGCCCGCGCGGAATGGTGCCATCCATGCAGATGTAATCCGGCGAAATCCGTCCGACCGCCGGGAATGCCGCCTTGCGCCCGGCCCAGAACAGTAGCCGTTCTTCCTCGGAGTTGGATATCTGGCAGGTGGTCTGGCCGCATTCGCGGGCGATGGCGTCGACCCGCACAATCAGTTCATCGACCTCAACCTTTGGCCCATCCAATTCGACGATCAGCAACGCCTCGACATCCAGCGGATAGCCGGCATTGACGAAAGCCTCCGCAGCGGCGGTCGCCGGCTTATCCATCATCTCCATGCCGGCGGGAATGATGCCTGCCGCGATGATCCGCGCGACACATTCCCCGGCCGATTCCACGCTGGGAAAGCCAGCCATCACCGCCCGCGCGGTCTCGGCCTTTTGCAGGATGCGCACAGTGATTTCGGTGACGACGCCGAGCAATCCCTCGGAACCGGTGATCACCCCCATCAGATCGTAGCCCGAGCACTCCGGCGCCTTGCCGCCGATCCGCAAAATCTCACCGGTGATGAGGACGATCTCGCAACCCAGCACATTGTTGGTGGTCATGCCGTATTTCAGGCAGTGCACGCCGCCGGAATTTTCCGCGATGTTGCCGCCGATCGAACAGGCGATCTGCGACGAGGGGTCCGGCGCGTAATAGAAGCCGGCATGAGCCACCGCCTGGCTGATAGCGAGATTGGTCACGCCGGGCTCAGTGACGACGACACGGTTGTCAAAGTCGATTTCACGGATGCGCTTGAACTTGCTCATGCCGAGCAGCACCGCATCGGCCAGCGGCAGCGATCCGCCCGACAGCGACGTACCCGACCCACGGGGCACGACGCGAACGCCATTGTCATGACAATACTTCAAGACCTGCGCGACCTGTTCGGTGGTGTCGGGCAACACCACCACCATCGGCGGCTGACGGTAGGAGTTCAGCGCATCGGATTCGTATGGGACCATCTCCGCGGCGCTGGAGATCACCCCTTCACCCGGCACGATGCGCCGCAAGGCAGCGATAATCTCTTCACGGCGGCTGAGCACGCCAGCGTCCGGCACCGGCATCTTGATGGACATCAACGCTCTCCGAATAGCGGGAAAACTGAGGCTCTGCGCCAGCCACAAGACCTACGACTATAGCCCGCTTGTCTGGAACAACTCTAATGTGGCATCACATTTACGCGCCTCCCGCGAGAAAGATCAACTTCTTTGCGCGGCGCGTTGGGCGCAGTTCAACACGTCATCTCACAACCCGGACAATTTCCATGAAACTTTTCACCGTTACGGCCATCGCCTTCTCGTTCGCCATCTCTGCGGCTCACGCGCAGGACGTCGCCGCCGGCAAGACCGCCTTCAACAAGTGCCTGGCTTGTCATGCCATCGGCGAGAACGCCAAGAACAAGGTCGGCCCCGAGTTGAATGGTTTGAACGGCCGCAAGTCGGGCTCGGTGGAGGGCTACAGCTATTCGGATGCCAACAAGAATTCGGGCATCACCTGGAACGAGAAGGAGTTCAAGGACTACATCAAGGCGCCCAAGGCCAAGATCCCCGGCACCAAGATGGTTTTCGCCGGTATCACCAAGGAATCGGAAATCGACAATCTCTGGGCCTTCCTCGCGCAATTCGACAAGGACGGCAAAATCAAACAGTAATCGGCGGAACGCTCAGGCGCCGATGGCCATCTTGGCCGGCAGCACAGATTGAACCACCAGGCCGCGCGCTCGCGCGTCCATCACGCCGACAGCGCGCAACGCGAGCAATGTCGCGGTCTGCACCGCATCGCGGAGTTTGATCGGATCGTTGAGGTTGGCCGGCGCCAGCGGGCCAACCAGCGATTCATGCAAGGCCCCCAGCAATGCCGTCGCGGCCAGCGCAGTGTCCTGCGCCGGCAAGTGACCGGCGCGAACCGCGGCTGCGATCCGCTGTTCGATTTCTCCCGCGATATCGCGGCGACACGCCAGCCGGGACTCGCTGACATCAACATCGACCGGCTCGGCCAGAATTCCCCATGCCAGTTTGCGATGGGAAACAATATGCACGGCGATCGTGGTAACGGCCGCAGCCAATGCCGACGACGGTCCGGGCGCTGCGTCCGCCGCGCGGCGGATCGCGGCCAACTCGTCACGCGACACATCGACGATCAGTTCGGAAATCAGCTCGGCCTTCGACGGGAAATAACGATAAACCGTTCCCGCTGCGACATTGGCCCGTGCCGCGACCGGGGCAATCTGCACCGCGCTCATTCCGCCCTCGATGGCAGCATCACGGGCGGCGACGAGAATGGCGCTTCGCCGCGCCGCCAGACGTTTCACAACCTGCTGGGTGCGCCGATAGACCATGGATTCGATTGCCCTGAGTGTTTCGTCCCTAGAAAAAGTGAACACCTATTCAGGGCCAATGACAAGCCTTTGATTGTAAAAAGGATCATCACCACTCTGAGGTAGCGATCCAAGCCGAAATCGGGCGGTTTCAACCGCCGAAACCGGCCGCGCGCGCCAGTGCCGCCACCGCCATGCCGACGATGACGGCGATGAAATCGTTACGCGAGAGAATCGTGGCGGCGATCGCGGCCAGGATGGCGAACATCACTACAGGGCCGCCATTGACCGCAACAGGCAGCGCCGCCGCGACAATGATCGACCCCGGCAACGCATCGAGCATGCGGCGCACCCGGGGCGTCACCGGGACATAGGACATCAGCCAGAAGCCGCCGAGCCGAGCCATCACCGTGACCGCGGTCATGACCGCGAATGCCAGCATCACATCGCTGCGCAGGACGTCAGCCATGCGACCGCTCCCGCGATGCATCGTCGGGCGGCATCAGGCCGGCGCTGACAGCGCCCGAGATCGCGCCGACAATAATGAACCACCAGCCCGGGACCAGCCAATGCACGCCAAGCGCGACGACCCCGGCCACGCCCCACGGAACAGCCCGGCGCAGACCTTTCCAGGCGGGCACCAGCATTGCCGCATAGAACGCCGGCATCGCCAGATCGACACCGTACTTCCTGGGATCGGCCAGTTGCTCCGCGAGCACATAACCAGGAATCGCCGCAACCAGCCAAAGAAAATAGAGAACCAGAGCGCCACTGACGAAGAACCAGGCATTAGCGCCACCGTGATCGCGATAACGCGTCGCCGCCAGCCAACCGCCGTCGGTCACCAGCAGCATCGAGGGATAGGATTGCCAGGGCGGCAACGTCCCGAACCATGATCGCAGCGATGCGCTCATCAACCCGAAGCGGATATTCACCGTCAGCGTCAATAGCGCCAGCGTCGCGATCGACGAAGCCGTCAGGTGATCGGGCCACGCCTGAACCGCAACGAATTGCGACAGCCCACCATAAACAAAGGCCATCATCACTTCGACCTCGGCCAACGAGAACTGCTTCTGTGCGCAAAGCGCGCCGAACGCCATGCCGAATGCCAGCGTTCCCGGCAGCATCGGGCCTATAGCGACGATACCCGGCCAGATCGCGTCCGCCGCCCAATAGGCGGGAGCCTTTGTCAATTTCGATGTCATGATGAGACCCGCATGACCTCATGCCTGCGGACATGTCGCCGTCCGGTCAAGCTGCGCCAGATCATAGTCGTTATGCGCTGCCGTTCACCCAGGACACAGCCTTGGCCGGCCCGCACCCGAGCCGATGCGTTGCGAACGAGAGCGCAACAAAAAACGCGGCGTTTCCGCCGCGTGTTAGTGAGATTGATATCGCAGCACTAAGCTTGCGGTTGCGGCTCCAGCCCCGGATCGGAGTCCGGACGCGGACGCTGCTTGCCCGCCGGGGGCACCGCGGACGTGCGAGGCCCGGTGGGCTCAAGCACCGATTCACGGTTCGGCTTCTTGCCGTCGAGCAAATCGGCGATTTCATCTCCCGACAGGGTTTCGAACTCGAGCAGGCCCTTGGCCAGCGTTTCGAGATCGCCGCGCTTTTCGGTGAGGATGCGCGTCGCCTCGTTGTAGCCTTCCTCGACCAGGCGCTTCACTTCCGAATCGATCTTCTGCGCGGTGGCTTCCGAGACGTTCTGCTGGCGGTTGACCTGCATGCCGAGGAACACTTCGTCATTGTTCTCGCCATAGGCCACCGTGCCGAGTTCGTCCGACAGGCCCCAGCGGGTCACCATCATCTTGGCCAGACGCGTCGCCTGTTCGATATCCGACGACGCGCCGGACGTGACTTTGTTGCGGCCGAAGATCAGTTCTTCCGCGACACGGCCACCCATCATGATAGCGAGGCGCGAGGTCATCTGCTCCAGCGACATCGACATCTTGTCGCGCTCCGGCAATTGCATGACCATGCCGAGCGCGCGTCCGCGCGGAATGATCGTCGCCTTGTGGATCGGATCGGTCGCGGGCACATTGAGACCAACGATGGCGTGACCGCCCTCGTGATAGGCCGTCAGCATCTTCTCTTCTTCGGACATAACGAGCGACTTGCGCTCGGCGCCCATCATCACCTTGTCCTTGGCCTCTTCGAACTCGGCCTGCGTCACCATCCGCTTGTTGCGACGGGCAGCGGTGAGCGCCGCTTCGTTGACGAGATTCATCAAGTCGGCGCCGGAGAAGCCCGGTGTGCCACGCGCGATGGTCTTGAGGTTGATATCCGGAGCCAGCGGCACCTTGCGGACGTGGACCTTGAGGATTTGCTCGCGGCCCTGCACGTCGGGATTCGGCACGACGACCTGACGGTCGAAACGGCCCGGACGCAGCAGTGCAGGATCGAGCACGTCGGGGCGGTTGGTCGCGGCGATCAGGATTACGCCCTCATTCGCCTCGAAGCCGTCCATTTCGACCAGCAACTGGTTCAACGTCTGCTCGCGCTCATCATTGCCGCCGCCGAGACCGGCGCCGCGATGACGGCCGACCGCATCGATTTCGTCGATGAAGATGATGCACGGCGCGTTCTTCTTCGCCTGCTCGAACATGTCACGGACGCGGCTCGCACCGACGCCGACGAACATCTCGACGAAGTCCGAGCCCGAGATGGTGAAGAACGGAACGTTGGCTTCACCGGCCACCGCACGCGCGATCAAGGTCTTGCCCGTTCCGGGAGGTCCGACCAGCAACACGCCGCGCGGAATACGTCCGCCGAGCCGCTGGAACTTGCCGGGATCGCGCAAGAATTCAACGATCTCCTGCAAGTCCTGCTTGGCTTCATCGACGCCGGCGACGTCCTCGAACGTCACGCGCCCGTGAGCTTCGGTCAGCATTTTGGCGCGCGATTTGCCAAAGCCCATCGCCTTGCCGGCGCCGCCCTGCATCTGACGGGACAGGAACACCCACACGCCGATCAGAGCGATGAACGGCAGCCATGACACCAGCAGCGACACAAACCACGGCACGTTGTCGCCTTGCGGTTTGGCGGTAATCTGAACCTTGGCGTCATAGAGCTTCTTCACCAGCCCAGGATCGTTTGGCGCATAGGTTTGGAAGCTCGCGCCGTTGGTGAAGGTGCCGTGGATTTCCGGCCCCTGGATCACCACGTCGCGAACGTGATTCTGGTCGACTTCAGTGAGGAGTTGCGAGAACGAGATGTCCTGCGACGAGGTGCGCTGGCCCGGGTTCTGAAACAGCGTGAACAAGGCCAACAGCAGCAAGACGATGATGACCCAGAGGGCGAAATTGCGCAGATTGGCGTTCATCGAGGTTCCTTCGTGGCCGCGCACCGCGCGGCCTCCTGCCTTGGACGGATGTTCTTTTATTTAAGTGTCGCGCCAGCCCCTGCCAAGGGAACTGCTCAGGACTATTTAGCGCATCTGGCAACAGTTGAATGCACCTTAGCGTCATTCCGGTTCAAATAATGGCAATTCTGGTCAATGTCTAACCGCCTCCCGACGCCCGATCCGACGATTGGACCCGCCCCGTAGTGCCCCGGCCCTGCCGTGGGGGCGCCGGATCAATCCGAATGCGCCCCTTGGCAACGGTGATCAGCGCCCCGGCAAGAGTCTGTCGGAAACGATCTGACTTGCCGGCGCTCGCGGATGCCTTGCCCGCAGCCTCGATAGCTCCCGCCAGAGCTTCCACCTTTCCCAATTCGGGGGTGCCTTCAGTGGCAACACGGCCGACCGCGCGCGACAAGACACGGACACGGATTTCCTCGGACAGTGCATTGAACGCGCCCAGGTCGAAGCTATTCTCCTGCCCGCCGCCACGGATCGCCAAAAACCGCTCGGCGCCGTCTGTCATCAATTCCAGCGCGGCGTTGGCACGTCCGAGCCGGCCCGCCAGACGGGTCAGATTGCGCGCATCACACCCCTCAGCCGCCAACAAGGGCATCAGGGCACGGAACCGCGGACGAGTATATCGGGCATCGGTGTTGGTCGGGTCGAGGACATAGGAGATCCCGGCTTTGTCCAGTGTTGCCAGCAGCCGCGCCTTCGGCACCTGGAGGAGCGGCCGGGCGATGATGGCGTCCTCGCGCGGTGACTGCCGCGCCATAGCCCCCAGACCCGCGATACCGCTGCCCCGCGCCATCCGCATCAATAGGGTTTCGGCTTGATCGTCGCGGGTGTGGGCCGTCAGAATATGGTCTGCTCGATATCGGCGCGCCGCTTTCAGCAGAAGGGAATAACGCGCCTTCCTGGCCGCCGCCGGTACGCCAGTCGGAGGCTTCGGCCCCAGCCATTTCAACGTACGATGCTCGACCCCAAGCGTGCGCGCCAGTCGCTTGACGGCGGCAGCCTCGGCTTGGGCATTGGGACGCAATTGATGATCAACAGTGACGGCGACCAGACGCGGACCGTCCTTCAACGCACGTCGCCAGCGAGCCGCAAGCCACAGCATCGCGACTGAATCCGGACCACCCGACACGGCCAGAACCAGCGCCGGCGCCAGCTTCCATTCCGCAAACAACGATCTGGCTTCGCTTGCCGAAACTGGAGATTGTTCGTCGGACATGATCGCAACCCGCACGGAGAGGCGAACCGAAATCTGCGACCCCGCCCCGACGCCCTTTTCAAACCAAATACGATCGCGCGCAAGCCACCGACAAATGCCGAAGCGAGCCTAACACCTGACCCGCTTCTGCTCGCGATCCACCGCTTGCTTAATGCCGCGCGACGCCTGCGGATATTTCCGCGCCACTTCGCCCAGAGCCGCGCAAGCCGCCTCCTTTTCGTTCAAAGCCGCGAGCGACTGACCAAGCCGCAGCAAGGCGTCAGGCGCCTTCACCGAGGTATCGTACTTGGACGTGACGGCCAGGAAGGATTCTGCCGCCTCGCGATACTTCTGACGTTGAAACAGGCTCTCGCCAACCCAGTACTGGGCATCCGCCACTTGCCGGTCGTTTGGATAACGACGGGAGAAGTTACGCATGGTTTCTTCCGCCAGTGCATAGTCCTTGCGCTGCATGTAGCCGATACCGAGATCGAACTCATCACGCGGTGAGGCTGACGGCGGCAAGGTTGTCAAACCTCCCCCATTGTCGGTCTGCGACGGACTGCCGACATTGGAGAGATTGAGCGGCTCCCCGGCTCCACGACCGCCGGGCGCCCCTATCGGCGCGCCCTGTCCCGGCGTTCGGGTAGAGCCCAGCACTTGCGGCGCGCCCGGCGCGTTGGGGTTGCGGCCCGGATCGAAGGCATCGCCACGGCCAGGTCCGCGGGCAATCGGCACCTGCTCTTGCGGAGCCGAGGGTTGGTTGGCGACCGGCGGCGGATTCGCGGCTTGACCGTAGGAGGGTTGGCGCTGCGGCGGTTGTCCGTAACCGGTGCCCGCCGAGTTGACCTGTTGCGCAGGTGCGGAGCCGGCGCCTCCGATCGAAGCTCCGCCACCCTGACCACCGGCAGTGCCCTGCAACTGCTGGAGCTGCTGCTCAAGCATTCGATTGCGATGCTGCAATTCCTCGTTCTGACCGGTAAGACGGCGCAACTGGCTTTCCAGTCGTTCGATCCGCATCGCCGGATCGCCACTGTCATCGTCGTAGTTTTGCGCCAACACCGATGACGAGGTCATCGCGAGCGCCGCGACCACGGCAGTGAGGCGCGCGAATTGATAAAACGCGGGCTTTGCAGTTTTGACTGACATTTTGGCCTGACAAACAAATGGCGCCGATCCGGAACTCGACCTTGAGGATCGGAGTACGCCAAAAATGTGACTATGCGAATTCGGTGCGAATCGGCTGGCTCGATCAGAACCGAGACCAACTGAATGATAACGTGCGAGAGCACATCTGGCAAAATCAGATCGCCGTTTTTGCCGCGACCAAACCGCCCTCCACAAAACAAAACCGGCGCCCGAAGGCGCCGGCCGAAAGAACCCTGCGATTGCGGATCAGGAGCCGGCGTTCAGCACTGTGACCGCGCGGCGATTCTGGGACCTGCTGGAGATATCATTACCCCCCGCGACCGGACGTTCCTGGCCGTAGGAAATGGTGCGCATCCGCTGAGCTGGAATACCGCGGGAGACAAAGAACGACCGCACCGACTGGGCACGCCGTGCGCCGAGCGCGATGTTATATTCACGGGTGCCGCGCTCGTCGGCATGGCCTTCGATGGTGAAGCTGTAGCGATTGTAGGTCTGCAGCCACTGCACCTGCTTTTCCAGCGTTGCGATGGCCTGCGGGGTCAGATCGGTCTGGTCGCTCTCAAAGAAGACGCGATCACCGACGTTCACCACGAAATCCTGCTGGCTGCCTGGCGTCGCCGCTCCGGCCGCTCCCGCGCCATCGGCGCCGAGCCCATTCTTGTTCGCGCAGGCGCCCATCGACAGCGCCACAGCCAGCACAGCGGCCAACTTCAATCCCTGGAGGAATCGCTTCTGATAGGTCATTCCGGAGCCTCCACGCTCACGATTTATCTGATGACCCGGTCTACAGGCGCTTGGTTAAGCGAACGTTCCATCAACCTTGATGAGACGTTGCCAGAACCCCTCAAATGCCCTCAGCCGCCAACAACCGGACGGCATGGTTAATGGCGAGCAAATATGGCACGAAAGTGAATGGGATCGCCGACGCGGCAGCAGGCGCTCGGCGCGACAGCAACCGCGACGACAGCAGTTCCGGCTTCGAAATGCGTTGAGAACCTACGACCTCGGAACGATCGAAGCCCGCTCGAAGGGCCTCTCGGGCCATCGAACGACGGACGTCGTCCCGCCGCCATGGCGTCGCTCGAACAACATGCGTCGTTCGAAATAACTCGACCGAAGGTGAGGGAACCGCGCGAAAACCCTTTCCCGCTGATCGGGAAAATCGATAGCCATCAAACTGATCGGCTTGATCAAGCCCGGATAGTCGCGTGGCGGCGCCAAGGTACGCAGGAATATGCGTCGATAGAAAGCCTGATGTTCCGCCCGGACCGACGCAAGCCCGATGTCAGCGTTGAAATACTGACAGGCGACATAGGCCAGCCGCAGCGTCATATAAGGCAGTTCGGGAAATCGACTGGCGCGCGCCGGTTCCGCCACAAAACGCGTCGGATCCACCATGACCTTGCCCTTGGCAAGTTCCGGCTTCAGCAACTCCGGGAACACCTCGACCGAGGGCGTGAGCGGATACTCGGGCGAAGCGACCGAGATGCGCAGTGAACTTACCAGTTCCCCATCAAGCCGGACCCCGAAAATCCAACTGTTCGGCAAATCGTCAAAGCGGTCGCTGATCTTGTGGTCAGGATTCGGAAGAATCGCGCCTTCCTGGAGATAGGCACGATAACGCAGCCGATAGATTTGATCCTTTTCGGCTTCGGTTTCGGCCAGTTGATAATCAACATGATCGAGAAGCTCAATGCCCCGTTCGAACGGGCGGCTCCGGGTCTGTTCAGCCTGGCTCATTGCGAGTTTCCTGCGCAGTCCTGAGCAACGCGCGGTGCATTTACAAAAGTTAATGCTTTCTTAAGCAAAGTGCAAAGCTATCGAATCGGTAAGGTTAACGCTGTGCATAGAAATGCTGCGGTCGCATCAGCACAAGGAATTGCTAGCCGGCCGATCGTGACGGCAATGCGACGAGCTTGCTTGCCACTGTCCGACGCCCATGCGACGCGTTCAACAATTGACGGATCGTCGCGGCCGGAACCGGCCGGCTGAACAGATAGCCTTGCGCTTCGGTGACCGTGCCGTCAGCGCTGATGAGCTCGAGTTGCTCGTTCGTCTCGATGCCTTCGACCACAACGGACATGCCGAGATCGGCGCTCAGGCGCGCCACGCCGCGAAGCAATGTCAACGGACGATCGGTATCGATCCCTTCGAGGAACGAGCGATCGATCTTGACCTTGTGAAGCGGGAAATTATGCAGGTAGCTCAAGCTCGAATAGCCGGTGCCAAAATCGTCGAGCGAAATCCGCACGCCCTCATTGTTCAACTGCGTCAGCGCGTGGCGGGTCCACTGCGTGTTGCGCAACAAGGATGATTCGGTGATTTCGATCTCGAGGCGCTTGGCCGGAAGCCCTGACACCTCCAGTGCATAACGAACTTCGCTGAGGACGTCGCGTTGATGGAATTGCTGCGACGAGAAATTGACCGCGACGCTGACGCCGTCCGGCCACTTCATGCATTCCATGCACGCCTTGCGCAGAATCCAGCGCCCCAGATCGACGATCAGACCCATGTCCTCGGCAACGGGAATGATATCCACCGGCGACACCGTGCCGCGCTCCGGATGATTCCAGCGCAGCAGCGCCTCGCACGTCTGAATGCGCCCAGACTTCAGGTTGACGAGGGGCTGATAGTACAGCTCGAATTCCTCGTCAGCGAGCGCACGGCGTAAATCAAGTTCAAGGATACGGCGAGCTTCGACCGTCTCCGCCATTTCGTCACGGAAGAAGCAGAAAGTGCCGCGGCCGTCAGCCTTGGCGCGGTAGAGCGCCATATCCGCGTTCTTGAGCAGCACGTCGGCGCTGATCGAGGGGGACGTGATGGCGATGCCGACGCTGGCGCCGATTTCCACCAGATGGAGGTCGATCTCGTAGCGTTCGCTCAAACGCTCGACAATGCGGCGCGCGAGACTCGCGGCATCCTCGTTCGAGGTGATGTTGCGCTGGAATACGACAAATTCGTCGCCACCGAAACGAGCGACGAAATCATCAGCCCGCATCATCTCGCGCAACCGGTCCGCAACCATGCACAGCAACCGGTCACCGCATGGATGCCCCAGCGTATCGTTGACCTGCTTGAACTGATCGAGATCGATGAACAACAGCGCTGATGTCGTATCGTTGGCATCGGCGAGCAAACGCTCGATTTCGTCGCGGAAGTTAACCCGATTGGGCAAGCCAGTAAGCTCGTCGAAGCGCGCCAGATGGGTGATCTTGGCTTCCGCCATGCGCCGCTCGGTGATGTCTTCCACCAGCACAACGCTGCCGCCCCCGGCCATCGGCTGGAACGTCCACGACAGCGCGCGCATGCCGCCGTTCGGCTGAACCGTGATGATCTCTCCCGCTTGAGCGTTCTCGATTTCCGACAGAATCAAGTTCGCGCTGTCTTCGGCGAGAATTTCCGAACGCCGACATTCGGCGACGATCTCGCGCGCATGAACGCCGCGCAGCACGACCTCGCCGGGCAGCCCCATCATCTCGCTGAAGCGATGGTTCATCACCGCGAGCCGACCGTCGGCATTAAACATGCAAAGGCCGTGCGGCATGTTATTCAAAGCGGTGTCGAACTGACTGACCAGCGCGGCCTCGCGTTCGCGCGCGATCCAGGCATTGACGTAGATGCGTTGCAGACTCGACGTCAACCGGCGGATCGCGGCGAAGAACACAAAACTGAGCAGCGCCAGCGCATAATAGTAAATGCCGCCAAACACGACCAAGGCCACGAAAACCGGTCCGCACCCCAGAAGCACCTGCAAGTGGAAAATACTCGGCCGTCCGAATGTTCGTCCGACGCCGCCCGAGGTGTAGGCCACTACGGTCGTTACGCACAACATATGTGCGGCCGCATCGTCGGTGGTCATCAATACCGTGACGCCCCAGATGCCGAGCGCCATGCCGTAAGCGATCGCGCCGAGCCGGTAGCGTTTTTCCCAGACGACCGCTTCGTTGACCGTCAAACCCGCGTTGCGCCGCTTGTAGCGATACATCTGATAGGCGCGCGCCAGACCGACCGCGATGAACAGCGGCACGCTGAGCCAGCACCAGGCATCACCGGTAACGAAAGCAACGACGGCGGCCGCGATCGCTGGGCCAAACGCGCCGAAGATCATCGGCGTCGGATTCATGAACAGCGAATCCACGAGCGCCGCATAAATCGTCGGCGACAACCGTTCGTCCTGGTGCCGTCTTTTTGTTTCGAACAACTGCATCGTCTGCGCGCGGACCCCGTTTAGGCTCCACAGTCATACCTTGCGCAGATGAAGTCTTCCTGAGCGAACATCGTTACCAAGATATTGCGACGGCCCTTCGAATGTCCCGGAACCACCACAGGATCAGTGATCTAGGGATAAGAGCCCGCCCTTCCGCACGCCGCGGTTGAGCGCGGTAACGAACCGTTTACGATAACAGCGGTGACCAAGCGGGATCTGACGCATAGCCCGGCGTCGGCACCTTCTGCTCGTTCCGGCCGGAAATATCCACAGTGTAGAGCGAAGGCCCACCACCTCCACCCGGATCGCGGAAGAACATCACCACGCGACCGTTGGGGGCGAACGTCGGCCCTTCGTTATGGAAGCCAGAGGTCAGGATGCGCTCACCCGAGCCATCAGGCTTCATGATCCCGATCGCGAACTGACCACCGCCCTGCTTGGTGAAAGCGATATAGTCGCCGCGGGGCGACCAGACCGGGGTCGAGTAGCTCCCCTCCCCGAACGAAATGCGCTGGGCGCCGCCGCCGCTGGCGGGCATGACATAAACCTGCGGCTTTCCGCCGCGATCAGACTCGAAGCAAATGCGCGCGCCATCCGGCGAATAGGACGGAGAAGTGTCGATTGCGGGCGTATCGGTCAGGCGCGTGGTCGACTTGGAACGCAAATCCATCACGAACAAGTTCGAGTTGCCGCCCTGCTGCAGGCTCATGATGATACGCTGGCCGTCTGGCGAGAATCGCGGCGAGAACGACATGCCGGGGAAGTTGCCGACAATTTCGCGCTGTCCGGTTTCGATATTGAACAGATAGACCCGCGGGTCGCCCTGCCCAAATTCCATATAAGTGATTTCTTGCGTCGAGGGCGAGAACCGGGGCGTTAGCACAAGATCGGCACCGCGCGTCAGGTAGCGCACATTGGCGCCGTCCTGGTCCATCAGCG
Organism: Pseudomonadota bacterium; assembly: GCA_963204905.1. GTDB lineage: Bacteria > Pseudomonadota > Alphaproteobacteria > Rhizobiales > Xanthobacteraceae > 62-47. The sequence goes on from CAUJJN010000233.1 coordinate 16,039, forward strand.
CCAGCCGCTTCACCCGATTTTGCGCCTTGCCGCTCTCGTCGACGAACACCACGCGGCTGTCGAAGTAACCCTTCTCGCCGGTGAGACGTTCATAGATCTGGTCGGATATGATGTGGGCAATGCGACGCCAGTAGTCCGGCGAGGTAAAGTATTGCTGGCCGGTGAGCTGCTGGCCCGACGCAACATCCCACAATCGGAACTCGGCCTTGAGCCGACCATCACCCTGCCGGGACATGCGACCGGTCACCAATGCCTGCGCATTGATGCTTTTCCAGTTCGCGAACTGCGGCGCGGAATCGATATTGTTGATCTTCTCGATGAACGCCGCCTGATCGATCGGCGCGAACAGACCGCTGCGTTTCAAGTTGTTGGTGATGACCTGCGCCACGCCATTGCCGACTTCGCTGTCCGACGGCGTGCCCGCAACGAAATTCGGAATGGCGATCGGAAGCGGCGCGACATTGCCCTCCGTCACTTGCAAGCGGGTTTGCGCCCGCGCCAGCGACGGCAACAGCAAGCCGGCGGCGACACCCGCGCCACCGATCAGCGCGTGTCGGCGCGTCAACGACATTGCAGACGGAAAAGATGGCATCAGGGGCATCGCTCGCTCACTTCAGGAGTATCGACAAAACATCAACCATTGAACATCTGGCGCGGATCGAATGTGACGATCATATCTTTCCACTGATCGTACGTCGCCGGCCGCAACATATCATAAGGCTGCGCCTGCAACACCGCGCGCATCGCGGCGTCAGCAGCTGCCCGATAACGTGGCGACGAGCCGCGGGACACGATCTCCGGCGGCGCAGCCAGCCGCTTGTCGGGCGTCAGGCGAATGCGAATATCGACGATCAATTCTTCCGGACGCTCGGTGCCGGCCTGAACATTCCACAACTTGGTCAGACGCGCGCGCAGCGCGTCGAGTTCTGATTGCGACAGCGTGGCAGCGTTGCCGTGCGCCGCGCCAAGCGAGGCTGTTGAATTGATCTGCTCGCCGGTTGCTGCATGACGGGTCGGATCGCGCTTGTCGAGCAGGGCCGCGATCTTCGACTGATCGAAGGTGCGCTCGCGCTTCGGCTCCGGGGGCTTCGGCGGCGCAGCCTTGGCCTGCGGCTTCGGCGTCGGCTTCTTGGCCTCGTCTTTTTTCAACGCCTCCGCGATCGGATCGACTTTCGGCGGGTCCGGCTTCTTTTCGATCGGCTTGGGTTCGTCCTTTGGCTTGTGCTCGGCTACCGGCTTCGGCGGATCGGGCTTCTTCTCGACAGGCTTTTCCACCGGCTTCGGCGGCGGCTCGGGCGCGGCCTCGGTCTTGACCTCAGGCTTTTCGCTGATTTTGCCTGCCGTATCGTCGACCGGTTTTGCCTCGGCGACCTTCTCGACCAGCGGTTTCGGCTTTTCTTTCTCGCCGCTCTTGCTGCCGGCGGTGATCTTCGACAGTTGATCGGCGGAGATGATATCAACCGGCATCGACTCGGGCGGAGGCGCTTCCAGCGAGCGGGCAGAAAACGACACGAGGCCCCACCCGATCACGAGGACGTGCAGGGCAACCGACGCGACGAGGGTCTTGTCGACTTTCACCTCAGCTTCCTTGCTCCACCTCGGTCACCAGCGCGACACGACGGAATCCAGCGGCCGACAGCCGACCCATGACCTTCATGACGGCGCCGTAATCGACTTTCTTGTCGCCGCGAACGAAGATGCGCTCGTCCATTCCGGCGCGCGCCTCGGTGATTGCCTTCAACTTCGGAACGAGTTCGTCGACGGCGATTTCGGTGTCGTTAAGAAATACCTGCCCTTTGAGATTGACCGACAGTGTCAGGGGGTTCTTGTCCTGATCAAGGCTCTTGGCCTGGGTCTGCGGCAGATCCAGCGGCACTCCGACCGTCAGCAGCGGCGCCGAGACCATGAAGATGATCAGCAACACCAGCATGACGTCGACCATCGGCGTGACGTTGATGTCGGCCATCGGCGCCGCACGCCGACGCCGGCCACGCCCGCCTCCCGACGCTCCCGCGATGTTCATGCCCATGATGCGGTGCTCACGATTGGCCCCTCACACTCACGCACGCTCGTCGATCTGACGCGACAGGATCGCCGAGAACTCATCGGCGAATCCTTCCAGACGCTGCGCCTGCCGATTCACCTCTGCCGTGAACTTATTGTAGAAAATAGTCGCCGGGATGGCGGCGATAAGGCCGACGGCGGTCGCGAACAGCGCTTCCGCGATACCGGGCGCCACAACCGCCAGCGATGTATTTTTGGACGCCGCGATCGACTGAAAGCTCGACATGATGCCCCAGACGGTGCCGAACAAGCCGACGAAGGGGCCGGCGGAGCCGACGGTCGCCAGCACCAGCAGGCGGCGCTCGAGCCGCTCGATCTCGCGCGCGATCGAAACGTTCATTACCTTCTCGATTCGCATCTGAAGGCCAGCGAACGAGCGCGCCTGGCTCTCGAACGATCGCTTCCATTCCCGCATCGCGGCGACAAAGCAGGCTGCCATCGACTGCGTCGGCTTGGACGCGAGCGAGCGATACAGCTCCTCGATCGATTCGCCGGACCAGAAGGCCTGTTCAAAACGGTCCATTGCCCGCCGGGTGCGGCTGTACAGCAGGATCTTGTCGATCGCGATCGCCCAGACCCACACCGAACAGGCCAACAGGCCGAGCATCACTGCCTTCACCACCCAATGGGCCTGGAAGAACAGCGCAACGAGCGAAACGTCGGAGGAGGCCAGCGGCAAAGCTGACTGCGCCACATCGGCCGGGTTCATAAGCGATATCCTCTCAACGCAAGTGTCCCAATCATTCCCGGGAGCCGCGTGCCTCGCCGTTCGCGATCACGCGCCACACCGCGTCGTCTTCCGACGCTGGTTCTGCCAGTTCGCATGGGGGGCCCGTCCAAAGCCGGAACCTGCATCCCCTGCCAACGTGTCAAAACGAGGGCTGACGGCGGTTTTCCCGCGCTCAACCAAGCGCTCGTCATGGTTAACGCGGGGTTATCAAAGCCGTTTTCCCTTCAACCTCAGGGAAAATTTCCATCAAAAACAGCATCGCCGCCCATCCGGGTACGGATGGGCGGCGATGTAACGATCGTTGACAATGCGGAGCGGTTACGCCTGCGGCTGGCCGTCGGACGGAGGCGTCGGACGCGCGCGGTGCTGCGCCATGAACTGGTCGAACTCCTCCTTGTCACGGGCGTGGCGGAGACGTTCCAGGAAGTCCTTGAACTCCTTCTGCTCTTCCTCAAGCCGACGGAGCGTCTCGACGCGGTACTCGTCGAAGGCGCGGTTGCCGCTCGAGGGCGGACCGAAGCCGAAGCCACGGCGCTCCATGCGGTCGCGCATCCGCTCCATCTTGTACTGCATCCGCTCCATCTTGTTCGACCAGCGGTCGCTATGGCTCCAGCATCCCATTTTCCTGCTCCCGAGTGTGTAGAAGAGAAGTGCAAGGCCAACCGGCCACCAGAAGATAAAACCGAGCACCGTCAAGGCGATCCAGCCCGGATGCCAGGGCGACTCGAAAAAGCCGGGGCGCCGGTACTGGCCCTCCGTCGGGCCGTTCCAGCGGTGAACGTCTGCGGTGGGCGTCATGTGCATCTCCCTAGGTGGATGGCCGCGTGAATGTAAATAACATTTACATACGTA
>CAUJJN010000234.1 GCA_963204905.1 Pseudomonadota bacterium
GCATCAGCGCCACCATGACCTTACACTCCGATCAGCGAGCGCATCGTGCGCGCAAGATGCACACGCAGAAGATGCTGCTTGTAAGCAGCCGAGCCGCGGCTGTCGGAATGAATTTCGACTTCCGCGACCGCCGCCTCGCCGGCGCGCTTCAATGACATCTCGCTGAGATCACCCCCCCGCAATTCGCTTTCAGCCGCAACCAGCCGCGTCGGCCGATCAAGCGCCGCGCTGAGAACGAGGCGCAGATCGCCGACATGCCGCCCCTGAAGATTGGTGGAGACCGCGAGGCCCAGCGCGGGCCAATCATGCGCGGAACGCGTCGTGACCTTCGTATAGGTCGCGATCCATTCGGGCCGAACCGGAACGATCACCTCGGCGATCAACTCGCCGCCCTCCAGCGTCGTCTCATAGTAGCCAGCGAACAATTCCTCGACCGGGATCACGCGCTCACCGGTCCTGCTGAGGATGCGCACACTGGCCGCATGCGCCATCCAGACCGGAGGAAGATCGAGATGCGGATCGGCATGCGCGAGATTTCCGCCCACCGACGCCACATGGCGAACCCGGATGTTGGCCAGCGTCTTCATGGTGCGCACCACCGCCGGCAGATGCTGCATGACCATCGGCGAATGCTCGATCTCCGCGAAAGTCGTCATGCCGCCAATGCGGATGTGCGACCGGTCCGCATCAATCCGCAATCCATCGAAACAACCGCCGACATTCCGCAGACTGACGAGGCGCTCCGGCTTGAAGATCTGCGCCTTCATCATCAGCATCAGCGCCGTTCCGCCGCCCATCGGGCGCACACCAGGATCGCCGCCGGCAAGAAGATCGAACGCTTCGTCAAGTGTCGCGGGTTCTGAGAGTTCGAATCCCAGCATCCTTCACGTCCCACTTCGCGAATGGCGGAACGAAATCTGACCAGCCCCCTGGACCGAAAGAATGCGCGCGCGCCCGCAACGCAACGAAGAACAGTCGATCATGATGGATCCACAAACTTGCGACGATCGAAGGTTCGCAGAGATGATCCTCAATGTCAAATTTTTGATACGAAATCGGGATGAGTTTTGGTGATACACAATAACTAAATGATATATCGATGTTTTATATACGATATACAGATACTAATTCTGGAACTAACTCTTCTTTGATGGCTAAATTTTCACCTTTGTGGCCGTATTTTCATGCTTTCGATCACTAAACGGGCCGTGTCCCAAAATTAGCATGATGCCCCGTCAGGTGTCACGATCATCAGGACCGCCCATAGAGCCACGCTCATTCGCTCCCGAGATCGAGAAAACATATTGCGCCTGATCATCTGCCAGGGACGATCGCATATCCCGCCATTGCGATCGGCTTTAACGCGCGCGTGCTGCCGCCAGCAACGCTACGGCGTTGGGTGGCAAGGGGGTCGTCTCGACACGGGCCGCACGCGCAGGTTCGCGAATGCTGATTACTTCAGGGGAGACAGCATTCTGACTTTGGAGGCCTGCTGCTTCAACAGCAGGCGTCCATTCGCGCTCACAGTTGGCTATTGTGGGGTGACGGTGAAACCACGGCCTCGGCGCAGCTCTCGCTGGCAAGCTGAAGCGGTGTCCTGTCCGCCGCTCAAAATTTATCCAACGACAAAAAATCGATCAGATTAAATTTTGGCGCTCCCTAGGGGAATCGAACCCCTGTTTCAGCCTTGAGAGGGCGGGAAATTTTTTTTGGCCAGTTCACATTCGTTCGCCACAATCCAAGCTTATCAATTGCTTAGTTGAAACTTGTCCGTTGCCGTTCGGCCTTGTACGCCGATGCTTATTCAACGGATATTCGACGACTTTGGGGTCAAGTGCTGTGGCGAAAACACTGACAGAGGCTCAGATCACGACCGCTAAGGCGCGCGCCCGGTTGGAGCTTGGCGCGCATTGGCGCCGCCTCGATGCCGAGGCGCACCTAGGCTATCGCAAGGGCAAGCGGAGCGGCGTGTGGTTCGTGCGTTGGCGTAATCACCACCGCGGAGCCAACTACAAGCAGGCGCCGGTCGGCGTCGCCAACGACGTCAACGACAAGCCTGCCGAAGGAACGCTGACGTTCGAGCAGGCGGTGTCCCAAGCGCGGGAGCACGTCACCCGGTCCAGAATAGAAGCGGCGGCCCAAGCTGCCGGACCGATGCCCACCGTGCGGACTGCTGTAGAGACATACATCAGAGAGCGTAATGCCCGTGACAGCCGCAGGGCTGGCCGCGAGGTTCGATCGGATGCTGGTCACCGCTTGCGGCGCTACGTTCTTGGTCAAGAAGAGCGCGGTAGCCAGAAAGCCGTTGAGGCTGCCTCTCTCGCCGACGTCCATTTGCACGCGCTACAGGAAGATCACCTCCTCACGTGGCGAGAGGACCTTCGTGTAGAATTGAAGGCCACGACAAAGCAGCGGCTCATAAACGACCTGAAGGCGGCGCTGAATGCAGCATGGCCACGCTTAACGGCGGAACAAAAGAAGCTGAATCCAACATTCCTCGCCATTGTGAAAGACGGGTTTAAGGCTGAGCGCATTGATGAGGATGACGAGATATCTGTCGCTCGAGACAATCAAATCCTCACCGACGGGCAGATCAGCACCTTGCTTCGAGCGGCATGCGAGATCGATGATGAGCAGGGATTTGAAGGCGACCTATATCGCATTGTCGTGTGCCTTGCAGCCACGGGCGCGCGATTTGCGCAGGCAAGGCGAATGCGCGTCAGTGACGCACAACGGATAGAACGACGCTTGATGGTACCGGGTTCCTATAAGGGGCGTGGCGGCAACGGTGGCTCCGTTCCGGTTCCGGTTGGCGAAGATGTCATCGAAGTCCTCCTACCGGAAACCTTAGATCGTCCGAGAGACGCGCCGTTGTTCGAGCGATGGAGTCATGAGCAGGAAGCAGGTAGCATCGTTTGGAGAAAGTCAAAACGCGGTCCGTGGAAGACGGCAGAACTTACTCGCCCGTGGCATGACATCCGCGAGCGCGCAGGGCTGCCGGAAGCCATTCCTTATGCGTTACGACATTCCAGCATCGTCCGCGGCTTGCGAAACGGACTCCCTATTCAACACGTTGCTAAATTGCACAACACTTCTGTGAAAATGATCGAGCGGCACTACGCGAAATACATCTCGACGGCCTTGGAAGATCTCGCTCGGGCAGCAGTTGTATCGCTGGTCCCGCGGCCCGGTGAAAATGCGGCCGGCGCGGAAGAAGGTAAGAAGGTTGTGCCATCTAACGCATAGCTCTGCAGGCTTGGCTCCGCGGCCCCAAGCCCGGAGCGCACTCTCGTCTTTCCGGACTGATACACAATTGATCAAGAGCTATTTCACGATCGATTCGATGGGCCGGCTGTCGACAGCTTCCGCACCTGTTCGGGTGACTGTCATCAGGAGCCGCGAGCCTAGCCACGGTCGGCTGGTGTCTTATTGCTGCCAACCAGAACCAGCAGTGATTGCACAATGACTAGCCGCCGGCGACCGACGGTCGTAGTGGTAATTCGACCATCGCCGATTAATTCATAAATCTTGGTCCGCCCGAGACCGGTCACTTCACAAGCCTCCGCGACGGTGCAGGTCAACCGCTGCGCAAACGGAAGGCGTCGACCTTGATGACAGGGCATCGACTTATCTGCGTTCAATTTGGACACTGCGCTCGAACTCCGGACCACGCCGTATCAAGGTTACTCCTCCCCTATAATCGAGGAGCTACCCTGAGGCGCGCCGCCTTCCACGTCAACGGAAGCAGAAGCGCAGAACGGAGAGCCTTAGCGAACGTTAGGAAGCATCAGAAAACCCTCGGCTACAAAAGGCAACGCAGGAATTTTTCACAATCAATATCGACGTATCGCATGAAAATTTCCCACCCACTCGGCGTGGAAGGAGGAGTCGCCGCTAACGGGAGCGGTATCTGGCCGCCCTACTGAGCAGTTTCTCTGGAATGATTCCGTCTTGAAGCATGGCACGCTTTAACATCGAAATATCACGGCCGTTGTTCACCGCGATTGCGCCGGCAATTTTATCGTGACTATCGAGGAAGATTGCCGTCCAATTGTTCGTTTCAGGATCATCCAGCACGACACTGCGGTCAGTATTTCGTAACACTCCTAACGACTGAATGTTGTGTCCAAACTGGTCCGACCATAGCCACGGCGGCTCCGCATAACGCGAGTCAATCCCTGCCATGGATTTCGCCGCGACCAACGATTGGCCCGAGGCCACCTTCCAGGATTCAAGTCGCTGACGAAACGCGCCGCCTGAGACGGGGTGTGACGTCACGTCTCCCGCAGCGAAGATCGCCGGATCAGACGTCTGGCAGCGATCATCCACGACAACGCCATCATCGACATCCAGTCCCGCGTCCGATGCAAGTTGGGTGTTGGGTTGAACCCCGACCCCGACAACGACTGCGTCGACATTTGCGAATGAAGCGTTCCAGCGCAATCGCAACGAACCATCATCCTGATGACGAATTGAATCGATCCTTGAGCCAAATTCGAACTGGACTCCGTTAAGACGATGCAATTTCTCAGCCCAACGGCTCAGGATAACAGGCATGCCGCGAGATAGTATCCGATCCATCATCTCAAAGAGAAAAACCTCGCAGGCCATCGCCCGAGCGGCGGCGGCAACCTCTAACCCGATGAACCCGCCGCCGATCACAGCAATTCGACGCGATTCCCGAAGCACGGATCTCAAACCAACCGCGTCTTCAAGCGTTCGCAGATAGAGAATTTTCGAGCTTTGCCCGACGCTATCCGGCAATTTTCTCGCCCGCGATCCGGTCGCGAGGAGTAGCCGATCGTAAGCATAAGCATTTCCGCAAGCGGTTAGAATTTCGGA
>CAUJJN010000235.1 GCA_963204905.1 Pseudomonadota bacterium
GTTCACCCTGCGCGGCCGTACCGCCTGGGTGCACAACTTCGCCACGACGCGCAACGCGGCGGCGACCTTCCAGGCGTTGCCGGGCGCGGGCTTCCTTGTCAACGGCGCGGCGATGGCCCCGAATGCGGCGCTTGTCTCCGCTGGCGCCGAGATTGCCTGGCGCAATGGCTTCGCGCTCGCCGCGTCCTTCGAGGGCGAGTTCTCCAACAACATCACCAGCTACACCGGCAAGGGGACCCTCAGATACGCGTGGTGATGAGACGAAGCTCATCGCTTCTGACGGAATCAGAAGCGAGGCTTTGTGATTGTGCTCGGCGCGTTCCTAGTCCGAACCGGTGTCCGGCTGCGCGAAAGCATCATGCTGCGATGGAGCGGACGGGAGCGGCCGCCAGCAACATGATCGGGCGGCCTGAATGACCGCCGACATGCAGGGTGTCACCGCGCGTTGGAAAATCGTTCGACCAGCAGAAATTTCTGAACCTTGCCGGTAGGTGTACGGGGCAGGGGATTTTCGTCGAACAGGATGGTGCGCGGAATCTTGAAGCCGGCCAAGCGTTCGCGGCAATGAGCTTCGACCGCTGCCGTGGTGATCTCACGCTGCGGATCGCGCACGATCAGCGCCGATACGCGTTCGCCCCACATGTCGTCCGGCAGACCGAATACCGCGCAATCGGCGATGCCGGGAAGCGCCAGCAGGATTTCCTCGACCTCCGCTGCGTGGACATTCTGGCCGCCGGTGACGATCATGTCCTTGAGGCGTCCCCGGATGAAAACAAATCCTTCCTCGTCCATCATGCCGAGGTCGCCGGTGTGAACATAGTCACCCCGGAACGTCTCGGCCGATTTCGCGGGATTGTCGAAATACTGCGTCACCGTCGCCGGAGAGCGACCGACGATCTCGCCGATTTCTCCCGGCTCCGCGAGGCTGCCGTCTGGCCGCTCGATGCGGACGTCAGCGAAGGCCAATGGCGCGCCGATCGAGTCGGGACGAAAGGCGCGGTCGTCCGGCGTCGAAACGGTGAGTGCGCCGGTTTCCTGCATTCCGTAGTATTCGTAGATGTTCGGGCAGAGCTGCGCCTGCACTTTTTCGCGCAACGGCGCGGGAAACATCGAGCCCGCAAAGACGAGGCCACGCAGTGACGAAAGATCGCGCGCGCCTACCCCGGGTTCGGCCAGCACCATCGCGGCCATGGTGGCGACGAGGTTGAGAATGGTGACGCGTTCCTGTTCGACAACACGCAAAAACTCTCCCGGATGGAAGTCCATGATCACGTTGCGCGCGCCGAACAACAATCCTGCGACGATCCAGGCGTAGCCGACGCGGCCGAAGGCTGGAAATACCGTCATCAGCACATCGCGCTGCGTGACATCGAAGGCTTCGAACATCTGCCCGACCGCGGCATTGTTGAGATGCGTCAGCACATAGGATTTGGGCAGGCCGGTGGTGCCGGATGTCAGGTTGAAATAGAATGGATCGTGCTCCTCCACCACGACGTCCGGCTCGCGATCCGGCGATCCGGCGAGCAGATCTTCATAAGCGCTCGCCCAATCCGGCCTGGCGTCGCCGATCGCAATGAAGTGTCTGACTTGCGGCAGCCGCGCGCGCACCTGCTCGGCGGCGTTCGCGAAACGCGTATCGAAGATCATGCCGGTCGCGCCCATCGCCTGCATGAGGGCGGCGATTTCAGTGGGCGCCAGACGATAGTTGAGCGGGATACCCACCAGCCCGAGCTTGGCGAGCGCGAAATAAATTTCGGCCAGTTCGGCGCGATTGCTGCACAGAAAGGCGACGACATCGGATTTCGCGTAGCCAAGGCCGGACAGTCCGTGTGCCAGGCGATTGCAACGCCGGTTGATTTGCCCGAAGCTGAATCGGCGACCGGTGCTGACGCAATAGATCGCCTCGCGATCGCGAAACCGGCGCGCAGCTGTTGTCAGAATCCCGCCGACAACCATCTTGCCAAGCGCGCGGTTGCCGACACTGATCTCGGATGCCGCCATCGTTTCCTCCCGATGTCTTACTGTTCACTGACCGATGAAATTCGCCTTGCGCTTCTCGACGAATGCGGCGCGCCCTTCGAGGGCATCCTTGCTCTGCCGGATGTCGGCCTGAATCTCGATCTCGCGGCGGAATTGATCCGCGTAAGTCGCGAACTCGCTGTCTTCAAGCAGCATCCGGGTCGCAACCAGCGCGCGGGTCGGCCCTCGTGCGAGACGCTGCGCCAACGAGAGAGCTTCCTGCATCAAGGCCGCGTCATCGACCACCTCGCGCACCAGTCCCCATTCCTTGGCGCGCTCGGCCGTTAGCGGCTCATTGAAAAGCATCAGTTCGAGCGCGCGCTGGCGACCGATGAGGCGCGGCAGCAACCATGTCGAGCCGAGATCGGGGACGAGGCCGATCCGGCTGAAAACCTGAATGAAGGTGGCCGCGCGCCCGGCGATCGCGATATCGCCTGCCATCGCGAGGCTGAAGCCGCCGCCGGCCGCGACGCCGTTCACGGCGACCACAATCGGGACGCGACATTCGCGCAACGCCTTGAAGGTCGGCCAATAGAATTTCATCACGCCGCCGATCAGGTCCTTGCCGAGGATCTCGGCGGCTTTCAGATTCTGGCCCGAGCAGAAGCCACGGCCCGCGCCTGTCAGGACCAGCGCGCGAACAGCCGGATCTGACGTCATCTCGTCGATCGCCTCTGCGAGGGCGCCGAGCAGGTCGGGTGTCATTGCGTTCAGGCTCTCGGGCTCATTCAGCGTGAGGATGCCGACCGCGCCGTCCTTGTCCTGAATAACTCCTGCCATGTTTCTCTCCCTGGTATTTTTGTTACGGTTGGCTTCGCTGGTCACAAGCTACGTTGGTGCAAAGCAGGTCGCTTCGTATCAGCCCGGTTTGTCCGATTGTCGCGCGGCCGTCATCATGCCGTGGGTGATGAATTTCCGGTAGGTTTCGACCGCCCCCGATCGTGCTGCGTCGATATTCTCGCTTCGAGCAACCTGTTGCGAGACGACATAGTCGCGAGCGGAGATCAGGAGATAGGCCAGCGTGTCGAGTTCGTTTTCGTCGTATTGGGGAAGCTCGCCCTTGTCCCAGCTCCGCTTCAGCGCTCGCCGATAGTGGACGAGGATATTGTCGATGTGCTTGCGATAGGCCTCGGGCGCCGCAACCGGCGCCTCATGCAGCAGACGGAAAAACCAGGGTTTTTGTCGGGTGTAGTCGAGAAAGCCATCGAACCCGCGGATTTCCACGTCCACGATGTTCGACGCGCCTTTCACGCGCGCGTTGAGGAACTTGAGAACTTCGGCCCCCTTGATGGGAAGCAATTGATCGAACAACTCGTCGCGGCTCTGGAAATAGGCGTAGAACGTGCCATGGCCCAAGCCGGCGCGTTCCATGATCCGGGAGATGGAGGCTTCGACATAGCCGTATTCCCCCACGATTTCGGCTGCGGCGTCAAAGATCGCCTGGCGCGTCTGCTCGGATTTCTCGGCGCGTGTGAGCTTGCGAATGCGCCCGTTCGGCCCGCGGGTCAGCGATGTTCGGTGGATTCGTCGAGTGCGGAGCGCGGTCTTATTGAGCGACATGGTGATTGTTCGTTGACCTCTGTGTCGGCACGGCGGCCCACCGGCGGATGGGAATCATCAGCTTAGTCCGCTTGCCGGAGAGGGACCAGCCGCCGGCGATCGGCGGCTGGTCGAAAGTGCAAGGACTGCCGATGGCTCTTATTTGAGAAGCGGGCACGCCTTGTCGCTGAGCGGCCGCCAAGCGGTTTCGGGGGCGACCTCAGACACGATTTGATAATAGTCCCACGGCTCCTTGGCTGCGGAAGGTGGCTTGATTTGCGCGATGTAGGCCTTGCGCGGCAGGCGGCCGTCCTCACGCAGTTTGACGTTATCGGTATAGAAGTCGCTGACGGGCAGCTCCCGCATCTTTTCCATGACCTTCGTACGATCGCTGGTTCCGGCCGCCTTCACCGCTTTCAGGAAATGAAGCGTGGAGCTGTAGACAGCCGCATGAGCTTCGGCCGGCATCGTCTTGTTGCGGGCGAAGAAGCGTTCGGACCATTCGCGGGTTCGCTTGTCCAGATTCCAATACCAGACCGTTGCGAACATAATTCCTTCCGCTTGCTGGTTGCCGAGA
>CAUJJN010000236.1 GCA_963204905.1 Pseudomonadota bacterium
AGGCGATGCGTCGTTCATCTGAAATCCTCCCCGTTTCTTCTGTTCTATGTGAGCCAAAACCTCAGCGAGCCCACCGGGCCGGCGCAGCCTGCCCCATCCAATTCTGCGATTCCGCCAAACTCATTGCAACTACCAGCCGTAACGATCCGGTCGCGACAGACAGGCAATCGCGTCGACAGCGTTTCAAGTCTTGAAGTCATTGCCGCATCGCGGCGCCGGTTGCGGTCTTGGATTGCCGCGTCACCGAAACGACAGGCCTATTTCGGCTGCAACAGCTTTTGCAGATTGGCCATGTTATCCTGCATCCGCTCCTGCACGATCTTCCACGCGTCGGTATGCGCCTGCATTTCCAGTTGCGTCAGTTCGCGGAAATTCGCGACGGCCTTTTCGACGCCCTGCCTCGCGATGTCGGTCTGTTTCGACAACGCGTCGGTGCCGGTCATATTGCCGGCCAGATTCTGAACCGCCGCCTGCCACTCCGCGAAGGTTTCGCCGAGAATTTCGTTGCGTCGCTCGATCAGCGCGCGAATGCCGTCGTTGGCTTTCCGGTTCGCCTCGACCAGGGCTTCCATATCCTTGCGCTGCCATTCGACGAGCGCCGCGATATCGACGTTCGGCAGCTTGTACTTCTCGACCATCTGCCTGAAATCATCCAGCCACGGCATCATCGCAGCGAAGCCACCGTCGGATTTACTGTTGTTGTCTGCCATGGCGTCTTCCTCCTGATATCGTTCGCCGCATCAGAGATATCGCGCGGCGCGCCGGTCCGCAGCCAGCTAGGCGGCGGACAGTTCGGCTTGCAACAGGCGCGCGTAATCGTCATCCGCGCGATTCGGATCCGGGTAGATCAGCCCGCGCAGACCGCCGCGATCGAACGGCGCCCATCCGTCTTCCTTCTGCGCCAGCCGATCCGCGATGGCATACAGGACCGCCGGGTGATGCCCGAGGCCGCAATGGCTGCCTTCGACCTCGATATTCTGCGTGGTGCTGGCGTCCTGTTCGCGGCAGCCCTGCCAGGCCACGATGCCATCGGTGCGCGAATAGATCGCCGTACTCGGCACCGGCGGCGGCAGTTTCATCGCTTCACGCTCCGGCCAATCGTCCACCTTGCGCTCGCTGAGATATTCGTAGAGCCGCCAGGCGTTGCTGGCCTTCGGCTCGCTGGCGAATGGGCTGCCCAACGTGATGACCTGACGCACCAGCGACGGCGAACGCCGCGCCAGTTCGCGCGCGAAGACGCCGCCGAGACTCCATCCAATCAGGCTGACCTTGCGCTGATAACGATCCGCGAGTTCAGTCAGCCGCGCATCCATCGCCTCTTCGACGCCGGGACGCGGACCGCGATTTGACCCGAGCTTCCAGCCATGAGCGGCGTAGCCCTGCGCTTTCAGATACGTGCGCAGCGGCCGCGTCGAGGCGTCGCTGGCGGACAGGCCGGGGAGCACCAGCACAGGGTGCCCGTCGCCGCGCGGCGCGCGACGCAACAACGGATAGAGCGCAAAGAATGCCTGCAGTTCCCAGATGCCGCGCATCTCGAGCGCCAGTAGCAGCTTCGAGGGCGGCTTCTTGCCATTCGCGGCCATCTCCATGTCGGAACGTTCCCTCATGCTGGTGCGGTTGGTCCGCATTGCCGTTACTTTTGCGACGTGATGAAACGCTATCGAGCGTGCACGCGGCGTGAAAGGTGCGATTGGCCCGTCCCAACGGTTACTTTGGGACAAAAATTGCGGTGTGCGACGCAGCAACGAGAGATTCTTTCCCGTTTCGGAACGCCGACGGACTTTTCCGCGTCCAGCGGGTAAACGCATGGCGGAAGTTCGCGGCGTCGCTGTAGTCCAGCCGCGCAGCGATTTCATCGTTGGTCATCTCGGTGCTGCGCAAGTACTCGATCGCGAGTTTCATGCGCACCTCGGCAATGATGCGGCGATAGGTGATCTGCTCCGCTTCCAGTTTTCGGCGCAGCGTGCGCGGATGCACCGAGAATTGCGCCGCCATGGTTTCGATGCTGGGAAACCAGCCGGGGCGCGCGACCATGGCGCGGCGCAGATCAGCCGCGATGCCGCCGTCGCGATTGACGTCGTCGAGAAGCGGCTCGCACATGTCGCCCGCCATCACACAGGCCGTCGGGTCGGGACCAACCATCGGATGATCGACCCATCCGACATCGAATTCCATTTCGTTGCCGGCCTGCTCAAACAGAACCGGACACTGGAACAGGGTGCGATACAGATCGACATGCGGCGGCTGCGGATACGACGCGCGCAGACTCGAGAAGCGGAACGAGGGGCCGTACACGTCGGTGCTGAAGGTCAGGCAGGTGGCGAACGCGAATTCCAGTGCGAACCGGTAGACCTCCTTGGCCGAATTGCGAGACAGCAGCGCGGCCAGCGTGTAGGTCGCCGTGTCGTCGTCTCGCGAGAACGCCACGTCGGCAACCATGCCGAGGTGGCGGCTGTACTTGATGGCGAACTCGATGCCCTCCTCGCGGGTCGGACTGCTCAGCAGCGCATAGCCATACATCCCGTACCCGACAACATGCATTCGCTGCCCGGCGCGGAACGCGATCGACGGATCGCCCGACAGTTGGGTCGCGTTGCGGAAGACGGTCTCCACCTGACGATAGGACACACGGGTGTCGGGCGAGCGGAGATCGGTGCTCTTGAGCCCGCTTCCGGCCAGAGCCCGCGAAGAGGAAATGCCTTCCTCTTCGAGAACATCGACAACCGCGACGATCCGTTGCGTCAAATGGATGCGCTGCACGAGATTGGGGGTCGGCCGATACATGTTTCAGCGTTCCTCCGGCATTCGAAGTGCCGTCCGGCAGGGGATGCCGGCTTTGATTGCGATCGATCACGATCGATCCCGGAAGGCTATCCACGGGTTTTTCAGCAGGGAAGGTTCGAACGATCCAGTTTTCAGGTGATTTACGGACAGAAAACGAGACGCGCCGCGACGCGGTTCACAACACGCGGGTGGCGCTGCGGAAATCGGACGGGCTTTTTCCCGTCCAGCGAATGAACGCGTGGCGGAAGTTGGCCGCGTCGCTGTAGCCCAGCCGGCCGGCGATTTCCTCGTTGGTCATTTGCGTCTTGCGCAGATACTCGATGGCCAGCCGCATCCGCACCTCCGCAAGAAGATCGCGATAGGACGTACCTTCCGCCTCGAGCTTGCGCCGCAGCGCCCGCGGATACATCTCGAGCTTCTCGGCGATGGTTTCGATACTCGGATAACGCCCCGGCTGCTCGATCAGGAGCCGACGGATGTCGGCGGCGATGCCGCCCGTGCGATTGATCTCGTCGAGCAATTGCTCGCACATCTCGCGCGCCATCGCATGGGTACGCGGATCGGCAAGCTTCACGACGCGATCGCCCTCGATGTGTTCGTAGCCGCAGCCGATCTGATGGAATTCAACGGGGCACTGGAATATCCGCTCGTATATGTCGGCATGGGGCGGCGGCGCATAGTCGAGCAGCACGCGCGAGAAAGCGTAGTCTGATCCGGCATGATCGCGGGTTGCCGTGAGGTGAGCCGACAAGGCGAACTCGACCGCGAAACGATGAGCGCTTTCGGTGGGATCGGGCCAGTGCATGGGCTGGAAGGCAACGAAAACGGTCGTCCCATCGCTCGACATCGTGCAATCGCAAACAGGACCGACGACCCGAATGTATCGCGCGGCGAAATCGCGCGCCTCGGCGGGCGTTGCGCTGCTCAACAGGGCGTAGCCATACATTCCGTAAGTCGTGACGTGCATCCGCTGGCCGGCACGCAAGGCCAGCGCCGGGTCCTTCGAGAGCCGGATCGCGTTGCGGATAACCTGATCGAGTTGCCGGTACGATACCTTGGTGGTGTGACGACTGAGCTGTGGCGCGGCCAGATCCGTTCCGTCAAGCGCCGCAGCCGGATCGACACCCTGCCCTTCAAGCTCGGCCACGAGCGCGGCGATCGTATGCGGCGAATAAATGCGCTGCTCGAAGCTCGGCAACGACTTGTGCGCCGAGTCCTCATTCACCAGCCGATGCGGCTTGTTGATCACAGCCATGACCGCCCTCCATGCGCCTTAAGCTCGAATCCTCCCAGTCAATGGTGTCGCATTTTTTAGAAAAGGTAAGCCCGATCCGGCTTTCAATGCAACGATCTCGATGACGCAATGGAGTCACGGATATGACAACGGCAATGTCTTCGCGGCGGCCTCGATCCGTGACCGCCCGGCGGAATAACGTCCGCGCCTGGCGATGTTCGGTCGCCATGCCGGGGGCGAACCTCGGGAAGGCGACGTAGATAATGGAAGCGC
>CAUJJN010000237.1 GCA_963204905.1 Pseudomonadota bacterium
CGACCTCGCGCAGCGGCTCGTCGAGGCCGCGCGGCGCGCCGGCGCCGATGCGGCGGACGCGGTCGCGGTGCGCGGCGTGGCGCACGGCGTCGAGGTGCGCGACGGCCGCGTCGAGGAATCCGAACGCTCGGAGAGCGACGACGTCGGCTTGCGCGTGCTGGTCGGCAAGCGGCAGGCGGTGGTCTCCACCAACGATGTCGGCGGCGACGGCATCGCGAAACTCGCGGAGCGCGCGGTGGCGATGGCGCGCGTCGCGCCCGACGACAACTATGTCGGCCTTGCCGATCCGGCGTTGCTGGCGCGCACGTTCCCTGATCTCGACCTGCTCGACCCGGTGATGCCGTCCACCTCCGAACTCGAGCGCCGCGCGCTCGAAGCGGAAGCGGCGGGCCTCGCGGTGAAGGGCATCACCAAGTCCGGCGGTGCGTCGGCGTCGAGCGGCATCGGCGGCATGGTGCTGGTGACGTCCACCGGCTTTCATGGCGCGTACCTGCGTTCGAGCCACGGCATCTCGATGACCGCGATTTCCGGCACCGGCACCGGAATGGAGCGCGACTACGATTTCAGTTCGGCGCTGCACGGTTCCGACCTGGCGTCGCCCGAGAGCATCGGCCGCAGCGCCGGCGATCGCGCGGTGGCGCGCGCCAATCCGCGCAAGGCGGATACCTGCAAGGCGCCGGTGATCTTCGATCCGCGCGTCGCGGGGTCGATCGTCGGGCATCTGGTCGGCGCGGCGAATGGCGCTTCGATCGCGCGCAAGACCAGCTTCCTCAAGGACAAGCTCGGCCAGCAACTGTTCGCGAACGGCATTCGCATCGTCGACGATCCGCGCCGCGTGCGCGGTCTGCGCTCGCAGTCGTTCGATGCCGAGGGCGTCGCGACCAAACAGCTCGCCATCATCGACGACGGCGTGCTGACCTCGTGGCTCTTGGATTCCGCGACCGCGCGCGAACTGGGCATGACCACGACGGGGCATGCCCATCGCGGCGTGTCGTCGTCGCCGATGCCGGGCGCCTACAACCTGCACATGGAAGCGGGCGAGGTGACGCCGGCCGAACTGATGGCCGACATCAAACAGGGCTTCTATGTCACCGACCTGATCGGCTCCGGCGTCAACGGTGTCACCGGCGATTACAGCCGCGGCGCGTCGGGGTTCTGGATCGAGAACGGCGAGCTGACTTACGCGGTAAGCGAGATGACCATCGCCGGGCACCTGTTCGACATCTTCAAGTCGCTGCGTCCGGCCAACGATCTCACATTCCGCTACGGCGTCAACGCGC
The DNA here is from genome assembly GCA_963204905.1 of Pseudomonadota bacterium. GTDB lineage: Bacteria > Pseudomonadota > Alphaproteobacteria > Rhizobiales > Xanthobacteraceae > 62-47. Next base: position 1,281 of record CAUJJN010000237.1, read on the forward strand.
CCACCTTGCGCATCGAAGGGCTGACGATTGCCGGACGCTGATCTCGCCATGGCCGCCGACGTTGCCGGGCGCGATGGCGCGCTGCTGGCGGCGACGGTGCGTGAGGCGGGCGCGCTGGCGCTGTCGAAATTCCAGACCGATCTGCGGACCTGGACCAAAGGGGCGTCGTCGCCGGTCTCCGAGGCCGACATCGCCGTCAACGACCTGATCGAACAACGGTTGCGGCAGGCGACGCCGGACTACGGCTGGTTGTCGGAGGAGAGCGCCGACGACAAGGCCCGGCTCACCCACAAGAAGGTGTGGATCGTCGACCCGATCGACGGCACCCGCAGTTACCTCGCGGGCCGCGAGGACTGGTGCGTCAGCGTGGCGCTGGTGGAGGACGACGCGCCGGTGCTGGCGGCGGTGTTCGCGCCGGTCACCGACGAATTCTTTTTCGCCGCGCGCGGCTTTGGTGCGACGCTGCATCAGGCGCCCATCCACGCGACGGCCGGCAACCTCCTCGACTTCAGCCGGATGGCCGGCCCGAAACCCATCATCGAACAGCTGGGCCTGCCCCGGAACGGTCCGGCGATCCATCCGCGAATCGGTTCGTTGGCGCTGCGGCTGTGCCGGATCGGCGACGGCTCGCTGGATGTCGCCTTCGCAGGCGGGCAAAGCCGCGACTGGGATCTTGCCGCGGCGGATTTGATCGTGCACGAAGCGGGTGGTAGAATGACGATGCTTTCGGGCGAGCCGATCGGCTATAACCGCCCGGACGTAAGACATGGCGTGCTGGTTGCTGCGGGGCGTGAACGTCATGCCTCCGTGATCACGCATTTCCGCGACCATCCGCTTCCCTGGTCGTGAGCGGCGCCGTGTATTCACAGCCGTTCTATCCATAGCCGGCCGGCACGGACAATTTGGATCATAGGTAAGGACAGGGCGTCGATGACGGAGCCAGCACGGCAATTGCTCCATCTGGTGATCGGGGGCGAACTGACGGACCTCGAAAACGTCACCTTCAAGGATCTCGACAAGGTCGATATCGTGGGCGTCTATCCCAACTACGCCACCGCACTGACGGCGTGGCGGGCCAAGGCGCAGCAAACGGTGGACAACGCCCACATGCGTTACTTCATCGTCCACCTGCACCGGCTGCTCGATCCGGGTCAGACCCAAAACCTGGTCCAAGACACGAAGCCCGCCAATTGAAACGACTTCTCCGCGATGCGTTGCGCGCGCCCTGGTTCCAGCGTGCCGTCGGCGTCACGGCGGCCGAATACCTGCGGCTGGTCTGGCTGACCAACCGCTTTACGTTCGACCCGGTCGATGTCTACGACATCGTCGAGCCGCAGATGCCGGTGATCCTGGCGTTCTGGCACGGCCAGCATTTCATGACGCCGTTCATCCGCCGGGATGGCCATCGCGGCAAGGTCCTGATTTCGCGTCATCGCGACGGGGAGATCAACGCCATCACCGCCGCACGGCTGAAGATCGGCGCGGTGCGCGGCTCCGGCGACCATGGCTCGGCCTTTCATCGCAAGGGCGGCGTTGGCGCGTTCCGCGAAATGGTTCGGGCGCTGGAGGAAAACTACAACATGGCGCTCACCGCCGACGTGCCGAAGCGGTCGCGCGTCGCCGGGATGGGGATTATCATGCTGGCACGCGAGTCGGGGCGGCCGATCATGCCGTTCGCGATGGCCACCAGTCGTTACGTGCGTTTGAACAATTGGGACCGCACCACCATCAATCTGCCGTTCGGCCGGGGCGCGCTGGTCGGCGGCGAGGTGATCACGGTCCCGCCG
>CAUJJN010000238.1 GCA_963204905.1 Pseudomonadota bacterium
TGCATCGCGTTGCGCATCGCGGCGAGATCGACCACCGCCGGCACGCCGGTGAAGTCCTGCATCAGCACCCGCGCCGGGCGGAATGCGATTTCGTGCTCCAGCGCACGCTTCTTCATCCACTTCACGACCGCGAGGATGTCGTCCTTCTTGACCGTGCGGTCGTCCTCGTTACGCAGCAGGTTCTCGAGCAGCACCTTCATCGAATAAGGCAGCCGCGAAATCCCCTTGAGGCCGTTCTTCTCGGCCGTCGGCAGGCTGTAATAGATGTAGGACTTGGTGCCGACCTTGAGGGTTTTCCGGCATTTGAAACTGTCGAGCGAGGTCATGTGGAGCGATCCCAATTTTCCGTGACGGCCGCCCGGCAAACGGTACTAAAGCACCGCGAAGGCTGGACCGACTGACTTGCAGGCGCGCGTTGTGTGCTGCATCAAGACCGGGCTTATAGAATGTTTCTAGCAGCGCCGCCACACCGACCAACGCCTTTGTGCGATGTGAAATAAATGAGCCGCGAAACCATTGGAAGTGCAGTCATGCGGCTCGCCGGAAGCCAGTTGAGATGCGTGCGCGGCGGGCGCGAAATCTTCGTCGACCTGGACTTCACCGCCAACGCCGGCGAGCCGGTGGCGGTGGTCGGCGCCAACGGCACCGGCAAGACCTCGCTGCTGCGGCTGATCGCCGGGCTGATCGCGCCGGCCGGCGGGCGCGTGACCGTCACGGGCGGCGACGACGACCTCTCCCCCGCCGAACAGGCGCACTATCTCGGCCATCGCGACGCGCTGAAATCGGCGCTGAGCGTGGAAGAGAACCTCGCCTTCTGGCGCGCGACGCTGGGCGGCGAAGCGACCGACATCAACGCCGCCCTCGGCGCGGTCGGGCTCGACCATATCGCGCAACTGCCCGCCGCCTACCTGTCGGCGGGGCAGCGGCGGCGGCTGTCGATCGCCCGGCTCCTGGCGGTGAAACGGCCGATCTGGCTGCTCGACGAGCCGACCGCCTCGCTCGACGCCGGCGGGCAGGCCATGCTGGCGGACCTGATGCGCGGCCATCTTGCCGGCGGCGGCGTCATCATGGCCGCAACCCACCTCCCGCTCGGCATCGCCGCGCGCGAATTGCGAATCGGGGCGACGGCATGACCGCGCTGATCGCCCTGCTTCGCCGCGATATCCAGGTGGCGCTGCGCGTCGGCGGCGGCGCGCTGATCGGCGTGCTGTTCTTCCTGATCGTGGTGGTGCTGATGCCGTTCGCCGTCGGCCCCGACCTCGCGCTGCTGAAGAAGCTCGGCCCCGCCATCCTGTGGCTCGGCGCGCTGCTGGCCAGCCTGCTGACGCTCGACCGGCTGTTCGCCGCCGACCACGACGACGGCTCGCTCGATCTCCTGACCATGAGCCGCACCCCGCTCGAACTGGTCTGCCTCACCAAGGCAATCGCGCACTGGCTGGTGGCGGGGCTGCCGCTGATTGTCGCAACCCCGATCCTCGGCCTGCTGCTCAACCTCGACGGCGACGCCACGGTGGCGGTGGCGCTGACGCTGCTGGCCGGCACGCCGGCCCTGACCTTCACCGGCATGATCGGCGCGGCGCTGGCGGTGGCGCTGCGGCGCGGCGGCCTGCTGCTGGCGGTGCTGGTGCTGCCGCTGTCGATTCCGGTGCTGATCTTCGGCGTCGCGGCCTCCAACGCCGCGGTGCTCGAACCGGCCGGGTTCGGCGCGCCGCTGTCGATCCTCTGCGCGCTGTCGCTCGCCGGCCTCGTCATCGGCCCGCTGGCGGCGGCGGCCAGCCTGCGGCAAGGGCTCGACTGACAATGTATCGGATTTCGCCATCAACTCTCACGGAACCACGATGGAACGCCCGCATGGTCCGTTGCCTGCAACGCATCTGACGACTATCAGGAACCCATGTCGCTGATCGACCTCGCCAACCCGACCCGCTTCCTGTCGCTGACGGCCAAGATCCTGCCGTGGCTGGCGGCCGCCACCGCTATCCTGCTCGCCGTCGGCCTGTATCAGTCGGCGATGGCGCCGGACGACTACCAGCAGGGCGCGACCGTCAAGATCATGTTCATCCACGTCCCGAACGCGTGGCTGTCGATGTTCGTGTGGGGCGTGATGAGCCTGTCCGCGCTCGGCACGCTGGTGTGGCGGCATCCGCTCGCCGACGTCTCAGCCAAGGCGGCGGCGCCGATCGGCGCGGCCTTCACCTTTCTCGCGCTGGTCACCGGCTCGCTGTGGGGCCGCCCGATGTGGGGCACATTCTGGGAATGGGACGCGCGGCTGACCTCGGTGCTGATCCTGTTCCTGATGTATCTCGGCCTGATCGCGCTGTGGCGCGCGGTGGAGGACCCCTCGCGCGCCGCGCGCGCCGCCGCGGTGCTGACGCTGGTCGGCGCCATCAACATCCCGATCATCAAGTTTTCCGTCGACTGGTGGAATACGTTGCATCAACCCGCGTCGGTGATCCGCATGGGCGGCTCGACGCTGGACAAATCGTTCCTGATTCCGCTGCTGGTGATGGCG
>CAUJJN010000239.1 GCA_963204905.1 Pseudomonadota bacterium
CGCACCTGCCAGCCGCGCATCATCGAGGTGCTCATCGCCACCGCACTCGGCCCGATACGATATTTCTGATCGTGCGGGAGATAGATCAACTGCCCCATGCGAGTGAGCGTGTGGGTCAGGCGGGAGACGGTCGATCGCGGCAGACCGCAGCGATTGGAAATCTCCAGATTGCCGAGCCGGGTCTCGTGTCCTTCGAAGCAGCGCAGCACGTCGAACGCCCGCGACACCACCTGAATTACATCATTACCGCCGGAAAGGTCGGCAAGGTGTCCCGCTTTGGTAAGCCGCTCCGATCGTCTCCCCATCAATCCTCCATTCCACTGCCAAAACACAGTTCCAGGTTGCGGAGGTCCCGGCCAAACAGGCTCATCTCAACAGCGCGCAACGAGCCGGGTTCGCTTTATTCCGCATAGTGAAATTAAATTCCGCTTGCAGAATAAACGACCTTGGGCAATCTGCAACGATAAACATCACGTCGCTTCCGCGAGCGCTGGATTGGTCGGCCTTTTGTTATGCTGCGGTCCGCGCATCTCAATTCGGCAGCGCGCGGAAACAGAACGGCAATCGAAACCACGAGGAAGCAAGGAATGGCCGAGACCAAGGTTGTCACTGAAGTCGCCGGGCGGGTCTGCGCGCTCGCCGCGAATGTCGGGGATCGGATCGGCGAAGGCGACGACGTCATTCTGTTCGAGGCCATGAAAATGGAGCTGCCGGTCGCCGCGCCGAACGGCGGCATCCTCAAGACGATCCTCGTCAAGATCGACGATATCGTTGCCGAAGGTCAGGTGATCGCGACAGTCGAGTCGTGATCCGAGCGGCAAGCCCAGTGTCTATCGACTGATCGACCACACCGCGGCGATGTCGATATCGTCGCTCGCCTCGCCGCCGCATCGTCGTGATTGATCAGATCGCGAGACGCGCGCGCGACAATGCGTCCCACCTGTCGCCGTCGCCGAGACAGCGGCCACGCTTACCTATTCACGGCTCCATCAGTTCCGTATTTCTCATAGCGAAATACGCGCAACACCTCGAATTATCGCGCAGGCGTTGCCAATGTCGTTTCGCGATGACATGATCCGCGCACGATAACGTGATCCGCAAAGCGGACGCTAAAAATATGGGGAGGGGCACCATGCTTCGTTCGACCATTGCACGTACCGCCGTTGCTATCGCCGGCGCGACACTGTTGTTGTCATCCGTCACGCGCGCCGATGACGTGAAACTCCCGCCCTCCCTGACATTCACCGCTTACGACACAGGCTCCTCCGGTTTCAACATTGCCGTCGCCGTCGGCAAGATGATGCAGGAGAAATACAAGTCCAGCGTCCGCGTTCTCCCCGCCGGCAATGACGTCGCGCGTCTCGCGCCGTTGCGGGCCAAGCGCGCGGTCGTCTCCGCGATGGGGACCGGAAGCTATTTCGCGCAGGAAGGCGTGTTCGAATTCGGCGCCAAGGAATGGGGACCGCAACCGGTTCAACTGTTGCTCTCGATCATCGACTGCAACGGTCTTTCCGTCGGCATCGCCAACGACATCGGCGTCAAGGATCTGAAAGATTTCAAGGGCAAGCGTCTCGGCTTCGTGGTCGGATCGCCAGCCTTGAATCAGAATGCGCTGGCGATCATCGCTTTCGCGGGCCTCACCAAGAACGACGTGAAGATCGTCGAATTCGCGAGCTACGGCGCGATGTGGAAGGGCGTCATCAACAACGACGTCGATGGCGCGTTCGCGTCGACGATTTCCGGACAGGCCAAGGAAGCCGAGACATCGCCGCGCGGCCTGATGTGGCCGAGGATGGCGAAGGACGACAAAGCCGGTTGGGATCGCGTGCAGAAGGTCGGCCCGTTCTTCACGGCGCACTCCGTCTCATGCGGCGCGGGCATCACCAAGGACAAGCCGATCGAGATGGGGACCTATCCCTACCCGCTGTTCGTGACTTACGGCACCGAATCCGCCGATACGATCTATCCTATCGTCAAGGCGATGATCGACGGCTACGACGGCTACAAGGACGGCGCGCCGGGTGCGGTTGGTCTCGAACTCAAACGTCAGGCCATGAAGTGGGTGGTCCCCTTCCATTCCGGAACGGTGAAGGCGTTCAAGGAGGCCGGACACTGGACGGCCGACGATCAAGCCCACAACGACGGTCTGCTGAAGCGTCAGCAGGTTCTCGCCGACGCATGGGCCGCCTACACAAAGACCAGTCCGCCCGACGACAAATTCGCCGACGGCTGGTCGACCGCACGCCGGGATGCGCTTGCCAAAGCCTCGTTGCCCGATCCGTTCAATTGATCCTCGCCTCTTCCTGAGAACGAGCGTCAGCACTCGCTGCCCGATCACCTGAATTCGGCAGCGAGTCTCGCAACCAAGGAGGGTCGATGTCCCGGCCGGAGTCCGCTGGCAATATCCACGCACCGGCCTCTGCATCCCATGCAGAGTTGCCTGGCAATGACGGCACGCGTGTCGTGTTCGAGGACCCGCATGCGACGATGCAGGAATCCGAAACCACGCGCGTGCGCAGCCTGCGTGGCGTTTGGCGCATCGCGCTGATCGTGGCGACGGCCGCCACCATTTTCCTTTGCATCAACCAGCAGTTCGCCCTGCGCTTCTTCGTCGGATACACACAACTCAATACGGAATACTTCTATCTGCTGATCGCCCTGATGCTGCCGTTCACCTATCTGATCTTTCCGGGATCGGAGCGCGCCAGCCTCGACAGAATCCCATGGTACGACATCGCTCTCGCCGTCATCACATTCGCGGCTTCGCTGGTGCTGATGGCGCATATACGCAAGGCCGCCGAAGCCGGCTGGGAGTTCGGAGGCGCGCCGACAAGCGCTTATATCGCCGGCCTCGTGATGTGGGCGATGCTGATGGAGGCGCTGCGGCGCACGGGGGGCTGGAGCCTGCTGCTCTG
>CAUJJN010000240.1 GCA_963204905.1 Pseudomonadota bacterium
CGCGTCCAACTGGGTGGCAACCGGTGCAGCCCGCTTCAATCTGGAAAGCAACGCCGTCGATACCTACGCCGTAGGCTTTGGTTATGTCGACGACTGCTTCATCCTGGGCGTCAACTACGTCACCAACTACTCGTATTCATCTTACACGAGTGGCGTGGCGCCACAGCTTAGCCACGCTGTCATGCTGCAACTCGGATTGCGGACCTTGGGTCAAACGACTGCGGGCTCCGGCACAGGAAACGGCGTCTACTAGTCCGTGACGTGCATCCAGTTGCCGCCCCGCAACCGAATGGACCAACATTCTAGCCAGAAAGCTCGTCAACGCCGGATATGAAAACTTTTCCGCTTCGCCACTCACTCTTCACTCTGATCGCCATCGCCGCCTTTTCGGCCACATCCGGGGTAGCGCCAGCACGCGCCCAGTCCGTCGCAGCGATGGTCAATGGCGAACCGATCACGAATTTCGATATCGATCAGCGCATGCGCCTGATGGCGATGTCGAATCAGAAGAACAGCCGCAAGCAAACCCTGGACGAATTGATCGATGAAAAGATCAAGATCAGGGAAGCCAAGAAGTACGGAGTTGACCCCTCCGCCGCGGACATCGACGGATCCTATGCCTCGATGGGACAGCGGATGCGGCTCTCGCCGGATCAGCTCACACAGGCGCTGGCGAGCAGAGGCATTCGTCCCGGAACATTGCGCAACCGAATCAAGGCGGAGATGGTATGGACCGCCCTCGTTCGTGGTCGCTTCAAGGACAGTCTCATGGTCACGGACAGAGCTGTCCGTTCGGCAGCCGGCGGCGCCCCTGACGGGAAGAATGACAGCGGCAATTTTGAATATCAGATGCGCCCCGTTGTACTGGTCGTGCCACGCGGTTCCTCGGCGGCAACCGTCGATATGCGGCGGAAAGAAGCGGAAACATTGCGAAGCCGCGTGCAAAGCTGCGACGACGCCAACACACTGTTTCGCTCGATGCGCAACGCCACGATCCGCGACACCGTGGTCAAGACTTCGGCGGATTTGCCGCAATCGCTTCGCGAATTGCTGGACAAGACTCCCGTAGGTCACCTGACGGCCCCCGAGGTGACGCGACAAGGCATCGAGATGGTCGCGCTTTGCGCGCGTAAGCCGACCAGCGGCGACACGCCGGAGCAACGCCAGGTCCGTGAAAAGCTTTACGTGCAAAAATACGAAGCGCGATCCAAATCGTATCTTCAGGAAATTCGCAAGGCGGCGATGATCGAGTATCGCTAGAGCGTCGCGCTGAGCTTGGAACGACGACGCGTTTGCGATCTTTCAGGTTGGAACGCGCACCGCTTGAAATCATACTGATCCGGCAGGGCCGACCATCGCGCCATGCCATTTCCCTATAGTAGCGAGAAGATTGTCTTCGGATGGGCGTAGGCCGCGGATCGATGCAAAGACCTCTCGCGCTTACCATTGGCGAGCCCGCCGGCATAGGCCCGGATATCACCATTGCCGCGTGGCAACGACGCGAGGAAAGCCAACTTCCGCCGTTCTACTTGCTGGGCAACGCCGAGTTTGTCCGCCAACGAGCACGGTCACTTGGTTTCAATATCGCTATCGCTGAAGTCGAGCCTGAAGACGCCGTCGACGCCTTCGCGCGAGCCCTGCCCGTCGTAAACATCGGCGAACCTCCCACCGCACGCCCCGGACGTCCTGACGCAACCAGTGCCCCGCTCGCGATCATGGCGATCCGCCGCGCTGTGACCGACGTTACACAGGGCTTGGCTGCGGCTGTCGTCACCAATCCGATTGCGAAAAGCGTCCTGTACGATGCGGGTTTCGATCATCCCGGCCATACCGAATTTCTCGCTGAACTCGCAACACGCGACGGCGATGCGCCACTACCGGTAATGTTGCTTTGGTCGCCGACACTCGCCGTGGTCCCGGTAACGATACATGTGCCGCTGCGCGACGCGATCAAGCAATTGACAAGCGAGCTTATCGTCAACACGTCGCGCATCCTTGTCGCCGATCTGATCACGCGCTTTGGCATCACCCGGCCGCGTTTGGCTATCGCCGGCCTCAATCCACATGCCGGCGAAGGCGGTTCGCTTGGGCATGAGGATCAAGCCATCGTAGCGCCTGCGGTCACGACCCTGCGCGCCGAGGGCATCGATGCGCGCGGCCCGCTGCCGGCCGACACCATGTTTCACGCCGCAGCGCGCCAGACTTACGACTGCGCGGTCTGCATGTATCACGATCAGGCTCTGATCCCGATCAAGACACTGGCGTTCGACGAGGGTGTCAATGTCACGCTAGGCCTGCCTTTTATCCGGACATCGCCAGATCATGGCACGGCTTTCGATATCGCCGGGACGGGGCGCGCCAATCCGTCCAGCTTGATCGCAGCGCTTCGGCTCGCCGCGCGTATGGCGGCAGCGCAAGGATGAGTGCGATCGACGATCTGCCGCCGCTGCGTGACGTGATCAAACGTCATCAATTGTCGGCACGCAAATCGCTCGGCCAAAACTTCCTGCTCGATTTGAATCTCACCGCGAAAATCGCGCGCGCGGCCGGACCGCTTGAAAACTCGACTGTCATCGAGATTGGTCCGGGCCCCGGCGGGCTCACACGTGCGCTGCTCGCGATCGGCGCCAGGCGCGTCATCGCCATCGAGCGCGACGAGCGTGCGCTGGGGCCGTTGGAGGAGATCGCGGCGCATTACCCGGGACGGCTGGAGATCATCTGCGCGGATGCCATGACCTTCGATCCGCGACCGTTGCTGGGCGATGAGCGCGCGAAAATCGTCGCGAACCTGCCCTACAACATCGCCACGGCGCTTCTCGTCGGCTGGCTGTCCATCGAACCATGGCCTCCGTGGTACGATGCGATGGTCCTGATGTTTCAGCGCGAGGTGGCCGAGCGCATCGTCGCGCACGATAACGATGACGCCTATGGGCGACTGGCGGTGCTTGCCAACTGGCGCGCCGAAACCAGAATACTGTTCGACATTTCGCCCGCCGCCTTTGTCCCGCCTCCGAAGGTGACCTCATCGGTGGTTCGGCTGCTGCCGCGCCCGAACCCTCTCCTGTGCGACAGGAAGATGCTGGAGCAGGTTGCCGCGGCCGCTTTTGGGCAGCGCCGCAAAATGATCCGGCAAAGCCTCAAATCGCTAGGCGTCACGCCGGAGCGGCTCGCCGCAGCAGCGGCTCTCGATCCCACCCGGCGCGCAGAAACCGTTCCTCTGGAGGGCTTTGTTGCCATGGCGTGCGAATTGGCCAATATTCGAGCCGAAAATCCCAATTGATCTGAGGAGAAAACGCGATGGCGCAAATGTTTCGTCAATCACTGGTCAAGTTCGATGCGCCATTGTGCGAAACCATTGTCGAGACCCCTAAACCGCAAGGCCGCGAGGTGCTGGTCCGGATTGAGCGCTGCGGACTTTGCCATTCCGACCTGCATATCCAGGATGGCTATGCCGATGTCGGCAACGGCAAGCGGCTTGACACCACACGTGGTATGACGCTGCCGTTCACGCTCGGCCATGAGATCGCCGGCGTCGTCGACGAAGTCGGCCCGGACGTACCGCCCGACCTGATCGGCAGGAAGTATGCCGTCTTTCCGTGGATCGGCTGCGGCAAATGCCAGGATTGCCTCAACGGCGACGAGAACCTCTGCGCCCGGCATCGCTTCATGGGTGTTTCCATCGATGGTGGCTTCGCCACCCACGTCCTGGTCCCGGACGCCAAATACCTGCTCGAATACGATCCTCTCCCGATCAATCTCGCAGCGACACTGATGTGCTCCGGCGTGACTGCTTACGGCGCCCTGAAGCGGCTGGTCGATCGTCCGCACCAGCGTAATCTCCTTCTTATCGGCTTGGGCGGCGTCGGCATGATGGGCCTCGCCTTTGCCAAGACCATGTTCAAGCAGAACATCGCCGTCGCGGACCTGAGCGCCGCCGCTCGGGAAACGGCACTCAAGAACGGCGCCGCCGTCGCCTATGATCCGTCCGAACCGGATGTGGTGAAACGGATGCTGAAAGAGAGCGGTGGCGGCTTCGATGGCATCGTCGATTTCGCCGGCAACGAGAAGTCGATGGGCCTCGCGGTCTCGGCGGTGGCGCGCGGCGGCAAGATCGTGATCTCGGGGCTGATGGGGGGAAATTTCAGCCTGCCCATGGTGCAATGGATCTACAAGCGCATGACCATCGAGGGCTTCATGGTCGGCACCTTGGCGGAAGCCAAGGAACTCATGGCACTGGCGCGCGCAGGGAAGATTCAGCCGCCACCGATCAAGGAAGAGCCGATGCGCGATGTCCAGAAATGGATCGATGAACTGCGTGCCGGCAAGGTTGTCGGCCGCATCATGCTTTGCAACTGACCGGACGCCTCAGCTTCCGCGCATCCAACAATGGCAGGTTGCGGGCGCGGAGCCCGCAACAGCTCCCTGTGTCGACGTGAAGACACCCCTGCGGGATCGAACCGCGCGAACGGTTCAACTTACCACCTCACCGGCCCTTTCCTCGCTCCATCATCTGCTGCTAACCTGTGGAGATTGCCGCCGGACCATACTGCCATGCCGACGCCTGTTTTTTCCGTTGCGAAGTTTTTCATCGCACTGGTTGCCGCACTCGTCCTGCTCACCGTGGACGCCTCTGCGGAAAAGCGCGTCGCGCTCATCATCGGCAACTCGGCCTACGCAAATGTCACGCGGCTCGACAATCCGAAGAACGACGCCCGGCTGATGGCCGATACGCTTCGCTCGCTTGGCTTCCAGTTGGTCGGCGACGCAGCTCAGCTGGATCTCGAAAAACCAGCGCTGGATCGGGCCGTGCAATCCTTCGGGCAGCAGATCCAGGGTGCCGACGTAGCATTGTTCTACTATGCCGGTCACGGTGTACAGGTCGCCGGTTCAAACTATCTGGTCCCCGTCAACGCCAATCCGACCCGTGAAGCCGATGTCGATTTCCAGATGGTCGACGTCAATTTGGTATTGCGGCAGATGCAGGGATCGGGAACGCGGCTGAATCTTGTCATTCTCGATGCCTGCCGTAACAATCCCTTCGGCGGCCGCGGTCTGCGCGCCTCCGAGGGCGGCCTTGCGCAAATGCGGGCCCCGGAAGGCACGTTGATCTCCTATGCAACGCAGCCCGGCAGCGTGGCGCAGGACGGCACCGATGGGCACAGTCCCTACACCAGAGCGCTGGCGACCACGGTTCGGAGAGCGGGGCTCGATATTTTCCAGACCTTCAATCAGGTCGGGCTCGCCGTGAAGCGCTCGACCGGCGGCTCGCAACAACCATGGGTTTCGTCGTCGCCGATCGATGGTGCTTTTTATTTTGTCCCACCCACTGCCCCCACGGCGCTCCCGCCGCCCCAACCGTCACAACAGGAAACACGCCTGACGCCCCCTCCGCGCCTCAATGACGACGCCAAGGCGATCACCGACCCGGCGCGGCTTCAGGAAATCAGCGAACGGCTCTACGAACTGAATTTTGACCCCGAAACCCCGACCGGAAAGCCCGCGACCAAGGTCGCGATCCGCGAATTCCAATCCGTCAACGAACTGCCGCAGACAGGCGAAGCGACCGAGGGACTTCTCCGTCGTCTCCGCGAAACCAAGTACGTCGGCCCATGGGGTTCTATCGTCTACGGTGAGGACAGCGGGAAATGGGGGCTGTCGTGGGGCCACATGTCGCGCAAGGAAGCCGTCGCGGATGCGCGCGCCAAATGCGGCAGTTCGAAATGCCCTATCGAACTCAGCTTCTACGGCAAGACCTGTGGCGCTTTCGCGGCTTCCGGCCGACAATGGTCTCTGATGGCGCGCGACAATATCGACAAAGCCAAGCTGGCATCGCTCGACGCGTGCGGCAAATCCGGAAAAGCTTGTAACATCATCGGCGCCGTTTGCGCGGACGGCTCCGGCCTCCCTGATCAACGATAGCAAGGCTCACCGGAATGAATGCATCTCGCGATCTGCCCTCGATTATGACCGCGGCCTGTGCTGCATTCCTTTGTCTTGCGCCAATGTCATCATCGGCATCGTCGATCACATCATTTGAGGCTGCGACGCCCCGGCCGGCTCAACAACTGCGAATTGCACAATCCGGCAGTATGGGCGGCACCATCGGCAACCGCGAAAAGTCGCTTTCGGGGACTCGCGATGTCGATAACGAGCGTCCAGCACAACACAGCAAGCCGAAAAGAAGCCAACGAGAGACCCCGACCCGACGGAGCGGCGGCGGGGGCAACTTCGATGGCGTATGGACCGTGATTTCCAGAGGCTGTAGCGGCGCAGGCACGGGCTCGATCACTATCGCAGGCGGACGTATCGTTGGACAGGGCGTCAGCGGTTCGATCAGCGCCAATGGAGCCATCCGCTCCGTGGCCAATCTCGGCAACGGAGGCGTTTCGATCGGTTCGGGCCATGCTCGTGGCCGCACCGCATCCGGTGTTTATCGGCAGACCGACGGATGCAGCGGACGCTTCACCGCAGTGAAAAATTAGCATTGCCCGCACCAGATAATGCAGCCTTTTCCGACTCTATAACGCAATCGCAAACATGGCTTGGAATCATTGCCAATGAATCGCCCCCACTTCGCTGCTCTCGCTACGCTTGTCACGGCAACTTCCCTGCTGTTGGCCGCCGACACAGGAGCCTATGCTGCGCGAGTTGACGTATCCCGTTCCGCGCAAAAGGATGTGCGTTTGCCGGCGCAAGTACTTGCGCAATCCGGCAGCATGGGTGGAACCATCGGCAATCGCGAAAAATCGCTTTCGGGATCGCGCGAAGCCACCCCGGAGCGCCCAGCCCGACAGAGCAAGCCGAAAGAAAGCCGCAGGCCCGCCGCTTCATCTGGCAGCCGCGGAGGCGGCGGAGGCGGCTCCTTTGACGGCACATGGTCGCTTTCAAGCGCCGGCACCAATTGCTCCGACACTTTCCGCGAAACCGTTACTGTCAGCGGGCGAACGATGACCGGCGCTTACGGCAGCGCCACGATCAGCGCCAACGGAGCGATCTCCGGCAGCGGCAACTACAACGGCATCGGCGTCACCAGTCAGGGGCGTCTGTCGGGCCGCAGCGGCTCGGGGACGTTCCAGCGCACCGACGGCTGTCATGGCCGCTGGGTCGGCACCAAGCAGTAACCGACGCCGACAATACAAGCCTCAGCGTTCGAGCTGTTTCTGCAACTCACGAACAAATGCTGTCAAACCCGTGCGGCGTTCGCGTTTGAGTCGCTCCGCCTTCAGAATCGATTGAATTTCGGCGAAGGCCTGCTCAACCTGATGGTTGACGACGATATAGTCGTACTCCGCCCAATGGCTCATCTCGTGTGCCGCGCGGCTCATGCGTCCGCGAATGACGTCATCGGAGTCCTGCGCACGCGTGTGCAGCCGCTTCTCCAGATCTTGCGCAGAAGGTGGCAAGATGAAAACGCTGACTACATCCTTTCCCGCTTTCTCGCGGAGTTGCTGCGTACCCTGCCAATCGATATCGAACAGCACGTCCTGACCGCTCGCCAGCGCCGCTTCGACCGCCACGCGCGGCGTACCGTATCCATTGTCGAATACGGTCGCCCATTCAAGCAACTCGCCATCATGAGCCATTCTTTGGAAGCGAGACTGATCGACAAAGTAGTAGTCGTGTCCCTCGCGCTCACCCGGCCGCATCGCCCGCGTGGTCACCGAGACGGACATCCGTAGACCAGCGACACGCTCGATCAACAGGCGCGACAACGTGGTTTTGCCCGCTCCCGATGGCGACGATAGCACAAACATGAGGCCGCGCCGCTCGACGCTATCGGCTCCGTGGTCACCCGCGCCCGCCATCGATCACTCCAGATTCTGCACTTGTTCGCGGAACTGTTCGACGACGTTTTTCATCTCAAGCCCGGTATTGGTCAATTCCAGATCGTTGGATTTCGAACAGCAAGTATTGACCTCACGGTTGAACTCCTGGGCGAGGAAATCAAGCCGGCGTCCGACTGCCCCACCCTTGTCAAGCAATGCGCGCGCCTGAGAGAGATGCGAGGCGATGCGATCGAGCTCTTCACGAATATCGGCCTTGGTCGCCATCAACAGGGCTTCCTGATTAAGTCGATCGGAGTCGAAACGATCGGAAGCGCCGACAAGCACCGCGATCTGTTCGGCAAGCCGTGCGCGTATGGCTTCTGGTTGCCGCCCTGGCGCCTTCTCCGCCTGCCCCGCAAGCTGCTCGATCTGATCCAGCCGCTGCTTCAGGATATTGCCCAGCGTCATGCCCTCGCGCTTGCGCATATCGATCAAGCTGCTGAGCGCCTCTTCGAATGATGCAGCGACAGCGGCGCGCGCGGCCTTCTCTTCAGCCTCATTCGCCTCCGGTTCAGCCACTTCAACGACGCCCTTGATCGACAACAAACCATCGATGCTCGGTGCGACAGCGTCGATACGCGCAGCCAGCTGACCGGCGATTTTGACCACCGCCGCCAGAACATCCTCGTTGATGCGGATGCTTGAGGTGGTGCTGGACCGCTTGATATTCAAATTGGCATAGACCGTGCCGCGCGACAGCAATTCGGTCGCACGCTTGCGCGCCGCCAGCTCGACATCGTCCCAGCCCGGCGGCAAACGCATCCGGAAATCGAAACCCTTGGCGTTGACGGACTTCAATTCCCATTCGAACGTGTAGGGCCCGCTCGTGCCGTGGCTTCGCGCAAAGCCGGTCATGCTCGACAGCGCCATCGCGTCACTCGCTCCCATCTGAAAGTAGGAAATCCCGGAAAGGATTCGATCCGACGACGTCGAGACGGATCCACCGTTGATCTTTTGCTCCGGCACACCCCCTCCCGAAAATCGGATTCTATTTTGGGGATCATGCTCTGGCGGCCGCCGCACTATAGCGATTTTCCGCCAACTGGATACCGGTCTACGGGAAGAAAAGCGCACGCGACACGCCAACGCGCGCAAGCGAGGAACGTCGATCGCGATTGCTGGGTGCAGACCTCACAGCCGGAGACGTTACCTCCGTTCGGACCGTGGAGGCCGCTGAGACGATTTTTGCCCCGCCGATCCTTTTGCTTTCGCCGCAGGATTGTGCGCGGACGGCTGCTCGATTGCGGCCTTGGACTCTTCTGGGGCTTCCGGTGCCGCCGATCCGGTCGGCGCTTCCTCGGGCGGCTCGACCGTGTCGTTCTGGATCTGCTTTTCCAGATTTCGCAGCTTGACCACGTTCTTCTGATGCTGGTCGTAAGTTTCAGTGAAGCTGTGTCCGCCGGTGCCATCAGCAACGAAAAACAGATCGCGCGTTCTCGCTGGATTCGCAGTTGCCTCGAGCGAGGCGCGGCCGGGATTGGCGATCGGCCCCGGCGGCAAGCCGTCAATGACGTAGGTGTTGTAAGGCGACGGTTGCTGGATTTCGCTACGCTTGATCGGACGACCGAGAGTGCCCTTGCCGCCGACAAGTCCATAGATGATGGTCGGATCAGACTGGAGCTTCATCTTCTTCTGTAGCCGGTTGATGAATACGGCGGCCACCCGGCTGCGTTCATCCGACTTGCTTGTTTCCTTCTCAACGATTGAAGCCAGCGTTACGAGCTGCTCGGGGGATTTCAACGGCAAGTCACGATTGCGGCGCTCCCAGATGTCGGCAAGCACACGACGCTGCGCTTGCTGCATCCGCGCGATTACCTGATCGCGCGGCGCGCCACGCGGAAACTTGTATGTTTCCGGCAATAGCGAGCCTTCAGCGGGAATGGCATGAATCGTACCGGCGAAAATATCGTTCTCGGTGATCCGCGCGACGATTTGCTCGGAGGTCAATCCTTCCGGAATGGTGACGGAATGCTGCACCACCTTGCCTTCGACAATGGTGCCGATCACCTCACGCAGACTGGCATTCTTGACGAACAGATATTCACCCGGCTTGAGATCGGAGCGCGCCTTCAACGCAAAGACGCTGCCGATGAACGCCCAGCGATTATTGTCGATCACACCTTCGCGTTGCAGAATATCGGCAATGTCTGACATGCCAGAGCGTTGCGGAATATTGACGACCTTGTCCTGCTCAAGCGGGCCAGCGGCTTCGATCTTCTGCTTGCCGTAAACGTACAATCCGCCGCCGCCGATCATGATCAGCAGCAGGATCGTAATGATCGCGTTACCGACCACCACCAACGGATTGCGGGCGCGCTCGGACCTCTTGGGCGGCGGAGGAAGTTGTTCCGGCTCCAGCGCGACACGCGGGCTGCGCGGCGAAATGGGTGATCTCTCACTCATGCAGATGATATCCCGTCGGCTTGATCATGACCTCATCCCCATCGCCAGCATTAAAGCATATTGCCGAAAAGTGCGAAGCGGATTCAGGGTCACGACATGACCGCATCCGGAAAATACGTCGTGATCCTGCATTGATTCGATCCAAACAACCGCAGTCCTCAACACGCCGCGATCGATAGACGGCTCACCTGCGCATTGCAGCAACGCTTGCAAAGTCCAAGCGAGCAAGAGGCACAACAGGAGTCGGGGTTGAATACGGCGAAACGGAGGAACGCACCTCCAGCCATGATCAATTCGTCACGCGTCGCATCACGACCGATGCGTTGGTGCCACCAAACCCAAACGAATTCGACAGCGCGACATTGATCTCCCGCGGGCGCGCCGTTTTGGGAACAAGGTCGATCGGCGTATCGACCGACGGGGAATCGAGGTTGATGGTGGGCGGCGCGATATTGTCGCGGATCGCAAGAATGGAGAAGATCGCCTCGATCGCACCCGCGGCGCCAAGCAGATGCCCTGTCGAGGACTTGGTCGACGACATCGAAACCTTGGATGCCGCATTGCCAAGCAACCGCTGCGCCGCTCCCAGTTCAATCTCGTCGCCGAGCGGTGTCGAGGTCCCATGCGCATTGATATAGTCGATGTCGGCAGGGGTGATGCCGGCGCGCTTCAGCGCCGAGCTCATGCAGCGGAAACCGCCATCACCGTCCGGCGCAGGCGCGGTGATGTGATAGGCATCGCCCGACAGGCCGTAGCCGATGACTTCGGCGTAAATTTTCGCGCCGCGCGCCTTCGCATGCTCGTATTCTTCCAGCACGACAACGCCCGCGCCCTCGCCCATGACAAAGCCGTCACGATCCTTGTCATAGGGACGCGAGGCTTTCTCCGGGGTTTCATTGAAGCCGCTGGACAGCGCGCGCAACGCGCAGAAGCCGGCCATCGCGAGGCGGCAGATCGGCGATTCGGTGCCACCTGCGACCATCACGTCGGCATCACCGAGCGCGATCAGCCGGCTGGCATCGCCGATGGCGTGCGCGCCGGTCGAGCAAGCTGTCACCACCGAATGGTTCGGCCCCTTCAGGCCATGTTCGATCGAGACATAACCCGACGCCAGATTGATCAGACGACCAGGAATGAAGAACGGCGATAGCTTACGCGGTCCGCGCTCCTTGACCAGAATGGCGGCGTCGGCAATGCCGGAGAGACCGCCGATGCCAGAGCCAATCAAGGTCCCGGTGGCGCAGCGATCTTCTTCTGTCGCCGGATGCCAGTTGGCGTCGTCCAAAGCCTGCCGCGCCGCAGCCATTGCAAAGACGATGAAGTCATCGACCTTGCGCTGATCCTTCGGCTCCATCCACTGATCGGCGTTGAAGGTGCCGTTGGTGCCGTCACCGCGCGGAATCATGCAGGCGATGTGGCTGGGAAGGTCGGATACCTCAAACGTGTCGATCTTTCGGGCGCCGCTCTCACCGTTGAGAATGCGCTTCCAGGTCGGTTCGACACCACAGCCAAGCGGCGTAACCATGCCCAGCCCGGTGACGACAACACGTCTCATATCCAGCACTCCCGTCGATGGATGCTTGTAACCAACAGCAAGAAGCCGGTGGACCGCGCAATCACGACCCGTCCGGCTTCATCGACACCCGCAGGTATGTCAGCTTTTCGCGTTTTTCTCGAGGAACTTGGTGGCGTCGCCAACGGTGAGGATGGTTTCCGCCGCATCGTCGGGAATTTCGCAACCGAACTCTTCCTCGAACGCCATCACCAGTTCGACGGTATCAAGGCTGTCGGCGCCGAGGTCGTCGATGAAGCTCGCGTTGTCGACCACCTTCTCGGGCTCAACACCAAGGTGTTCCACCACGATCTTCTTAACCCGCTCGCCAATCTCGCTCATCGTTCAACCTCGTGCTTGTTCAATTGGACTCGATCGTCGAGCGATACGAGCCGTCGTGGTGCTAACTAGTTAGATCCCGTCGTAGCTGCGCTCTATTGCAATCGCTCCGTCGCAACCCACGGAGACCCGGCGAACGACGTCAGGTCCGGCAACGCCAATATACATGGTTTCAGAATCCTGCAATGGCTTCTTTGCCTACCTATCGGGGTCCGGTTACCATACTTCCCAAGCCTTGACTATACGGCCTGGGGCGCGGTCCACGGCTGCCCGAATACCCCGCAAAATATCTCAAATCATTGCCATCCCGCCGTTGACATGAATGGTTTGGCCGGTGACGTAAGCGGCCTCGTTTGAACTCAGGTAGACAGCAGCAGCCGCAATATCCTCTGGCGTGCCCAGTCGGCCGGCGGGAACCTTGGTCAGGATTGTTTCGCGCTGCTTCTCATTTAGGGCATCGGTCATCGGGGTTGCGATGAAACCCGGCGCGATGCAGTTCGCGGTGACGTTGCGGCGGGCATATTCCGCGCCAAGAGTCTTGATCATGCCGATCAGGCCGGCTTTTGAAGCGGTATAGTTGCCCTGTCCCGGATTACCGGTGACGCCAACCACCGACGTGATAGCGATGATGCGGCCGAACCGCTTGCGCATCATCAATTTGGTAGCGGCACGCGTCAGGCGGAAGGTCGCGGTCAGATTGATCTTGATGACATCGTCCCAGTCTTCGTCGCGCAATTGTACGAACAGATTGTCGCGGGTGATGCCGGCGTTGCAGACCAGAATATCAATTTGCCCCATCGCCTTTTCGGCGGCGGGAATCAGCGCCTCGACGTCAGCGGTATCGGCCAGATTGCACGGCAGGACGTGACTGCGCTCGCCAAGCTCGCTAGCGAGTTTTTCAAGCTGCTCACGCCGCGTTCCAGAGACGGCCACCGTAGCCCCCTGCGCGTAAAGCGCCTTGGCAATCGCACCGCCGATGCCACCACTCGCGCCGGTCACGAGCGCGGTCCTTCCTGTCAGATCGAACATCGAATTCTCCTTCGCGCGGCGTTGCCGCTCAATTCAAGCGGGGCGCGCCGCAGCCAATGCGTCCTTGGCGGCCGCGACATCGTTGGGGCCGCCAACTGGGACGCCGACGGCGCCATCGGCAATCCGCTTCACCAGTCCACTCAGAACCTTGCCGGCGCCAATCTCAAGGAAATGCGTCACGCCCTGCCCGGCCATATAGGCGACCGACTCCCGCCAGCGCACTGTACCGGTGACCTGCTCGACCAGCCGCTTGCGGATTTCCTCCGGATCGGAAATCGGCGCGGCCAGCACGTTCGACACAAGCGGCACCAATGGGCGATTCACCGCCACCTCAGACAGCGCCCTGGCCATGACATCGGCCGCAGGCTGCATCAGACGACAATGGAACGGCGCGGACACCGGCAGCAGCGTCGCGCGCTTGGCGCCCCTACCCTTGGCAATCTCGGTCGCCCGCTCAACGGCCGCCTTGTCTCCGGACACCACCACCTGGCCACCGCCATTGTCGTTGGCCGCCTGACAAACGTCGCCTTGGGCAGCTTCCTCCGCGACGGCCACGGCGGTTTCGTAATCGAGCCCAAGCAGCGCCGCCATGGCGCCGACACCGACCGGAACCGCCTTTTGCATCGCAAGGCCGCGCGTCCGCAAAAGGCGTGCGGTATCGCTGATGGAAAAGCTGCCCGCCGCCGCCAATGCCGAATATTCGCCCAGCGAGTGGCCGGCCACGAAAGCCGCATCCTTTGCCACCGAAATCCCGGCTTCCGTCTCCAGCACCCGCAGTGTCGCCAGTGACACCGCCATCAGCGCCGGCTGGGCGTTTTCCGTCAGTTGCAGGGTCTCGGCGGGGCCTTCCCAGATGATAGCGCTGAGTTTTTCTCCCAACGCCGCATCGACTTCCTCGAATACAGCCCGGGCGGCAGGAAAGGCGTCGGCTAAAGCCTTGCCCATGCCGACCGTCTGAGAACCCTGCCCCGGGAAAGTGAATGCTGCGGTCATTTGCGCCCCTGGAATCCTGTCAGTCGGGGCGAAAGACACCGCCATCGGGCTTTATGTCAAGGAGGGCCCTCCGACGATCGGCCGATTGGCCCATAAAACCGCCATTTCTCTCGGCTTTCCCTTGCAAAGCCGGCCGAAATCCGTATAAACCGCGCCATCCGTGGATCCCGGCCGGGAGCTGAACGGACGATCTCAGCATGTTCACTTTCAGCGATCGTGATGAGATAGGGCCAATCGGTCCGTCGTCCCGTGCTTCCGCCTTCTGAGCGTTCGAGTCCTTTCCGAAGGGTTCGAAGGGCTTGTCGCCGGGAACCGCGCTAACACTTGGAAAGGACACCCATGCCTCTTTATGAGCATGTTTTTCTCGCGCGTCAGGACGCGAGCGCCCAGCAGGTCGAGGAACTGACCACGCAAATCACCGGCGTGATCGAGAGCCTTGGCGGCAAGGTCACAAAGACCGAGAACTGGGGCGTGCGCTCCCTCACCTACCGCATGAACAAGAATCGTAAGGCGCACTTCGTGCTGCTCAACATCGATGGCCCGGCGGCTGTGGTTGCCGAGATCGAGCGTCAGGAGCGCATCAATGAAGACGTTATCCGCTACCTGACCGTTCGCGTCGAGGAACTCGAGGAAGGTCCGTCGGCGATGATGCGCAAGGCCGATCGCGACCGCGACCGCGACGACCGTGGCGGCGGCTTCCGCGGCGACCGCGAAGGTGGTGGCTTCCGTGGCGATCGTGGCCCGCGCCGTCCGCGCGAGGATTCCGATGCGCCCGCAGCAGCTTCCCAGGAGTAAGAATCATGGCTGATGCAGGTGCTCGCCGTCCGTTTTTCCGTCGCCGCAAGACCTGCCCTTTCACGGGCCCGAATGCGCCGAAGATCGACTACAAGGATTCCAAGCTGCTGATGCGTTACGTTTCCGAGCGCGGCAAGATCGTGCCGAGCCGCATCACGGCGGTGTCCGCCAAGAAGCAGCGTGAACTGGCCCGCGCGATCAAGCGCGCCCGTTTCCTCGGTCTGCTTCCCTACGTGATCCGCTAAATCGATACCGGCCGCGGCGTTCGCGCCGCGGCCTCTTTCTTGAAGTTTTCATAAGGCTTCCGGGACACCGGTTGCCGACAGTTGGGGCCTTATTGCCCCTAACCGCTCGAAGGGGGCGGGACAGCTCATGATAGTCGGCTTTTTCATCGCCATTGCAGCTGGCTGCGCCTCAGCGCTGATGTTCGCCTCGATCAGTTCAGGCGCGCTGATTTCGCTCTTGCTGTTCTATCTGGCGCCATTGCCGCTGATGCTGGCCGCGATCGGCTGGGGGCCGGCCGGCGCGGCGATCGGCGGCGTGCTGGCTGGAGGTTCGCTCGGTCTGATTTTCAGCCTGCCCTATCTGCTTGCTTTCCTGCTTGCAGTGGCGCTGCCGGCGTGGTGGCTCGGTCGCCTCGTTTTGCTTGGACGACCCATCGATACCGAGGCTGGCGGGACCGCAGCTCCCGCCAATGCAGTCGAATGGTATCCGATCGGCCGCCTCCTGCTCTGGATTGCGGGTTTCGCGGCCCTCACGACGGTATCTGCCCTTCTTACACTCGGCACCGACAGCGAGACTATCGCGGCTGCGCTTCGCAGGGGTCTGGGACGCATCATGCAGATGCCGTCCGCCCCTCCCGAATCGTCCCAGATTATCGACGCGCTTGCCGCCATCGCCCCGGCGGCGGCAACCGTCATCGCCATGACCACGCTGACGCTGAACCTCTGGCTCGCCGCCTATGTCACGTCGGCGTCGGGACGACTGCAACGCCCCTGGCCGGTGCTGCGGGAGTTCGTCCTGCCACCGATGACCTTGGTGGCGCTGTCCGTCGCGCTAGCGCTTTGCTTCACCGGCGGGCTGCTGGCGATGCTCGCGCAAATCGCCACCGCGGCACTGCTGATGGCCTACGCGCTGAGCGGATTCGCCGTGCTTCACACGGTCACTCTCAACATCAGAAGCCGTGGCGTGGTGCTCAGCTTCGCCTACGCCCTGGTGCTGGTATTCGGTTGGCCCGTCATCGCAATGATCGCGCTAGGAATTACCGATGCCTTCTTCGGCATTCGCCAGCGCTATCTGCAACGCACCCCGCCACCCATGCCCTTCACCTAATCCGACCGACAAACCTCATCTTAAACAGGAGATCAATTATGGAAGTCATTCTACTCGAACGCGTCGCCAAGCTCGGCCAGATGGGTGATGTGGTCCGCGTCAAGGACGGTTTCGCCCGCAACTTCCTGCTGCCGCGCAACAAGGCGCTGCGTGCCACCGCCGACAACCGCGCCAAGTTCGACGGCATGAAAGCCGATCTCGAAGCCCGCAACCTGCAAGCCAAGGACGAAGCCACCAAGGTGGCCGAGAAAATCAATGGCCGCAACGTCGTTATCCTGCGTCAGGCCTCGGAAACCGGTCAGCTCTTTGGATCGGTGTCGGTGCGCGACATCATGACATCGTTCGAAAACGACGGTATCACCCTGAGCCGCAGCCAAGTCCTGCTCGACCACCCCATCAAGACTATCGGTCAGCATGGCGTCTCCATTGCCGTACATCCGGAAGTCGAGGTTTCAGTGAGCGTCACCGTGGCCCGCAGTGCGGATGAAGCCGAGCG
Source organism: Pseudomonadota bacterium (assembly GCA_963204905.1). Classification (GTDB taxonomy): domain Bacteria; phylum Pseudomonadota; class Alphaproteobacteria; order Rhizobiales; family Xanthobacteraceae; genus 62-47. The sequence continues at coordinate 16,766 of CAUJJN010000240.1, forward strand.
TATCAATCGTGGCGAAGACGTCAGCAGCCGTCAGGAAGATCTCGACGCCGCCGCCGAAGCACTCGCCGCGGCTGGAGAATTCTTCGATCCGGAAGCGCAGCAAGACGACGAGCGCGAAGGCGAGCCTTCGGAGTCGTAACGTCCTTATCTGCCGTCGGAAACGGCCAGCCCCGATACCTGATAATTCAGGTCCGGGGACTGGCCGTTTCTATTATTGCATTGGCTATTTTGTAAGCAGCCATCTCGCGATGCGAACGCGATGAAGCTACTCGGCTTTTGTATCCGACGGTTTGGGTTCCGAAGCCTTTGGCTCTGATGCTTTCGGCTCGGCAGCCTTCGGTTCGGCCGGTTTGGGCTCCGTCGCCGGTGTCACTGCCGGGACCGGATCGGGCCGTTGCGCCGGTCCGCTGTTGGCCGGTTCTGATTTTGGCGCGGAAGAACCCGCGCGCTCCGGCTTGGCGCTGTCGGGCTTGGGCGTATCAGACTTCGCGTCGTCGTTCCCGATCGTGCCGTGGGGGGGCTGCTGCGGCGCGGCTTCCTGAGCCGGCCCAGCCTTGCTCTTTTTCTTGTGTTTGGTACGCGCCTTCTGGCTGGGCGGCGGCCCCGCGCTGTCCGGAGCGGCGGGCTGCGCAGCCGGCTCCCGACGGAACGGCCACCAATTGTTTTGCGCCGGCGCAGACTGAGGCACTGCTGCCGGCGCGGCAGCGGCTGGTGCAGCCTCCCGGCCGCGACGCGGCTTCTCGGCTGTGCCGGGACGACGATCGCCACCACCATTGGCCAACAGATAGCTGCTCAACACACCGGCCATGTCGCTGCTGGTGGTGTAGTGCTGACGCAGAAATCCGGGCAGCGAGCTCGGCGGCACCGATTTGACGAGGCCCCGCGGGCTTTTGTGACATACCGCGCAGGCGCCATTGAAAATCTGCGCCGGGCTTTTGCCAGCCTCGAGGTTTTGGGCCTGCACTGGCACGGAAACCGAGAAACAGACTGCAATTGCCAATGCGGCGGAACCAAGCGTCCGGCCAAGCATGTGATCCTCCAAATGTCGAAACCGCCTATGTCGCGAGACGTCACCCGCGCGTTGCCGCAACGCAGCAAGCCGGATATCGACCCACACTGGTACGCTCACAAAGCCACAGATGTCCAAATCCGCGGACGTCATCCGCGTCCACACTCGGCGTGGAATGTCTCTGGGGATTGAGCCGTTACACCACGCGCGCGGTGCATCTTTTATCTCATTGCGGCGCGAATGGAAGCAACAGATGGAGCTGAATCGGTCCGGAAGCATGGCGATTCGGGATATCCCATTTGCAACGATGGTACTGGAACTGAGCCGGTCCCGACACTAGTATCCCACGATGCGCCAGACTGCGCACAAGGGTCCACGCTGGACATCGATGGATCCGCACCTCTGGCGCGCGTCTAATCGACCGGTGGGTGATGGCGATGGACCGTGTCTTACAGTTCTTCCTGAGCCGGTATATCCGGCGCGGAACGATGACAGTGACAACCGCGAGCGGTTTCCGCTTCACTTGCGGTGACGGCACCGGGCAAGCGGTGGCATTGAGGTTCAAGGCCAGAGCCGCAGAACGACAAGTCCTGCTCGATCCCGAAATGGCTTTCGGTGAGGTTTACACCGACGGCACTCTGGTCATCGAGCAAGGCTCGATCGCCGACGTTCTGGCTGTCGCCCTCGATCAGCCCGACATGATCCCGCGGTGGGCCAAATTGCAATGGTGGCTCCGCTATCTCGTCCGCAATATTTCGCAGTTCAATCCACGCGGCCGTTCCAGGAATAACGTCGCGCGGCATTACGATCTCGACGGAAGGCTCTATTCGCTTTTTCTCGACAGCGACAAGCAATACAGCTGCGCCTATTTCGAAACGCCGGACTCCTCGCTCGACGACGCTCAACTTGCCAAGAAGCGCCATCTGGCTGCCAAGCTCCTTGTTACGAACGGCCAGCGCATCCTCGACATCGGATGCGGTTGGGGCGGGCTCGCACTTTATCTGGCGGATATCGCGCCAACGAAGGTTACCGGCATCACGCTGTCGCGTGAACAGTTCGAGGTCGCACAAGCGCGCGCCAGCGACCGGCCGGATACATGTGCGCCAACATTCCTGATGCAGGATTATCGCGACATCCCTGGACCGTTTGAGCGAGTGATTTCAGTCGGCATGTTCGAGCATGTTGGCGTCGATCACTACGATACGTTCTTCAGGCGCTGCGCCGAATTACTCACCGACGACGGCGTCATGATGCTGCATTCGATCGGCCGCTCGGAAGGCCCCGGCATCACCAACCCGTGGATCGCGAAGTATATCTTCCCCGGCGGATATATCCCGGCCCTATCGGAAGTGCTTCCCGCCATTGAGCGCGCCGGATTGCTGGTGTGCGACATCGAAATCTTAAGGTTGCACTACGCGGAAACGCTCAAGGCCTGGCGTGAGCGTTTCCTGGCGCGGCGCGAGGAAGCCGCCGCACTCTATGACGAGCGCTTCATCCGTATGTGGGAGTTCTATCTGGCGGCCTCGGAAATGTCGTTCCGGAAACAAAATCTGATGAATTTTCAGATTCAGATCACCAAGCGTCAGGGCATCGTGCCGATAACCCGCGACTATATCATGCACGAAGAGGCAAGATTGCGCGGTCTTGAGCGTCGCAGCCGCCCACGGTTACAAATCGCCGGCGAATAACCCGTGAGCGCGTCGGTGAGGTCGAACGGATTCGACAAGTCGTCGCATTGACCCGCGCCGACCCGGCGCGACAGGTGCGCGAGAACGGCTTGCCGAGAAATTTCGCATGACAGCGGAGCACATCGCTCCTCGCTGGACCCGGTGGAGTCAAGCGCCTCGGCCAGCGATCCAAGCCAGCAATCCCATTGCTCGGATATGGGCGTCTGCTCGTTACGGACCATGACTCCTCGCGTCGAAGACATTTCAGGTTTGCGGCAATCAAACGCTCGAAAGGCGCGCGGGGTTCCGCATTTCTTCTCGAATATTGGTCGCGGGCGGAGCGCGAATGGTTCATTCGAGGACCAGTATGTCAGCGAAGGGCCGCCATATCAGCGTCAAGTGGTATAAGATCAGATGGAATCGTTCCGCACCGTTTTTTGCCTAACGTGTGAATAAGGCAGATCGCTGCTTTCACCACGCGGGCGGGCGGTGCTTCTATGCGCCTCCGCTGCGACGGCCCAGCTTCCGACACATCCGAGAGAAACCATCGTCCGCCATGTCGTCCCTTGATTCCAACGTTCTCAAGCTCGCCCCGGATGCCGCCAGCCCGTCCTACCGGACTGCGCCGCATAACATCGAGGCCGAGCAGAGTGTGCTGGGCGCCATCCTGATCAACAACGATGCGTTCTATCGCGTCTCGGACTTTCTTGAACCGAAGCATTTCTTCGAACCGATCCACCAAACCATTTTCGAGACCTCTGCCAGCCTGATCCGCGCCGGCAAGGTGGCGACGCCGGTAACCCTCAAGACGTTCCTCCCCGCGGATATCGATCTCGGCGGTGGCGTGACGGTCGGCCAGTACCTCGCCCGCCTCGCCGCCGAAGCCACGACCATCATCAACGCCGCCGATTACGGCCGCACCATCTATGAACTGGCATTGCGGCGCGACCTGATCCACATCGGCGAGGACATGGTGAACGTCGCTTACGATGCGCCGGTCGACTTCGCTCCGCGCGCGCAGATCGAGGACGCCGAGCGCCGGCTGTATGAACTCGCGGAATCCGGCCGCTACGACGGCGGCTTCCAGCGTTTCTCACAAGCCATGAAAATCGCCCTCGACATGGCGGCCAATGCCTACCAGCGCGATGGAAGACTGTCCGGAATCGCCACCGGTCTGCGCGACCTCGACACCAAGATGGGCGGCTTGCAACGTTCCGACCTTTTGGTGCTGGCGGGACGCCCCGGCATGGGCAAAACCGCCCTCGCCACCAACATCGCCTACAATATCGCCCGCGCCTATCGCGGCGAAACCCTGGCCGACGGTACGATGAAAACGATCAACGGCGGCATCGTCGGCTTTTTCTCGTGCGAAATGTCCGCCGAGCAGCTCGCCACGCGTATTCTCGCTGAGCAGACCGGCATCGCATCGAGCACGATCCGTCGCGGCGGCATTACCCAGAACGAATTCGACAAAATCCGCGACCACACCATCGAACTCGAACACCTTCCGCTTTACGTCGACGAAACCGGCGGCCTTTCAATCTCGCAGCTCACCGCCCGCGCCAGGCGGCTGAAACGGCAGAAGGGGCTCGACGTGATCATGGTGGACTATATCCAGCTGCTGCAAGGCTCTGGCAAACGCTCGGACAACCGCGTGCAGGAAGTCACCGAGATCACCACCAGCCTCAAGGCGCTGGCCAAGGAACTCAACGTCCCGATCGTCGCGCTGTCGCAATTGTCGCGTCAGGTCGAAAACCGCGACGACAAGCGCCCACAGCTTTCCGACCTTCGCGAATCCGGCTCGATCGAACAGGACGCCGACGTCGTTATTTTCGTCTATCGCGAGGAATACTACCTCCAAAACAAGGAGCCACGCCCCGGGACGCCCGAGCATGAAAAGTGGCAGACTGATATGGATCTCGCCCACGGCAAGGCCGAAGTCATCATAGGCAAGCAGCGCCACGGCCCCACCGGCACGGTCGAATTGCACTTCGAAGGCCAGTTCACCCGGTTCAGCGATCTCGCCCACGACGGCAATCTGCCCGCCCGCATGTAAGCCGGAATTTGAACCGCTGCCCGGCAACGCGTAGTCTCCGGGTTGCGATACTGGAATCGCGCGCGGCCTGTCGCGCGAAGGGATAGCGTCGGCGCTCATGGACCAGATGTCAGACACCGCGACAGCAACTGCGCCGACCGCTTCCGTCGCCGCACAACCCTCCTCCGATGCGAACGCTCCCGCCACAGCCACCGGCATCCTGACCATCGATCTCGACGCCATCGTCGCCAATTGGCGCAAGCTGGAAAGCCAGGGCGTGCCGGCGGAGTGCTCGGCCGTGGTCAAGGCCAATGCCTATGGCTGCGGCACCGAGCCGGTCGTCCGCGCGCTTGCCGCCGCCGGCTGCAAGACATTCTTCGTCGCCACGCTGGATGAAGCGCGCGCCGCCCGCGCCGCGAGCAAATCAGCCGCAATTTATGTGCTGAGCGGCTGTTTCCAGAATTGCGGCGACACTTTCGCCGAGCTGAATTGCCAGCCGGTGATCGGCGACCTCAACGAACTGGCCGAGTGGGACGTGTTCTGCCGCCGCAGCGGATGGACCGGCGGCGCAGCCCTCCACATCGATACCGGCATGAACCGGCTCGGGTTGACGCTTCAGGCTGCACAGGGAATCGTGCCGCGCATTCATGCCGGCGATCACGGCATCACGCTGGTGATGAGCCACCTCGTCTGCGCCGAGAATCCTCAACATCCACTCAACGCCCGGCAACTTGCCAACTTCCGCGAGATCGCCCAGCAGTTCACTGGAGTGCCGGCATCCCTGGCCAATTCGTCAGGCAGCTTCCTCGGACCACAATTTCAATTCGATCTGTTGCGACCCGGCGCGGCGCTTTACGGCGTCAATCCAACGCCGGACGCCGACAACCCGATGCGGCCGGTGGTCGAACTGAAGACGCGCATCATTCAGATCCGCGAGGTCGAGCGCGGCGATACGGTCGGTTACGGCGCGACCTGGACGGCACGGCGGCCGACCCTGCTGGCGATCGTCTCCACCGGCTACGCCGATGGCTACTTCCGCGCCGCCGGCAGCACCGACGGGACCCGTAGCGCCGACGTGATCGTCGCCGGCAAGCGCTGCCCGATCGCCGGGCGCATTTCGATGGACTTGATCGCGATCGATATTACCGATCTGCCGGAGAAGGCCGCGCGGCGAGGTCATTTGGTAACGCTGCTCGGCGACGGGATCACGGTCGATGAACTCGGCCATCACTTTGGCACCATCGGCTATGAAGTGCTGACCAGCCTCGGCCACCGCTACGCCCGCGTCTACAAAGGCGGATTGGCCTGATCATCTCGCCTTCGGCCGACAGAATCCGCACAGCGTCGCCTGTCTCGATTTCTGTTCGCTCCCTCGTGCGGGTTGGTTAGGCTGCGGTCGGCATCGAAGATTCGTCCGTCCCGATCCGGCGCATCAAACGCGGAGGCCGTCCGTGCTGGCCTATCTTTTCGTGCTTGCGGTCGGGCTGGTCGCCGGCACCATCAGCGGTATCGTCGGCACCGGATCGTCAATCATGCTGATCCCCGTGCTGGCTTACGAATTCGGCCCGAAAGAAGCCGTGCCAATTATGGCGGTTGCGGCGGTGATGGCCAATCTGTCGCGCATCGTCGCATGGTGGCGCGAGGTGGACTGGCGCGCCTGCGCTGCCTATTCGGTCACCGGCGTTCCGGCGGCGGCGTTGGGCGCGCGGACGCTGCTGGTGCTGCCCTCGCGCGCGGTCGATATCGCCATCGGCCTGTTTTTGATGGCCATGGTGCCGGCCCGTCATTGGTTGGCGAGACGCGACATCAAGATCACGCTCTGGCATCTCGCGCTCGGCGGCGCGGTGATCGGCTATCTGACCGGCATCGTGGTCTCGACCGGTCCCCTCAGCGTTCCGCTGTTTTTGTTCTACGGCCTGACCAAAGGCGCATTCCTCGCCACCGAGGCCGCCAGTTCGTTGGGGCTCTACCTGAGCAAATCGGTGACATTCGAACGCTTCGGCGCCCTCGATATGGCGGTTTTTCTTAAAGGACTGATCGCCGGTTCATCATTGATGTTCGGCGCCTTTATCGCCAAGCGATTCGTCTTGAAGCTCGATCCAAACGTGTTCCGGCTGGTGATGGATGGCATCATGCTGCTTGCCGGCCTATCAATGCTCTGGAACGCGACTCACGCGACCTGATCCGGCGACCTTGAACCATGGCCAAAGCCACCCTCTCCTTCGTCTGCCAGAACTGCGGTGCCGCCTATAATCGCTGGCAGGGCAAGTGCGAGTCGTGCGGCGAGTGGAATACTCTCGTCGAGGAAGATGTCAGCGGCGCCAGTTCAGTGCCGGCCAGCATCCGTTCGAAGCGCAAGGGAAGGCTGTTCGCGCTGGAAAGCCTCGCCGGCGAAAGCCGGGATGCGCCTCGGCTGCCGACCGGAATGGCGGAACTCGATCGCGTCACCGGCGGCGGCTTCGTGCCCGGCTCGGTGCTGCTCGTGGGGGGCGATCCAGGCATCGGCAAGTCCACGCTGCTCACGCAGGCGACGAGTGTCCTCGCCAGCGCCGGTCACCGCACCGTCTATATCTCAGGTGAAGAGGCTATCGCTCAGGTTCGTCTGCGCGCTGCACGGCTGGGTCTGGCAAAGGCGCCGGTCCAGCTTGCAGCCGAGACATCGGTTGAAGACATTATCGCAACCCTTTCTGACGGCGAAACGCCCCGCCTTATTGTCATCGACTCAATCCAGACCATGTGGACCGACACGGTGGAATCCGCACCCGGTACGGTGACACAGGTGCGGGCCTCCGCGCAGGCCTTGATCCGCTTCGCCAAGAAATCGGGAGCCACCGTCATCCTGGTTGGCCACGTCACCAAGGACGGCCAGATCGCCGGCCCCCGCGTGGTCGAACATATGGTCGACGCCGTGCTATCGTTTGAGGGCGAAGGCTCACAGCAGTTCCGCATCTTGCGCTCCGTGAAGAACCGCTTCGGCCCTACCGATGAGATCGGGGTGTTCGAGATGACTGGCCTCGGCTTGCGCGAGGTCACCAATCCGTCGGAACTGTTTCTGTCGGAACGCGACCTCGGCTCCCCGGGAACTGCGGTGTTTGCCGGCATGGAAGGGACTCGCCCGGTGCTGGTCGAACTTCAGGCGCTGGTCGCCCCCACCTCGCTCGGCACCCCACGGCGCGCCGTGGTCGGCTGGGATTCCAGCCGCCTGTCGATGGTGCTGGCGGTGCTGGAGGCACATTGCGGCGTCAAGCTGTCCGGCTACGACGTCTATTTCAATGTCGCTGGCGGCCTGCGCATCCAGGAACCGGCCGCCGATCTCGCGGCCGCCGCCGCACTGGTGTCGTCGCTGGCAAATGCCCCGTTGCCGACCGACGCGGTTTATTTCGGCGAGGTCTCGCTATCCGGTGCGGTGCGGCCGGTGGCGCAGGCTTCGATGCGCCTCAAGGAAGCCGCCAAGCTCGGCTTCGGCCGCGCCGTGCTCCCGGAAGCGGCACGTGGCGACAGTGGCGGCGACGCCGGGCTTTCACTCAATCCGATCGGCGGATTGAGCAGCCTTGTCGCCGACATCGCGGCGCGCGGAACGCCCCGCGCCGCGACCAGGGATCGCGGCGCCGATGAAAATGGCGGCACCCATGCCACAGCCTCGGGGAAAAACGCCGCACCGCCTCGATTCCGCCGCCAAGAGTCCTAAACCGGGCGTGACCTCTGCCGCCGTCCTCGCTATACCACCCGCGCGGCCGGGAACCTTTGGCTTTGCGCGACGCGATCTAGCGTCATCACGTAGACTGTCACGCACCGCGTCGATTCGCGGTTGATGGATTTAAAAGCGGACCTGACCAGCCGATGCCGATAACGATCCTCGATCTTGTACTGCTCGCGGTAATGCTGATCTCGGGCCTGCTCGCCATGGTCCGCGGCTTCATGCGCGAGATCCTGTCGATTGCGGCCTGGGGCGCTGCCGCGCTGGTCACGCTGTATTCATACCAGAAACTGCTGCCGACCGCGAAGACCTACATCTCCAGCGACACGCTCGCGAGCGTCGCGGTGATCGCCGGCGTCTTCATCGCGACCCTGATCGTGGTATCGATCATTACCGTCCGCATCTCCGACATGATCCTGGATTCGCGCATCGGCGCGCTCGACCGCACGCTGGGCTTCCTGTTCGGTCTCGCGCGCGGGCTGCTGATCGTCGTGGTGGCGTTCCTGTTCTTTGCATGGCTGGTGCCCGCCAAGCAGCGGCCGGACTGGGTTTCCAGCGCCAAATCGCTAACCATGTTGCAATCGACCGGCGATTGGCTGATGTCGCTCTTGCCGGACGACCCCGAGAACACCATCTTGAAGAGATTCAAGAAGACCAAGCCCGAGGACGAGCAGACGGATGCCGAACCGGCCAACCCCGGCTCCAGCGACGGATACTCCAAGCCCGCGCGGGACAGCCTGAAACAATTGATCGACGGCAAACCCGCTAGCCGCTAGTTATCTTGAACGGGGGAACAAACTCCCTCGAAAGTGAGGCGCGATGGACCAGATGCAGACCCCTCCGCAACCTGCCGCCACCGCTCCTCCGTCCGATCTCCACCAGCATGACGATGCGCTCCGTGAAAAATGCGGCGTATTCGGCATCTTCAATCATCCCGACGCCGCGGCCATCACCGCACTCGGCCTGCATGCCTTGCAGCATCGCGGACAGGAAGCCGCCGGCATCGTCTCCTTCGACGGCGAACGCTTTCATTCCGAGCGCCGCCTCGGTCTGGTCGGCGATACCTTCTCCCGCCGCGACGTGATCGACCGCCTTCCCGGGCCTGCCGCGATCGGCCACACCCGTTATTCGACCACCGGCGAGACCATTCTTCGCAACGTGCAGCCGCTGTTCGCCGAATTGAACGCCGGCGGTTTCGCCGTCGCCCATAACGGCAACCTCACCAACGGCCTCACGCTGCGGCGTGAGCTGGTGCGCGGCGGTGCCATGATGCAATCGACCACCGATACCGAAGTGATCCTGCATCTGGTCGCGCGGTCACAGCGCAACCGGTTCATCGATCGCTACATCGAAGCTCTGCGAACTATCGAAGGCGCGTACGCGCTGGTTTCGCTCACCAACAAGAAACTGATCGGTGCGCGCGATCCGCTCGGCATTCGCCCGCTGGTGCTGGGCGATCTCGACGGCAGCCCGATCCTGGCATCGGAAACCTGCGCGCTCGACATCATCGGCGCGAAATACGTTCGCGACATCGAGCCCGGCGAAGTCATTGTGTTCGACGATCACGGCGCGCAGAGCCACAAGCCGTTTCCGCCGATGGCGCCGCGCCCCTGCATCTTCGAGTACATCTATTTCGCCCGACCGGATTCCGTGGTCGGTGGCCGTCCGGTCTACGAAGTGCGCAAGGCCATGGGTGCGCAACTCGCCCACGAAAGCCACGTCCCCGCCGACGTCGTGGTGCCGGTGCCGGATTCCGGGGTCCCCGCCGCACTCGGCTACAGCCGCGCCGCCGGCATTCCCTACGAGCTTGGCATCATCCGCAATCATTACGTCGGCCGCACCTTCATTCAGCCGACGCAGAGCGTACGTGAACTCGGCGTTCGCATGAAACACTCAGCCAACCGCGCGGCGATCGAAGGCAAGCGCATCGTGCTGATCGACGACAGCCTGGTACGCGGCACCACGTCGAAGAAGATCGTCAAGATGATGCGCGATGCCGGCGCCAGCGAGGTGCATTTCCGCATCGCCTCGCCACCTATCACTCATCCGGACTATTACGGCATCGATACGCCGGATCGCGCCGGCCTTCTAGCGGCGACGCATACGCTGGAAGAGATGCGTGACATCATCGGCGCGGACTCGCTGGCATTCCTCTCGGTAGACGGCATCTATCGCGCCATGGGCGAGCCCGGCCGCGATCCGGCGCAGCCGAAGTTCACAGATCACTGCTTCACCGGCGAGTATCCAACCCCGCTGACGGACCTCAACCAGACCGAGACCCAGCCCCGTCAGTTATCGCTGCTGGCGGAAGCAAGCTGATCGGGACAGCGGCGCCCCGCTATCCCGCGAGCTACGACTTTGCGGCTGCCGGCATTCGGCGCGCCAGCCAGACAGTATGGCCACCGCATGTCGCATCTTCGGCAACGTGGCCGATGACATCGAAACCGTATGCCGCGAGCAAACCGACATATTCCTCGGGATCGAGACTTGCGTGGTAAAGCGGTTCCCCCTGAAAACTGCCGATCGCCTCTCCGGCGTGCGGGCCGCTTGTGAACATCAGCGCACCACCGTCCGCCATATGCGCGGCAAAGACGGAGAACATCGCTTTTTGTTCGTCCTGCGTCAGGTGGAAAAAACTATCCCACGCAACAATGCCATTGAAGCGGCGACCCAGATCAAGGCGGCGCATATCTGCGACCTCCCATGATTGCATCGGAAAACGCTCTTGGCATAGCGCGATCATCGTTGCCGAAGAGTCGATGCCCATCACATCATGCCCCCTCTCGATGAAGTAGCGCGCAATAGGTTCGCCGCAGCCGCACCCCACATCCAGAACAGTTGCCCCCGCGCCGGCCGCCACACGAAACCGATCAAGCCAGCCCTGCTCGAACAGGTCCTTGCCCCGTTCACGATCGAAAGCGCGCGCATGCCGCTCGTACAGGCTCACGATCCGCCTCGACGAATGATGGGCTGACTTGGCTCTGTTCAAAACTGCCTGACCATGAAGGCCGCCGCGTCGTCATACCCCCGCAGCTTGCGGGCCAATGCTGCATTCACGACTTTCTGCGACGCGACGTTGCGAAAACCGTGACGCTCCCAGAACCCGGACGAACCGTTGACGGCCACGAGCGAGGCGGACGGAAACGCTTCCTTCCGCGCTCTTGCCAGCAGCAGCGCGACCACCAGCGCCGCCGCACCGGTCCCGCGCAGCTCCGGCAACAGCGCGACGTCGTGGATGTAGTAGGTTTCCGGCTGCGGCGGCAGATTGCCGAGTCGTGTATTCAGCGCCGGCGGATCATAAGCGCGCCACGGATGGCTGACGGCATAGCCGAGGATGTCTTCGCCCGTGCTGAATGCAAGACAGCCAGCCGGGTAGAGCCGCAGCCGCTCTTCAAAAATCAAGCCGTCTTCCGGAACGGCTGGGTGCACGCAATCCGCAACCGCCAGTACGTCCGGCAGATCAGCGGCGGCCATCGGCCGCCATTGCCCTTTGGCTTCGAGAGATAATTCAGGCATAACGCGCCGAACTCCTTGTCCCTCTGGTCCTAGCACAAAGCGCCCCTTCCATGACAAAGCCCCTCGCCTCCCGCCTCGCCCTCGTCACCGGCGCCTCGCGCGGAATCGGCTACGCGACGGCATTGGCGCTGGCCAAAGCCGGCGCACACATTATCGCGGTTGCGCGTACGCAGGGCGGCCTGGAAGAGCTGGACGACGCGATACGGGCTATCGGTGGCAGCGCCACTCTTGTGCCGCTCAACATGACGGATTCGGAAGGCGTCGCCCGACTGGGCGCGGCGCTGCATGATCGGCATGGCAAACTCGATATCCTCGTCGGTAATGCCGGGATCGCCGGCCCGTCCTCCCCGCTGGGACACATCGAACTCAAGCCGTGGAGCGACGTGATCGCGGTCAACGTCACAGCGAACTTTCAGTTGATCCGCTGCATGGAGCCGCTGCTGAGGCAATCCGACGCCGGTCGCGCGGTGTTCGTTACCTCGGGCATCGCCAACAAGGCGATGGCATATCTCGGCCCCTATGCCGCCTCCAAGGCAGCGCTGGACGCGCTGGTGCGGGTCTGGGCCGCCGAGACCGCGATCACGCCGATCAAGGTGAACCTGTTCAGTCCCGGCCCGATCCGAACCCGGATGCGCGCGCAGGTTTTTCCCGGTGAAGACCCGATGACACTGGACACCGCCGAGCAGGTCGCGGAATTCATTGTCCCGATGTGCGCGCCGGAATGGACCGAAAGCGGGAAGCTCTATCACTATCCCTCCCGCGCGCTGATGGCGTTTCGCGATCCGCTGGTCACGGCACCTGCCTGATCCTGCCCGATCGGCAAGCGGCATCTTGCGGCCACCGCGCCTCGCGCTCACAATGCGGGGCTCCGTCATATCGTTTGCCGGATTGGGAAAGGAATGCTGACCATGCGTCGCTTGCTCGCTGTCGTGACCACCTTCGTTTTCACCGGCATCGCCGGTCCCTCGTTCGCCGCCGACGTCTCCGGCACGTGGCTTCGCGACACAGGCGCCTCCAAGGTGAAGTTCAGCAAGTGCGGCGGGGCCATCTGCGGCCACATCGTCTGGCTAAAACCCGGCGCGGACCCCAAGGCCAAGGTCGGCCAACGCGTGTTCTTCGACATGAAGCCGACCGGCGACAACGCCTGGGGCGGCAGCGCCTTCAATCCCGAAGACGGCAAGACCTATACCGGCAAGATGACCCTTAGCGGCGACACGCTTACCACCGCAGGTTGCGTTATGAGCGTGATCTGCAAATCAACCACCTGGTCCCGCGCCAACTGAACACCGGTTTGCAAGGCCGGCCGCTCCTCGCAAGGTGGCCAGTCGCGGCGTTTTTTTTCGTGTCGATGGTCGTGACGCCATTTCCGACATGGACGCCAGTTCAAGGTTGTGGTGTGATGCAACTGCTTTTCGTTCGTTACCGCACCCGGATGCGGGGGCGGCGCGGCGGGCAAACGATCACCAAGATACCGGGAAAGCCCGCACAAGACGGCGTGCCCGGAGGAAACCAAGGAGAGACCATGCGGACAACTGTCACGCGCTGTGGAGCTATGGCCATCATGCTGGCCGCTCTGAGCGTCACCACTTCAGCCATCGCTCAGGACAAAACCGTCAAGATCGGCGTGCTCAACGACATGTCGAGCCTCTACGCCGATATCGGCGGGCCAAATTCGGTCGTCGCGGCCAAGATGGCCGTGGAGGATTCTGGCCTGATCGCGAAAGGCTGGAAGATCGACGTGGTCGCCGGCGATCACCAGAACAAGCCTGACGTCGGCGTCAACATCGCGCGGCAGTGGATCGACGTCGATAAGATAGACATGATCACCGATACGCCGAATTCCGGCGTCGCGCTCGCCGTCAGCAACCTGGTGCGCGAAAAGAACATCATCATGCTGAACTCGGGGGCGGCGACCGCCGACCTGACGGGTAAGGCCTGCTCCCCGAACACCCTGTCCTTCACCTACGACACCTACATGCTGGCGAACGGCACCAGCAAGGCTCTGACCAAAGCAGGTGGAGACACCTGGTTTTTCTTGACGGCGGATTATGCATTCGGTCATGCGATGGAGCGCGACAGCACGGCGGTTATCACCGCCAATGGCGGCAAGGTGCTCGGCGGCGTGAAGCATCCGATCAACACCGCTGACTTCTCCTCCTTCCTGTTACAGGCGCAGGCTTCAAAGGCGAAAGTCATCGGCTTGGCGAACGCTGGCGGAGACACGACCAACGCCATCAAGCAGGCGGCCGAGTTCGGCATCGTCTCGCACGGCCAGAAGCTCGCCGCGCTGCTGCTGTTCATCAACGACGTGCACGCGCTCGGCCTGAAGACGGCAAACGGTCTGAACTTCACGGAGTCCTTCTATTGGGACTTGAACGACAAGACCCGCGCCTGGTCAAAGCGGTTCTCCGAAAAGGCCTCGAAGAACGCCCGCCCCTCGATGAACCAGGCCGGCGTCTACGCAGCTGTCCGGCACTATCTCAAGGTGCTGGAAGCGATGGGCGGCAATCCGCATGATGGCGCGAAGATCGTCGCCAAGATGAAGGAAACCGTCGCCGAGGACGATCTGTTCGGCAAGAGCGAGATCCGCGCCGACGGCCGCCGCTTGGTCCCAGCCTATCTCTTCGAGGTGAAGAAGCCAGAAGAATCGAAAGGACCGTGGGACTACTACAAGCTGATCGCGACCATCGATGCGAAGGATGTCGCGGTGCCGCTCGATCAGAATCCCTGCCCGCTCCTGAAGAAGTAATCAGGCAGCCAATCACCTTGACATATTGCGAGCGGCCCTTAACGGCCGCTCGCTTTTTTATGATGGGCGCTTGCGCTTGTGCGCGAACGGATTCGCCTTTTCGCGGAGCGTGATGCGGATCGGCGTACCGGGTAATGTGAAGTTTTCGCGAATGCTGTTGACCAGGTAACGCAGATAGGATTCCGGCACCGCGTCCGCGCGCGAACAGAACACCACGAAGCTCGGCGGCCGCGCCTTGGTCTGGGTGATGTAGTTGAGTTTCAAACGGCGACCCGACACCGCGGGCGGCGGATTGGCGGCAACCGCCTGCTCGAACCAGCGGTTCAGCGCACTGGTGGAAACCCGGTGGTTCCAAACCGCGTAAGCATCCTCGATCGCCTTCATCAGGCGATCGATACCGTCGCCCATCAATCCCGAAACAGCGACGATCGGCACGCCCTTTACCTGCGGCAGCCAATGATCAACCTCGGCACGCAACGCGCCGGCCTGGTTGGCGCGAGGGCCCATCAAGTCCCATTTGTTGACAGCGATCACCAACGCGCGCCCCTCGCGCTCGATCAAATCAGCGATGCGCAGATCCTGTTCCTCGAACTTGGTCTGCGAATCCAGCATCAGCACCACGACTTCGGCGAAACGCACCGCGCGCAGCGCGTCGGCAACCGACAACTTCTCGAGTTTCTCCTCGATGCGTGAGCGGCGGCGCAATCCGGCGGTATCGAACACCCGGAATAACCGCCCCTTGAAGTCGACTTCCACCGAAATGGAATCGCGCGTGGTGCCAGCTTCGGGGCTGGTGAGCAGTCGCTCCTCACCCAGCAATTGATTGATCATCGTCGACTTGCCGGCATTGGGCCGGCCGACAATCGCCACACGAATGGGGCGCGATGCGTCATCGCCCTCGCCAGCCTCCGCATCATCGTCCTCGTCGGCGGGCTCCGGCATCATGTCGCGCAGCGCGTCGTAGAGTTCGCCCATGCCCTCGCCGTGTTCGGCGGAAATCTGGATCGGGTCACCGAGTCCGAGCGCATAGGACTCCATGGCGCCGACTTCACCATGCCTGCCTTCGCTCTTGTTCGCGAACAGCAGGACGGGCTTGTTGGCGCGGCGCGCGAAATCCGCGAAAGAGCGGTCGGTCGGCGTCAGGCCGATCCGCGCGTCGATGACAAACATCAGCGCGTCGGCGGCGGCGATCGCGGCTTCGGTCTGCTCCTGCATCCGCGCCGTCAACGAACCGCGCGCACCTTCGTCGAGACCCGCCGTATCGATGATGGTGAACGACAGATCGCCGAGATGTGCCTCCCCTTCGCGGCGATCGCGGGTGACACCGGGCTGATCGTCCACCAACGCCAGCTTCTGCCCAACCAGACGATTGAACAGCGTCGATTTGCCGACATTGGGCCGGCCGATGATCGCGAAGGTGAAAGACATCGTCGGTCCGTTCGCCCACCGGCGAGGTTATGTCAAT
>CAUJJN010000241.1 GCA_963204905.1 Pseudomonadota bacterium
CAAGCCATCTATGACAATCAGAAAAGCGTCTTGATGAAAGCCCAGATCACATACGAGACCGGCGAGATCGGCGTGATCGAGCGCACGCTCTCGGTGCAGGAGGTCTGAGCCATGGATACCCTGCTACTGCTGGAATCCTCCCTCAACGGCGCTCTCGTCGGCCTGATGTATTCGCTGGTGGCGATGGGCATTGTGCTGATCTACAAATCCTCGTCGGTGCCGAACCTCGCCCAGGGCGCGATGGTGATGCTGGCCGGCTACGTCATCCTGGCCTTCGCCAACCAATTGCACCTGCCGCTGTGGGTGGCGATCCCTGCTGGCATCGTGACGATGTTCGGCATCGGTGTCGGCATCGAGCGCGTGGCGCTGCGGCGGCTGGCCGGCCGCCCGATCATCATGATCCTGATGATGACGCTGGGCATCGAGATCTTCCTTCGCGCCGGCTCGATGACGATCTGGGGCGGCACCTCGCGGCCCTTGTCGATCGGCATCAGCGACGCGCCGCTGTTTCTCGGACCGCTCCTGATCAACCGCGCCTACGCCGTCGGCGCCGGCGTCGCGGTGGCGATGTTCGTGCTGCTGGTGCTGTTCTTCCGCACCCGGATTGGCGTCGTGCTGCGCGCCATCTCGGACGATTACACCGCCGCCTGGTCGGTTGGCATCTCGGTCGAGCGCGGGGTCGCGCTGTCCTGGGCGATCTCGGCGGTGGTGGCAACCATCGCTGCGGTGCTTTGGGGATCGGTGCAGGGCGTCGATCAGTCGCTGGCGCTGTTGCTGCTCAAGGGCGTAACCGTCGCGGTGCTCGGCGGGATGGATAGCATCGCCGGGGCGCTGCTCGCCGGCATCCTGCTCGGAATCGTCGAAGGTTTGGCCTCCATCGTGCTCGACCCCTTGCTCGGCGGCGCCAGCCGCGAGTTGGTCGACGCCGCGATGCTGATCCTCACCATCATGCTGCGACCTCACGGCCTGTTCGGCCGCCATGACATCGAACGGGTGTAGGATCATGCTGTTCCGTCAAGCCGGCATACTTCACACCAACTACGCTCAGGACCGGGCGCTGTTTCCGATCCCCGCCGATCGCTGGATGATCGGCGGTCTGTTGCTGCTGGCGGCCGCCGCGCCGTTCTACATGAACTCGCTCTACCTCAGCAGCTATCTGCTGCCGTGGCTGGTATGGACCGCAGCCGCGCTCGGCCTCAACCTGATTCTCGGCTGGGCCGGCCAATTTCATCTGGGTTACGCGGCGGTGATGGGCATCGGCGCTTACGCCGCGGTTCACGCGCAACGCAACGGCGTCCCGTGGGAGATCGCCATCGTTCTGGCCGGATTGACGGCGGCGGTGATCGGCAGTGTCTTCGCCTTCGCGGCGCTGCGTGTCAAAGGACTTTATCTCGCGCTCTCCACGCTGGCGCTGCAATTCGTGATGGACTGGACCATCTCGCACGTTCCCG
Organism: Pseudomonadota bacterium; assembly: GCA_963204905.1. GTDB lineage: Bacteria > Pseudomonadota > Alphaproteobacteria > Rhizobiales > Xanthobacteraceae > 62-47. Next base: position 1,452 of record CAUJJN010000241.1, read on the forward strand.
CCATCTCTGGCGGCACACAGGCGACGTTGCAGGCGCCGGACATCCGCATCCTCGGCCAGGCCGTCACCTCGGACGCCGGCCTCTACTATGTCGCGCTGGTGTGGTGCGTGCTGGTCACCACCTTCATGCTGAACCTGCGGCGAACCGCGCTCGGCCGCGCGCTGGTCGCCGTGCGCGAGAAGGACTACGCCGCCGCAGTGATCGGCGTGAACAGCTTCTACTTCAAGCTCGTCGCGTTCGCGACCTCGTCCTTCATCGCCGGCGTCGGCGGCGCGATCCTGATCGGCACCTTCTATCACGCGGTGACGCCGGAGCAGTTTTCCGTCGACGTCTCGATCCAGGCGCTGGCCATGGTGATCGTCGGCGGTCTGGGCAGTATTATCGGCAGCTATCTGGGCGCGGGATTCATTCTCCTGATGCCCGGCGCGATGAACGCTTTCATCTCATGGCTCACGGCGCAGTTCGGCTTTTCGCTCGGCATCGAAACGCTGGCCCACCTGCCCCACGCGCTCTACGGCGCGCTCATTATCGGCTTCCTGCTGATCGAGCCGCTCGGCCTCGGCAAGATCTACGGCAACATCCGCGATTATCTGCTCGTCTGGCCTTTCGGCTACGTCAAGAAATAGCGCACCATGACAGGCATGACCGACAATCCGACCGACGAGATCCTGACCCTCAATAACGTCGAGGTCGTCTACGACTACGTTTCACTGGCGATCAAGGGCGTCTCGCTCGCGGTTCCGAAGGGCGGGATGGTGGCGCTGCTCGGCGCCAACGGCGCCGGCAAGAGCACCACCCTCAAATCCATCAGCGGGCTGCTCGCGGCGGAGCGCGGCGAGGTGCGGCGCGGCGAGGTCAAATTCCAGGATCAAAGCATTCGCGGCCTGATGCCTCAGAATCGCGTCAAGCTGGGCATTGCCCATGTGCTGGAAGGCCGCCGCGTGTTCGAGCACCTGACACCGGACGAAAACCTGATCGCCGCTTCCGCCGTACGCAGTCGTCACGACGCCGCCCGCAACAAGGACCGCGTCTACAGCTATTTCCCTCGCCTGTTCGAGCGGCGCGGCAGTGCCGCGGGCTATCTCTCCGGCGGTGAACAACAGATGCTGGCGATCGGCCGCGCACTGATGACACAGCCGAAACTGCTGATGCTGGACGAGCCCAGCCTCGGTCTGGCGCCGTTCCTGGTTGCTGAGATTTTCCAGATTCTCAGCCGCATCAACCGCGAGGAAGGCCTATCGGTGTTACTGGTCGAGCAGAATGCGATTGCCGCGCTGGAAATCGTCTCGCACGGCTACCTGATCGAAAGCGGCCGTATCGTCATGCATGACACCGCCGAGGCGCTGAAGAAGAATCCGGACATTCAGGAATTCTATCTCGGAGGCGCCGAGAACAAGAATTTTCACGACATCAAGCACTATCGTCGCCGTAAACGCTGGTTGACGTAACAACATCGCCTGCCAAACTCGTCCTACGCCGAGCCCAGAAAACAACCACTCCACCGTCCGAACAAGGGAGGACACCAACATGAAACTAAGATCGATTATCGGCGGCCTCGCGCTGATGCTCACCAGCAGCCTGACCGCGCATGCCGCCGACCCGGTGAAGTTCGCGCTGTGCTACGATCTCAGCAAGGCTTACACATTCGTTACGCCCCAGGTCGCGCAAGCCGCCAAGGACTACGCCGATCTGCTCAACGCCAAAGGCGGTCTCGAAGGTCACCCGATCGAGGTGATCGTGCAGGACCACGGCAATGAACCGCAGCGCGGTATCGAATGCTACGAGCGGCTGAAGCGCGAAGGCGTGATGGTGTTCGACATGCTCTCGACGCCGGTGTCCCGCGCGGTGCTGCCGCGCGTCATGAAGGACGGCAACATCCTGATGCAATCACTGGCTGGCCGCGGCGACGCAGTGGATGGCGACGTCTTCAAGTGGGTATTCCCGATCGGGCCGACCTATTGGGGCCAGGCCGCCAACGACGTCGGCTACATCAAGCAGCAATCGAAGGGCAACCTGAAAGGCGTCAAGATCGCCTTCGTCTACGTCGACTATCCGTTCGGTCAGGAGCCGATCGGCATCATGAAGACGCTGGCGCAGAAGGAAGGCTTCGACCTTCAGCTGTTCCCCTATCCGCTGCCGGGCAACGATCAGGCTTCCGCCTGGACGCAGGTACGGCGCTTCAATCCCGACTGGATCATCAGCTGGAGCCTGTCGAACATGCACGTTATCGCTTCGCGCGAAATGAAGCGTAACGGCATCTCGATCGATAAATATATCGGCGTCAACTGGCTGAACGAAGTCGATATCAAGAACATCGGCGCCGACGCTGCAAAGGGCATCAAACGCGGCACCAATGTCGCCGGCGGTTCGACCCAGCCACTGGTTCAGGAGATCATCAAGGAGCTCTACGACAAGGGCAAAGGTAACGGCGACCGCAAGCATCTCGAAGACGTGTACTACAACACCGGCCTCGCGATCTGGTCGATCGGCTTCGAGGGCGCGCGTCTCGCCATCAAGAAGGATGGCTGGCCGCTGACCCCGCAAAAGCTCAAGGACGGCCTCGAAAGCATCAAGGGCTTCGACGCCAACGGCCTGATGGCGCCGGTGACGGTGACCGCATCGGATCACGGCGGTGGCGGCAAGACCCGCATCGAGATGTGGGACGGCACCAAATGGGTCCCGCAAACCGACTGGATCGCCTCGTTCCCGGAAGAAGTCTTGAGCGTCGTGAAGGAGCAGTCAGCGGCCTACGCCAAGTCCGACGCGAACAAGTAAGCGGCGGAACAAGTGCGTCATGGCCGGGCTCATCCTGGCCATGGCAATGATTGCCGAAGCCCGCTTCTGATGCGTCAGAAGCGGGCTTCGTGTTTTCGTTACGCCCTGTCGAACGATTTACCGCCCTGGCACTTCGCCAATCTGCGCGAACACCGTTTCGCAAGTCATCAGATCGAGATGACCTCCACCCGCATTTTTGAAGAAAGTTATATCGCTCACCGCGCTGCGGCCCGGCACTGAACCGCCAGCGAGATCGTAAAGATCGCCAAGCACGTCCGCCTCCCCGATCGCGCCGCTTGCGATTGGCTGAAGGATATCGCCGACGCCATGGAATGCGGTCTCCCGCCGATCCACGAACACCCGCGCGCGCCGTGCGGCTTCATCATCTGCCTCGCGGGTTTGCGGCGTGTAGCCGCCGACCAGATCGAGATGAACACCCGTCTTGAGGTTGGCGCCCTTGATCAGCGGTGTATGAGATCGCGTACAGGCGGTAATGAGATCAGCCTGGCGGGTTGCCCCGTCCAGATCGGTTACGATCTCGGCGCGGATGCGATCTTGCGCCAAGCGATCGGCCAGCTCAGAAGCGCGCGCATGACTTCGGTTCCATATCAACACGCGCGCGAGCGACGGCCGCACGACGCGGTGCGCCTGCACCAACCACCACGACATCTTGCCGGCCCCGATCACAAGCATAGTCTCGGGCTCAGGATTGGCGAGCAGCCTGGCACCCAACGCCGAATCCGCCGCCGTGCGCCAATGCGTGATCGAGGTACCGTCGATCACCGCCAGCGGGCGACCGTCGCGACCGTCGAACAGCACGCAGACCGCCTGCACGGCAGGCAAAGCGCCAGCGAAGAGATTGGACGGGAAGCTGGTGAACATCTTGCTCAGCATGTAGCGGCCGGGATCGACCGCGCTGCGGATCACATACTGCGCAGCTTCGTTGCCCATGAAGCCATCGAGGATTTCGATCTTCGCACGCCGATGCGCGGTCTCCATCGCTGCAATCAGCACCGGAAACGAGAGCGCGCCCGCCACCTCGGCATCGCTGACAAACCGCATTGCACCTCCAGGGTTTCAGCCGCGTCCTGGCTGGAGCCGAATAACTTCAGGGTCGATCGCTCATTCCAGCCGTGATTGCAAGGAGCGTGAGCTACGAAGCGATCCAGCCCCTGCTTTAACGCTCCCGAATTGCTTCGCGCGCAATGGCGATCAATCTGTTTTCATTTCGTCATAGACGATCTCGATCGTCATCGGCGGAACAACTTCCGCGCAGTCACGCGCATCGCCCGCTTCCCACATCAGCATCGATAGCGACGCCGGGCCGTCGAGCGCGATCAATGGCGAGTGCCACACGCCGGCGTTGTAGTGGATGATGGCGCTGTCGTCAGCCATAAACGCCTGCGCCCGCGCGATATCCGGTTGCCCGTCAGCGAGATTCGGAGCCACCGCCAGCAAGAGCCTGGCGCAACGGATCGGGATGAACACCTGCGAGCTCAGCACATGGCGCTCGAAGCAGGCCAGCGTAAACGGCAGCGGCGACGGATTCAGATGATAGACATCGAGCACGGGCCGCGTGGCCGCGGCATCGTGCGCGAGATCGGCGATGCCGGGAATGCGGCGGCCACGATCCTGATTGACGGCCCGCCCACCCGCGGCGTCGAATGCCGCCAGCGAGCCGAATGGCGCGAAGGCCTTCGCAGTCAGTGGCTGCGCGTGGAGGCGCATTGTGTCCTCAGCGCCTGTCATCTCAAAAATTGATGCCGAGCCATTGCTTAACCTGCTCATGCAAGTCGCCGGCGAAATCGGCGGGCGCGCCGGAGGCAGTGATTTCACCGAGGCTCAACACGTAAATGCGATGAGACATCGCGATCACGCGCCGCACGTTGTGGTCGACCAGCAGAATGGCCATCTCCTCCGCCGCGAACAGGCGTATCCACTCGAAAACCTCCTCGACAATTTTCGGCGCGAGACCGATGGAGGGTTCGTCGATCAGGCACAGGCGCGGTCGCATCAGCCAGGCCTTGGCGAATTCCACCATCTTCTGCTGCCCACCGGAGAGATCGCCGGCCTGCGATCGCAGCTTCGTGCGCAGCGCCGGGAATTTCTGCAGCATGGCTTCGAAACGTTGATCGATTTCGTTCCGCGCAGGCTGACCGGTCGCGCGTGACAAACCCTCCAGCGGCAATCGCAAATTCTCCGTCACCGTCATGAACGGAAACAGGCTGGACTCCTGTGGGATGTACCAGATGCCGCGAGCGCTCAATTTATGCGGCTCGAGCCCGGTGATATCTTGCCCCTCGTAGATCACCTTGCCGGCCTTCGGCTTCAGGAAGCCGCAGATCGCCTTCATCACCGTCGATTTTCCGGCACCGTTGAGGCCGATCAGGCCGGTGATGCGGCCGGCATCGACGTCGAGGCTCAGGTCGCGCAGAACATCGATGTCGACGCTATAGCCGGCGGTGACGTGATCGAGCGTAAGCACCGTGCTCATGCCGCCTGCCCTCCGAGGTAGGCTTCAATCACCCGCGGATCGTTCAGAACCTCGCGCGTCGTCGCATCGATCACGACAGCGCCCGCGTTCATGCACACCGCGCGCGGACACAGCTCAACCACCACAGGCATATCATGGCTGACCAGAATAAAGGTCTGCCCCTTCCCGTGACGCGCGCGAATGAAATCGCCCATGATCTCCTTCATGGTCGGATGCACTGCGGCGAAGGGTTCGTCGAGCAGCGCGATGCGCGGCGGCACCATGAAGCAAACGCCAAATTCCAGCAGCTTCATCTGGCCGCCTGACAATTGTCCGGCATCGAGGTGACGAATGACGTCGAGCCGCAACTCGGTGATCAACGCGTCGGCGCGCGACAACGCCTCGTCCGCGCCAAGTCCCAGCGCGCGGCCTGCGACCAGCAGATTGTCGACGACGTTCATGCGGCGGAACACGCGGGTGAGCTGGAACATGCGCATCACGCCACGGTGGGCAAGACGTTCCGGAGTCAACCCTTGGCACGGCACGTTATCGAGCAAGATCTCGCCGCTATCCGGATCAGCCAGACCGCTGAGAATATTGAGCAGCGTGGTCTTGCCAGAGCCGTTGGGACCGATCAATCCAACCAGTTCCCCGGCGGCGATATCGAACGACACGTTGTTCACGGCGACGAGGCCGCCGAATCGCTTGCTGACGCCGCGCACAGACAGAAGTGTCATGCTCGCCTCCAGCGTTGCACGGCCGCTCTCGCCAACCCCCACAGACCTTCGCGGAAGAAACGCGCGAAGATGATGACCAGCGCCGCAAACACCACGAGTTGATAGCCGCCGACATCGCGCAGCCATTCCGACAGCACATAGACCAGAAACGCCGCGACCAACGGGCCCGCCAGCGTCCCCATGCCGCCGATTACCGTCATGCTGACGATCAGGCCGGTCTGGCCGATCAAGCCGAGTTCAGGAGTGACCAGTTCGGCGAAATGCGCGTAAAGGGCGCCGGCGAAGCCGGACGCCGCCGCCGAGAACGCAAATGCCGCCGTCTTCCAGAACACGACGTTGACGCCAGCGCGGCGCGCCGCAACCTCATCGTCACGGATTGCTTGCAGGAACAGCCCGGCCTTGGAGCGCAGCAGAGCGTAGAACAGGATCAGCAGCCCCACCAGCGCGCCGAGGAACAGGTAGTACCAGCCGACACGGCTGCTCATCAGTCCCGCGACGCCGAGCCCGAGATCCCCTCGCGTGATATCGATGGAGTTCGAGGCGACAAGCCGCATGATCTCGGCGAAGCTCAAGGTGGTGAGCGCGAGATACGGCCCAACGAGGCGGAGCACGGCACGGCCGAGCAACAGACCAACCAGGCCCGACACGATCACCGCCGCGACAATACCCAGCAGCGGCGGCACGCCGAAATAGTGATTGAGCAGGCCCGTGGTGTAGGCACCGATCATAGCGAAGGTCGCCGGGGCCAGCGAGAATTGCCCGGTGTAGCCCGCGAGCAGATTCCAGCCGCCGGCGAGGATCGCGAAATACATCGAGACGATCAACACGCCGAGCCAATAGGGATTGCTGACACCGAGCGGGATCAGAGCCACAACGGCCATCGCCACCAGCGCCGCGCGAAACTCGACCGTCGTTTTGGTCGTGGAAAGCTGCGCGCCGGAACGGTTGGCCACGGGGGATGTTGCAGATGACGGCGCCATCAAACCTCCCGTCCTTTTTCACCAAACAAGCCTTGCGGACGAAACAGCAGGAACATCATCAGCAGGATGAGGCCGAACGCATCGCGATATTGATACGAGATATACACCGCGCCGAAACTCTCGATGACTCCGAGAAGCAGGCTGGCGATGATGGCGCCGGGCACCGAGCCCATGCCACCAAGCACCACGATGATGTAAGACTTGATCGCCGGGAAAACACCCACATCCGGCGATGCATTGATCACCGGTGACAGCAATGCACCGGCGAAAGCCGCAAGGCCGCCCGACAACATGAACACGATAACGCTCGCCTTCGCGGTATCGATGCCGGCGAGCGACGCGCCGAGTCGGTTCTGCGATACTGCGCGGATCTGTTGTCCCCAGAACGACCACTTGATCAACGCCGCCGTGATGGCAATCACCGCGATGGCAATGCCGGCGGCGAGCAATCGATGGCCGCTGATCAGCACCGGGCCGAGCGCGATGCGGCTTGTCTCCACCAGCGGCGGACCGCGATAGGCGTACGGCCCGATCACCTTGTCGACAAAGTTGATAAGAAACAGCGAGAGGCCGAAGGTGACAATCACCGCGTATTCGTCCCGCATCAATCCCCACGAGGTGTAGCCGGCGTAGAGCGGACGCATCAGCGTCCGCTCCGTCAGCCAGCCGAGCAGCGCGCCGACCACGAAGGCAAGCGGCAGCGCCACCCACACCGGAACGCCGAGCGCAAGCGCGATCAGCGTGTAGGCATAAGCGCCAACCATGTAGAATTCGCCATGGGCGAAGTTCACGATCTTCAAGATACCGAAGATCAGCGACAGACCGATGGCCATCAATGCGTAGAACAGCCCCGTAATGAGGCCGTTCACCGCGAGATCGACGTCGATACCGCTCATGAGTCCGATCTGCCCCGGCGCTTACTTCGCGGGTTTCCAGAGCTTGGCCGGATCGACCGGTTGTCCCGCCTGAGAGACGAGCGCGGAATGACCCACCTTCTGGTTGATCTCGGTGAGCTGGAACGTCACGTAGGGCACATCCAGCCACTGATTGAACGCGTAGCCCTTGTCCTTCGAGAAGGTAATCTCACCGCGGGTGCCGGTGTATTTGGTTTCACCCAATGCCTTGATCAGCGCCTCGGAGTCGGTGGACTTGGCGCGCTTCACCGCATCTGCGATCAGGAACAGCGAGTCGGCCGCCTGGAACAGCAGGCGGTTCGGCTCGTTCTTGGTCTTCGCGGTGTAGGCTTCGCCGACCTGCTTGCCGAGCGCCGGTTGCGCCATCTTCGGATGATAGAGGCCGAACACCAGCATTCCCTTCCCGGCTTCCTTCACGTTCTGCCAGAAGTCGGGATAGTCGGCGAGGCCGGAGCCGTCATAGAGCCAGGTCTTCGCTGACGGGGCAACGCCCTGCTCATAAAGCTGGTTCATCATGATGTAGGCGGCCGGCGGCAGCATCAGATTGATGATCGCGTCCGGCGCATTGGCGCGCATCGGCAGGATGGCCGGTAGAAAGTCCTTGGACGCGCGATCCAGCGTTTCGTACTTGTATTGAACGTCGGGCGCGACCTTCTTCAGCGCCTCGCCGATCGCCTTGGCCAAGCCGATACCGTAGTCAGTGTTTTCGGCGATGGAAACCACACGCTTGACGCCGAGCTCCTTCATCGTCGCCGCAGCGGCGCTACCGACACGGCTGTTGTAGTTGCCGGGGTTGAAGACTTCCGGATACCCCTTTTCGCGCACCACATCCGACCAAGCGTTGGTGTTGATGTAGGGCACCTTGTAGCGGTGCGCGACTTCGATGCCGGCCAATGCCGCCGAACTCTGATGCTCGCCGGTGATGGCCGCCACCTTGTCGCGGGTTGCCAGCTTCTCGACCGCGGCCCGGGCCTTCTCCGGTAATCCTTGCGTATCTTCGATCACCAACTCGATCTTGCGGCCATCCACGCCGCCAGCGTCGTTGATCATCTTGGCGGCAACCTCCAGACCGTCCTTGACCTGCGTGCCCTGCACCACCGAACCGGGAGGCGATTGCGTGATGGTGACTCCAACCTTAATCGGATCGGCGGCCTGCGCGCCCGCAGCAGGAAGCATGATCGCCGCAGCCGTCAGCGCGACGCCCAGCACATCTCGACGCAGTAAACCTGCCATTTCGTGACCTCCCCCTTGGATCAGCATCCCTGATGCTTTTTGTTCAGCTCATATTTCCATGAGTATGCTCAAGGAATTTTCAATTTGAAACATCATTTTGGTCTAAGAGCCACGCGATTTTGCTGCATGGCTCGGATTGCAAGGCAGCATTCCGGCGATTCAGGCCGAGGGCCGTGCGATTGCCAGAAATCTCTCGCGCAAGGGCTCGCCCTGTAATCCGGTCCCGAGAAGCAGCGCCAGCAGCAACCGCGCCTTCAGGCCGCCCAATGCTCCGCCGGGAATGAGACCGCGCGCGAGCAAATCGGTTTCCGAACCGGGGAAGCCGTAAGTCTTGCTGAACACCGGCCCCGAAGCGACGCGCGAGCTCAGCACCACCGGAAAAATCTTCACGAGGTTCGCCAGCGCGTCGACCATCGCGGCCGGAACGTGTCCGACGCCCATCGCCTCAACGACAAGCCCGCGATAGCCAAGCGCTGGCAGACCCGCGAGCATCCGGCCATCCTCTCCCAGAGCCGCGGTGATCAGCGCAACAGGCTGGTCAATCCCGGCGTCGCCACCGGCGATGACATCCTGCCGCGCGACGCGCAGATCGATTCGCGCAGCGCCTTCGATTACGCTGCCGAGCGCTCCGCCGGAAAGCGATGCGAACGTCGAGGGAAGAAACGTGCTTGCCTTTTGCACGAAGCGCGCGGCGTGAATGGTTTCGTTCAAAACCACCAGTGTCCCGAATCCCCGCGCCGCTTGCGACGAGGCCACGATGGCGCTGGCCAGCAAATTGGCCGGTCCGTCGGCTCCGGCGGCCTCCGCCCCTCGCATCGCGCCCGTGACGATCACCGGTTTGTCGCCACCGACGAGGCAATCCAGCACGAATGCGGTTTCCTCGATGGTGTCGGTCCCCTGAACGACGATCGCGCCGGCGATATCCCCTGCCAACCGTTCATTCAGAAGCCGCGCTACTTCCCGGAGATGACCAAGAGTCAGCGACGGCCCGGGCAAACGAAATGGAGAAACCGCTTCGATTTCGGCCACCTCGGCCAGCGCCGGCACCGCGCGAACGAGATCCGCTCCGGTCAGTGTCGGCACGATGCCAGGCCCGGCACCCGACGTCATCGTGATCGTTCCACCTAGCGAAACAAGCAAAATCTTGGGTTGTCCGGTCAAACCTTCCGCCGCCATTTTTTGAATCTTCCCGACGTGTGGCGCACAAAAGACTACGGCGCCGGCCACATCGGCGCCGCAGGGCGTTATAGCCTTTCTACGCAAGCTGAATAGTCGTCAGCATGGAGTTAGGCTGTATTCCGATTTTCGGTGCGGCCTTCAACAAACCACGGGAAGCACGTCGACGTCATAGCTATGTGTCAACGAGCGCTTCAACACGGGATCGTGCAATTCCATCTCGAACCTGGCGGCGGGGCGGATGCCGCCAATGGCGCCGGGCGTACCGCAAAACATCAACGTCCCGGGGAGCAACGTGTCGGCGTTGATGTACTTTCGGATGAGGTCTCGTGGCGTGCGCAGGCTCGACACCCCGCTCTCCTGATAGAGAGTGCGCTGACCGTCGATGGTGGCCCAAGAACGTAAAACCAGATTGTCCCAATGACCCTCGACCTCGGCATAGGACCACAGTTGCCTCCCGACTGGCTTGCCGCAAAGCTGTTTCGACAGCGCGATGCCGAAGGTTTCCGCCTTGCGGTCGGTATGGTCGGAGCCGATGCCGATCCATAAGCCGTCCGCCAGCGCGACCACGATCGGCTCGACTTCGCCGGAACTGTCAGATCCGAGCACCACGAGCTTGTCAGCCTGCGTCAGCGTCTGCGCGGCGACACGATAGTAGAGCGGCGTGGTCGAGGGGCGCGGCACTCCGATAACCGCCAACTCCTCGATGTGATGCTCGATTGCCGCGACGTCCCGCCCGGCCCATCCGGCAATCACCAACGCATCGATCGAAACCCCGATCCGATCATTCCCATTCTTCGTGATGCGATCAAACTGCAACATCTTCATTCCTCGGTGAGCTTACCTGTCCGCTCTCGGATCTGGTGGCGCTCGATCCGCAAGACGCCCTCGGCGATCTCGCGGTTCAGGTCCCCCACACGAACGCTTTCGATCGCAGCTTGAACCTAGCCGACGACAACTATCATGCGATACCTGACAACGCTCTTCAGATTACGCATCCCTGAATAGCTTATCGGGATGGCCATGCGCTATAGCCGTTTCGGCATGTAGTCCGTTCCCGCGCATCGAATTCAGATGGCTGCTGCATATTCCGAACGACATTGCCGCTGGCGGCGATCAACGATCGCGTCCACCAAGCACACCGGAATGACGCCGTGGCAGAATACGGAAGAACCGACGCCGCGCGCCGCATACGGACGAAAAGCGAAGCGGTAGTTGCGCTGCTTCCACGACTGCTGGAGAGACGCGCGTACATGTCCGCTCGAAACGGGCGACCTTCATGCAAATGTCCGCGCAACATCGCCGGCAAGCTATGCGCCCTCCACCCACGCTCATTGGAAATTGCGTTCATATTGACAGGATCAGTATTTGGCACGCGAATAACCTACAGCGCGTTCGGTCCGTTTGCTTCGCGGACTATCATCACAAGGGTCAGCGCGCTGATCGACCTGGGCGACGCAATCGCTGGGGCGAAGTACAAAAGTCACAGGGACGAGGAAACGCTTGAACGGCTACCTTGCTTTGGGGGAGGCGGAAACGCGTCGATATCATCGACGCGTTGCGAGAAAAGCTTGGGGCGCTGCTTCCGATGCCGCACAAGCTTCAGAAAGCCTTTGGCTATATTGCCTCGGATACATCTCCTCTAACCGCCTGCGCACAAAGCATTTCCAGTATGGGAAAGTCGCGCCGTCGCGCTGCTTGTCGCAATGCAGCACAAGATCGTTGGACCGGGGTGTCCTCGCGGACCATGCGCGAAAATTCCGGGAACCTCCGACGTGCCATCAACTCAAACTTGAGCACGCGAGGACCGGCTTTCGATCCGCGGGTTCGTTATGCCTTCGACCGCTACTGGCAGCAGACCGACAGACTTAATTTCAATCCAACGAGAAAAACAAGACTGGCTCACGGAAGGAAACCTGATGGAATTCACGGAACCTAAGTCCTATTCGCGATCGCTGATTCCGTTTCTCGATCGCTCGCATTCGGTGGCCAAGCCAGGCTTCTCGCGCTGGCTGGTGCCTCCCGCCGCGCTGTGCGTGCATCTGTGCATTGGACAGGCCTATGCCTTCAGCGTCTTCAATCTACCCATGACCAGACTGATCGGTATCACACAATCCGCGCCCGACGATTGGAAGCTGACCGAGCTTGGATGGATATTCTCAATCGCGATGCTCTTTCTCGGGCTCTCGGCCGCTGTGTTCGGACGATGGGTGGAGGAAGGCGGCCCACGCAAGGCGATGTTCACGGCCGGTGTATTGTGGGCCGGCGGCTTCATGGTGTCGGCGGTCGGCATTCATCTCCATCAGCTCTGGATCATCTACCTCGGCTACGGCGTGCTGGGCGGCTGCGCGCTCGGCATCGGCTACATTTCGCCGGTTTCGACGCTGATGAAGTGGTTTCCGGATCGTCCGGGGATGGCGACCGGCATGGCTATCATGGGATTCGGCGGCGGCGCGCTGATCGCCTCGCCGCTCTCGGTGTGGTTGATGAGCAAATTCGCCACAACGAGCGATGTCGGCGTGCTCTGGAGTTTCATCGCACTCGGTTGCGGCTATTTCGTCTTCATGATGGTGGGCTCAGCCCTCGTGCGCGTGCCCGCTGCGGGCTGGAAACCGGATGGCTACGTGCCGCCCGCTGCCGCCACCAAGCTGATCACCAAGAACGACGTCTACGTCTACGACGCGGTCAAGACGCCGCAGTTCTGGCTGATCTGGACGGTGCTGTTCCTCAACACCACCGCCGGCATCGGCGTGCTGGGCCAGGCCTCAGCCATGAGCCAGGAAATGTTCCCCGGCCACATCACGGCAGTCGCCGCCGCCGGTCTGGTCGGCCTCATGAGCCTGTTCAACATGGGCGGTCGCTTCAGCTGGGCCTCCCTGTCGGATTTCATCGGCCGGAAGAACACCTACTTCGTCTACATGTGCCTTGGCTTCCTGCTCTACATCACGGTTCCCTACGCGGGCAGCAGCGGCAACGTCTATCTGTTCGTGTTCTGCTTCCTCATCATCGTCAGCATGTACGGTGGTGGCTTCTCGACCGTGCCAGCCTATCTCAGGGATATGTTCGGCACGCGCTATGTCGGCGCCATCCACGGCATTCTGCTGACAGCCTGGTCGGCCGCCGGCATCGCTGGACCGGTGCTCATCAACTACATCCGCGAGTACAACGTCACCCACGGCGTACCGAAAGCACAGGCTTACAATACCACCATGTACATCATGGCGGGGCTGCTGGTGATCGGCTTCATCGCCAACTTCTGCGTCAAGGCGGTCGACAGGCGTTTCCATATGAAGACCGACGAGGACACTGCCACCGACAAATCGCTGGCGGCTGCCGCAAGCCGCGCCTGACGCTCGATCTCGGGCCGCCTCGCCGGACTTCCGAGCGAGGCGCCTCAATCAAAAACCATCTCCGGATTTCGGGAGGACATTATGGACAATGCAACGATCAAGAAGACGTCGCCGATCCAAGTGGCTCTGGCGTGGGGTTTCGTCGGCATCCCGCTCTTTGCGGGAGTCTGGCAAACTCTCATCAACGCGATGAAGCTGTTTCAATAGATTTCGGCGCACCGGGCAATTCGCCCTTGTATATCCGAAACGACCATCGACAACGAACAATGCCCGCGGATTCCGCGGGCATTGTGTTTGTGTCGCTATATCCCTCAGCGAAGCGCGCTCCCCGACGCAGGATCAGGAAATCGCGGCTTTCGCTTCGACGCTGTCCAGGAAACGTGGGACGGTGCTGACCGTGCCGGTGTTGGCGGCGATATAGCCCGGCAACATCGCGACGGCATCGTGAAACTCTTTGCCCTTCATGATCTCCAGGATGCGTTGCATCGGTTCGGTTTCAAGAAACGCGCGGCGGCAGACGAAGAAATAATCCTCCGTTAGCAACCGGATGAAATCGAGCCCGAACTGGCGCGCCGCCGCCTCGACGCCGAAGCTGGCGTCGGCCATATCACTGGCGACATATGCGGCAACGGCGGCGTGAGTGAATTCGATGCGCTGCGCGCCGTCGATTGCCGCCTCGTCGACCTTATGCAGCGCCAGCAACTGATTGAAGAGGAGCCGCGTCCCCGAATCCGGATCGCGATTGACGAAGCGAACCTTGCGCGCGACCAGATCCTGAAGCGAATTCACGCCCAATGGATTGCCGCGCTTGACCATCAGCCCAAGTTCGCGCGTGACAAAGTTGATCACGCGATATTCGCGCGGATCGAGCCATTCCTTGCACGCATCGATGCTTTGCTGGCGCAACACGCCACGCGGCAGATGCACGCCCGACAGATCGCAAGCCCCCTGCGCCAGAGACACCAACGAATTCTGGTTACTGACATAGCGCAGATCGATGCCGAGGCCCGGCGTGCGATCAAGCAGCTCACGCAGTTTCGGGACGGCAAAGCCATGGCTGGCGTGAACGCGGATCACCGAAGGGCCGTTGTGCAGGAACGGCTTGATCTCGGTCGCAAGTTCCTGCGCAAGGTTTTCAAGCTGCGGCCCAAGCCGCGCCTGCAACCGTTGTCCGGCCCACACCAGCTTTTCACCGAAGCTGGTCAGCCTCGTGCCCTTGCCGCGATGGGTCTCCACCAGCGGCACGCCAAAGAAATCCGACCACTGCTCGATCAGGCTCCAGACGTGTCGATAGGACAACCGCGCGTAACTGGCCGCACTGGTGAGCTTGCCGGTCTTTCTCACCTCGTTGAGAACGCCGAGCATCACCACGGCCGTCTGCGGGCTGCCCTCCTTGTGGAAGCGCCAGATGGTCTCGATTTCAATTTGCATTGGCCGGGCCTATTATGAAATTAAGATCATATTTTGGCTGAAATCCAGCATCCCATATTCGCGCAAATGGCTTCAATAGCTATTATTCGCGACCGCTTCATAACTTATGATATGATATCAATTTCATATATAAGTGCTGCCTCGCACGATCCCGACAGGAAACCGCGACCGCGGCCGCCCAGGGCCGCGCTCTGCTAATCGCCTTATCAACACCCGTAAAGCGGATCAAACCCTGGCGCCGGCACGACAAAAGGCCTCCCGAGGGGAAGGCCTTTCGATAACAGACAGCCGATCGACGAAAGCGGAAACGCGCGCGGTATCAGCGCGACCGCAACTCTCTTGCCGCCGCCACCATATTGACGAGCGCAGGTCGCACCTCGTCCCACTTGCGGGTCTTGAGGCCGCAATCCGGGTTGATCCAGATTTGCTCATCTGACAAGCGCTGCCGGGCCAAGCTCAGCAATTGTGCCATCTCTTCGGGAGCCGGCACGCGCGGCGAATGGATGTCATAGACTCCGGGGCCGATCTCGTTCGGATATTTGTAGCTCCTGAAGACGTCGAGCAATTCCATCTTGGATCGCGATGTTTCGATCGAGATGACGTCGGCATCCATCGCGGCGATGGACGCGATGATGTCGTTGAACTCCGAGTAGCACATATGCGTATGTATCTGCGTGGCATCTGCGACACCGGATGAGCAGATCCGGAAACTCTCCACAGCCCAATCGAGATAGGCCTTCCACTCCGAGCGTCTGAGCGGCAGGCCTTCGCGGAGCGCTGCCTCGTCGATCTGGATCATTTTCGCGCCCGCTTGTTCAAGATCAACCACTTCGTCGCGGATCGCTACCGCGATCTGGCGACAGGCTTCACTGCGCGGAATATCATCACGCACGAACGACCAGTTCAGGATCGTGACCGGGCCGGTAAGCATCGCCTTCATCGGCTTCTGCGTCAGCGATTGCGAGTAGCCCCACCACTCCACCGTCATCGGCTTGGGCCGAGCGACGTCTCCAAACAGAATTGGCGGGCGGACATAGCGCGAGCCGTAGGATTGCACCCAACCATGTTTGGTGAAGGTGAATCCCGACAGCTGCTCCCCGAAATACTGCACCATGTCGTTTCGCTCGAACTCACCATGCACCAGCACGTCGAGCCCGATCTCTTCCTGCCAACGCACGGTGCGCGCGGTTTCGTCCCTCAAGAATTGGCGATACTGCGCATCGCTCATTGCACCGCGCGCGTGAGCGGCACGCGCGCCTCGTACCTCCGCGGTCTGAGGGAACGAGCCGATGGTCGTGGTCGGAAACCGGGGCAGTCCGAATTGCGGCCGCTGCACTTCTGCACGCTTGGCGAACGGACTGGTCCGGCAACGCATTCCGTCATCGATTGCCTCGACGCGCTGAGCCACGGCCCTGTTGTGAATCTTTGGCGATGTCTTTCTCAGCTTCGCCGCGTTAGCGGACTCCGCAAGGCTGGCGGCGACAGTGGCGCGATTGCCCGCAAGCGCCGTCGCCAGTGTCACCAATTCCCTGATCTTCTGCACCGAGAACGCCAGCCAGCTTTTGACATCGGCATCGAGCGCATCTTCAAGCTCGAGATCGATCGGAACGTGCAACATCGAACACGACGAGGCGATCTGCACGCGGTGCTTGCCGATCCTGGTCACAACGGGTTCAAGACGTTCCAGAGTTTCGGCGAGATCAGCGCGCCAGACATTGCGACCGTCAATCACGCCCAGCGACAGCACAAGGCCCACCGGCGCCTTCGCCAGCAAGGCCTCAAGCTGGTCCGGCGCACGCTTGAGGTCAACGTGAAGGCCGGCGACAGGCAGCGACAGCGCGGTATCGAGATTGTCGCCCAGCGCCCCGAAGTAGGTCGCCTGCATCACCTTGAGACCGGGGACGTTGGCCGCGATCTCCGCATAGGCGTGACGCAAAGCCGCGCGCGTGGCGTCGTCGAGATCGAGCACAAGGCATGGTTCGTCGATCTGTACCCATTCAGCACCGCGTTTCGCCAACTCGCGCAACACCTCGACATAGACGGGGATCAGCCGATCCAGCAGGGAAATCGGATCGAACGTCGGATCGGCGCTCTTGCCGAGCTTGAGAAGCGTCACCGGCCCGACCAGCACCGGGCGGGTCTGATAACCAAGGTTTTTCGCTTCCTGATATTCCTCGATCGGCTTGCGGGACGCCAATTGAAAGGTCTGATCTCTGCGAAACTCAGGGACCATGTAATGGTAGTTGGTGTCGAACCATTTGGTCATTTCCTGTGCCGGCGCACCGTGGCCGTTGGCGGCCTCGTGATGTACATGTCCGCAAGACGTGTCATGCGCATCACCCTGCGCGCCGCGCGCCATGGCGAAATAGGTCGCCAGCGAAACCGGGCCGCCCTTCCAGCCGTAGATGTCAGGAACCGCACCCACCATGACGCTCGTATCGAGAACCTGATCGTAGAGCGAGAAATCGTTCGACGGGATCACAGTGGCCCCGAGCGACTTCTGGCGCGCCCAATTGGCGGCGCGCAATGCCGCCGCCGTCTCCAGCAACGCCTGCTCGCTCAATGTTCCGGCCCAAAAACTTTCGAGCGCGAACTTCAGTTCGCGGCGAGGCCCGATGCGAGGCGTACCGAGTGTAGCAACAGGGAGAGACGTGATGGACATCGCGAAACCTCTTCGATTAAGCGCGAGGCTGGCGACGCGGCATGGCGTTCCGCGCGACTGATGTCGCGGGAGGACAAGCGCACCACCGGGACACCCCGCCCGTGGACGATTATGTTGTCGAGGCAGGTCTCCTGGCTCGCGGGTCAGCACTCACATCTGGCCTTCCCGAAGCGAGCGCTTCAGTGACCGTCTCGATGTGAATTCACCGCTTACAGTTGCGGGGGCAGCGCCGGCTTGACGCGATCCATGCGGATCTTTGCGCACCGGCTTCCCTCTTAGCTCCGGACAGGTCCGGAGAACCTCGACATTGGCATATTGACTCAGCAGAAGCCCGGTTGACAGGGCAACCGCCGTGGAATCTTGCCCACCGCGAACGGCGGGACGCGATGCGGCGACACCGGCCCATCGGGGGTGGGCAGATCGGGATTTCAAAGCTGCGGCATCGCCTCCGGAATGATCGTCTGCACGATGGAAGCATCTAGCGCCTCGTAATCGTGTAGGCCGATGGTCGCGTAGAGTTCGGCACGGGTCTGCATTCGCTCGATCATGTTGTGAGTCCCACCGTCACGCGCGATGGCCTTGTAGAGTTCATCCTGCGCCTTGTTGGCGACGCGTAGCGAGGACACCGGCCAGATGACCATGCGATACCCCATGTCGCGAAATTCGCTCGCAGTGAAAAAAGGCGTGCGGCCAAACTCCGTCATGTTGGCAAGCAACGGCACACCTGGCATTCGCGCGGCGAAAGCACGGAACATCTCCGCCGAGGTCAAGGCTTCCGGGAAGATCGCGTCGGCGCCAGCTTCGATGAAAAGCCTGGCGCGGGCGACCGCGCCGTCGATGCCTTCGCTGGCGGCGGCATCGGTGCGCGCGATCAAATAGAGATGACGGCGCGCTTTCGCGGCCGCCGCGACCTTCGCCGCCATGTCACGAGCATCGGCGAGTTTCTTGTCGTTCAGATGGCCACATTTCTTTGGCAGCAGTTGATCCTCGATATGGACCGCGGCAGCTCCGGCATCCTCAAAGGCGCGGACCATATGCATGACGTTGAGCGCCTCGCCGTAACCGGTGTCCCCGTCGACAAGCACCGGCAGCCCACTGGCACGCGCCACCTGCCGGATGAAGAAGGCGACCTCATCAACGGTGATGATGCCGAGATCGGGCAATCCCATCGATGCGGTCATGGCCGCGCCGGAGAGATAGGTTGCCTCAAACCCGGCGGCCTTGGCTTGAAGCGCCGCCATGCCATTATGGCTACCGGGCAATTGCAGAATTCCACCCCGCTCCACCAGAGCGCGGAAACGTTCGCCGGCAGGCGCGGACGGAAGATCGGAAGCAACGAGATAGGGCATCGGCTTTTCCTTTACGCGGCACGTTTCGCGGGTGGGGCCGTGCGCTTCTCAATCGGAACGAACGTCAAATTCTCCGGGCCGACGTAATTCGCCGTCGGACGAATGATCTTGTTGTCCTGGCGCTGCTCGATGACATGTGCGGCCCAGCCGGAGGTTCGCGCGATCACGAACAGCGGTGTGAACATCGCGGTCGGCACGCCCATCATATGGTAGGAAACCGCACTGAACCAATCGAGGTTGGCAAACATCTTTTTCGTTTCCGCCATCACCGCCTCGATGCGATCAGCGATATCGAACATCTTCATCGACCCTGCCTCGGCGGAAAGCCGCCTCGCCACATCCTTGATGATGCGGTTTCGTGGGTCGGCCACCGTGTAGACCGGATGCCCGAAGCCGATCACGACTTCCTTGGCCTCTGCCCTCCGACGAATATCGGCCTCTGCCTCATCCGGATTGCCATAACGTTTCTGGATTTCGAACGCGACTTCGTTGGCGCCGCCATGCTTTGGCCCCCGCAGAGCGCCAATGGCTCCGGCAATCGCTGAATACATGTCCGATCCCGTTCCGGCGATACACCGCGCGGTGAAGGTCGAGGCGTTGAACTCATGTTCGGCATAAAGATTGAGCGATGTATGCATCGCATGGACATGCGATGCCTTCGGCGCGACCCCATGAAGCAGGTGCAGGAAATGTCCACCGATACTGTCGTCGTCGGTCTCGACTTCGATGCGACGCCCGTTGTGAGCGAAGTGGTGCCAGTACAGCAGCATCGAGCCGAGCGAAGCCATCAGGCGATCGGCGATGTCGCGTGCGCCCGGATGGTTGTGGTCATGCGCCTCAGGTAACACACAGCCGAGCGTGGACACGCCGGAGCGCATCACATCCATCGGATGCGCGGCCGCAGGCAATGTCTCCAAGGTTGCACGCACCGCGGCTGGAAGCCCGCGCAGGCCTTTGAGCTTCGCCTTGTACGCCGCGAGTTCAGCGGATGTCGGCAACGCACCATGGACAAGCAGATACGCGATCTCCTCGAACTCGCAGGTTTCGGCGATGTCGAGAATATCATAGCCGCGATAGTGGAGATCGTTGCCGGTGCGCCCCACGGTGCACAGCGCCGTGTTGCCCGCGGCGACACCGGACAGTGCGACGGATTTCTTCGGCGCGGACTTGGCAGCGACAGTCTTTTCAGCGCTCATGGTGTCCTCCCATCTATTCGGCCGCGTCGGAACGGCGCACGTTCGCGCCGTTCCAATCGAAAATGCCCGATGACCTGTGCGTGCCGAGACGCGCGGCATCGACGGTGAAGGTCAGCCCGCCCAGTTCCCGGGCTGTGAGTTCGGGCAACCGCGCGACCAGAGCAAGAAACCGATCCTGCTCGGCCGGTGCGATGACATCGTCGGCGAGCGAACGGAATTTCGCGACATACTGATCCCGTGCAAACGGGCGCGCCCCCGACGGATGCGCGTCGGCCAGAGCGATCTCGTCGGCAATGATCGAACCGCCCTTGAGATGGACGACGACCTTGCCACCGAACGCCTTCTCCTTCGGATCGCGACTGTGATAGCGCCGCGTCCATTCCGCGTCCTCGACAGTGGAAATCTTGCGCCACAGCGCCACGGTTTCCGGACGCGCCGCGCGCTCGGGCGCATAGGAGCGCTCGTGATGCCAGCCACCGTCTTCCAGCGCGACCGCGAAGATGTACATGATCGAGTGATCGAGCGTCTCCCGGCTGGCCTTTGGGTCCATCTTCTGTGGATCGTTGGCGCCAGTGCCGATGACGTAGTGTGTGTGATGGCTGGTGTGGATGACGATGCTTTCCACCTTGGAAAGATCACCGATCTTTTTACCAAGCCTGCGCGCCAGGTCGATCAGCGCCTGACTTTGATATTCCGCCGAATGCTCCTTGGTGTAGGTATCGAGGATGGCGCGCTTGGCCTCGCCTTTTTCCGGCAGCGGAACGACATATTCAGCTTTCGGTCCCGATAGGAGATACGCGATGAAGCCGTCCTCGCCTTCCCATGCGGGGGACGGCGCGCCCTCGCCGCGCATGACGCGGTCAACAGCCTCGATCGCCATCTTTCCGGCAAAGGCAGGCGCGTAGGCCTTCCAGCTTGAAATCTCGCCCTTTCGCGATTGTCGTGTCGTGGTGGTGGTGTGCAGGGCCTGCTGCACCGCCTGATAGATGGTCTCCGTCGGCAAGTTCAGCAGTGTGCCGATGCCTGCTGCGGCGGAAGGTCCGAGGTGAGCGATGTGATCGATCTTGTGCTCGTGAAGACAGATCCCCTTCACCAGATCGACCTGAATCTCATACCCCGTCGCAAGACCACGAACGAGATCGGCGCCGGATGATCCGCAATGCTGCGCTGCCGCCAGGATGGGCGGGATATTGTCGCCGGGGTGTGAATACTCGGCGGCCAGAAACGTATCGTGGAAATCCAGTTCACGCACGGCGACACCGTTGGCCCACGCCGCCCATTCCGGCGAAATCCGCTGCTGTTGCGGCAGGCCGAATACCGTCGCGCCCGGCTGAAACGGATGCGCTTCCGCCTGCGCGCGTGCGCTCGCCACCGGCCGCCGCGCCAGCGAGGCAGCGGCAACCGACGCATTGTCGATGATCCGATTGCCGATCATCTCGACGACATCGGCCTCGACTGCCACCAGATCGGCCGCGACCTCGGCGATCTTCCAGGCAAGCTGATCGTTGCGCCGCAGGTCTTCGGCGGATTTATGCGTACGGACGGTATGCGATTTCAAAGCGACATCTCCTCTCGTGGAATCTGATTGTTGGTGCCGGGTATGGGGATCGGCGCCCCTGCCGCGTCGATCGCCACCATCATGAACCGGCCAGTAATGCGCGGCGGCTCGAATTCACCGGACGCGTCTTCGGTCGCGATCTCGACAATCACGGTCATCGACGAGCGCCCGTGAAAAACAACCTGGGCCCGCACCTCGATGATCTCGCCAAGCAAAACCGGCTTGCGAAACTCGATATTGTCCGCTTTCGCCATGACGACGGCGCACCGCGCGTAGCGCGATGAGCAGACAAAGGCGGCCTTGCCCATCAGTTGCAGCGCGGCGACGCCATAGAGCGTGCCGTAGTGATTGGTGTGTTCGGGCACCACCAACTCCACCAACCGCACGTCGGACGCGCGCACCTTTTCAACGGCAGATGACGTCATCGGGCCTCCCTCAGCGCTTGCTTTCCGGCCAGTAACTTCGCAATATTCACACAATGGAAAATCTCTGAAGGGCTGATATTGCGGATATTTGCAAACATCCTTCGTCATTTTTGTAAAGTTTGTGAAGTTGAGGGGCCGTAATGAAGAAGGTCTTCATGGGCATACGGCTGAAGCGGCTGCGCGAAGAACGGCGCATGACGCAACAGGCGCTGGCATCCGCGCTTGGCCTGTCCCTGAGCTATCTCAACCAGATCGAAAACAATCAGCGACCGCTCACAGTGCCCGTGCTGCTGAAGCTCAACGCCGCGTTCGGCATCGACGTACAGTTGTTTTCCGACGATGATGAAGCGCGCCTGATCTCCGATTTGCGCGAGACGTTATCCGACCCGCAAATCGGTGAAGCCGTTTCCACCGCGGAACTTCGCGAGGTCGCAATCAACATGCCCGCCGTCGGTCGTGCGCTCGTCAACCTCAATCGCAAATATCGTCACGCGATCGAACAAAGCGCGGCTCTGTCCGCTCGGCTGGGGGAAGATCGTCAGGCGACCATTGCAACGATTCCATCCACCCCTTTTGAGGAAGTCAGGGACTTTTTTTACCTGCATCATAACTACATCGGAGAACTCGACGAGGCCGCAGAAGCCATCGCCACGCGAATGAAGTTTCCCGTCGGCCAAACAGCGCCGGCGCTCGCGGCCTACCTCGAGGATCGACATCGGATCAAGGTGATGACCGACGGCATCGACAATGCCGGGCTTGCGGTTCAGCGAAGCTACGATCCCGCAGCGCGAACGCTGCGCCTCGCACCAAACCTGCGGCCGGGCCAACAAGCCTTCCAGATGGCCACGCAGATTGCCATTCTGGAGCAAGATGATCTGTTGCGCGCAATCGTCGACAAAGGAGCATTCACGAGCAGCGAATCCCGCGGGCTTGCACGCATTGGGCTTGCCAATTACTTTGCCGGCGCGCTGACCCTTCCCTATGCGACCTTTCTTGGTTCTGCCGAGCGACAGCGCTACGATATCGAATTGCTGGGGCATCAGTTCGGAGTCGGCTTCGAGACCGTCTGTCATCGCCTGAGCACGCTACAGCGTCACAATGCGCGCGGTGTGCCATTCTTCTTCATTCGTGTCGATCGCGCCGGAAACATTTCGAAACGTCAGTCCGCCACCGACTTTCACTTCTCGCGCGTCGGCGGCACATGCCCGTTGTGGAATGTCTATGAGGCATTCGCCAACCCGGGACGCATCCTCACGCAATTGGCGCGAATGCCGGACGATCGGACTTACCTTTGGATCGCCCGGACAGTCTCGCATGGGCGGAGCGGATATGGTGCGCCGACCAAAACTTTCGCGATCGCGCTGGGATGCGACATTCGCTACGCCGACCGCGTGGTCTATGCCCAAGGCCTGAACATCGATCCGTCGTTGGCGACACCGATCGGCATGGGGTGCAAGGTCTGCGAGCGCTCCGGGTGCCCGCAACGCGCCTTCCCGCCGATTGGACGGGACCTCAACGTCGATGAGACACGCTCATACTTCGAGCCTTACGCCACATCGTCCTGAAGGACGTATGACGTATCGACCGGAAACCCGGAAGGCCGCTTCTTAACCCGAACAGAATCGGATCAACATCGTGGCCTGTCGGGGTCGGCGGCGGGATATTCCGTCGAAGCCGATCGCCGAAACTCAATTTATTCTGAGTATCGCGTTAAGAGGCCATTGACACTTTCCGCCGAATGTCACCACATATAGGCGTCATGGTTCTGCCGGATCGCAAGATTTGGTGGCTAAGAGGGAAGCCGGTAAACTGCGCATAGCGCACGAGTCCGGCGCTGCCCCCGCAACTGTAAGCAGTGAGTTTCGCCCGATTTTACGTCACTGACGCTCCTTTGAGCGTCGGGAAGACCGGGCGCGACGACGACCTGCGAGCCAGGAGACCTGCCGTGACACCAGAACGTCCACGGGCGGGGTGTCCGGAGGCCGCTTGCTTGTCATGGCCGACATCTGAATCGGCATGCGATCCGGCGCCTGCTCACGTCCAGCCCCCCACGATAACCGACCAACGCTACGGGGCCTGCCGATGTCTTTGTCTCTTGATCGCGAACGCGCGAACGAACGTCCTCTCATTCAGTTGCGTCCCGAGTCCCTGAAGAAACCGGCCGCCGAACCGGGAATGCAGATCATCCGGCGTAACGGCACGGTCTCGCCGTTCGACGCCGGCAAGATTTCCGTTGCCATGACCAAGGCATTCCTTGCGGTGGAAGGAAATACCGCAGCCGCATCACGCCGCGTGCATGAAGCCGTCGAAAAGCTCACCGAGGAAGTCGTCGGCACCCTCACCCGCAGGCTGGGAGATGGGCGGACATTCCATATCGAAGACGTGCAGGATCAGGTCGAACTGGCTTTGATGCGCAGTGAGCATCACAAGGTGGCCCGCGCCTACGTGCTGTATCGCGAGGATCGTGCCAGGCGGCGCGCCGAAACCGAAGCCGCGAAGAACGCACAATCGCCCGCCGGGCCCGCGCTGCACGTCAAACTGGCAAACGGCGCGCTGGCGCCGCTCGATGATGCCCGCGTAGCGCTTATCGTTCGCGAAGCCTGCGCCGGTCTCGACGGTGTCGATCCGTCTCCGGTTCTCGCTGAAACCTATCGCAATCTCTACGACGGCATCAGCCAGGACGAACTGGCATTGGCCAGCGTGATGGCCGCGCGTACGCTTGTCGAACAAGAGCCGAACTACACCTACGTCAGCGCACGGTTGCTGCTCGACAAACTGCGGACCGAGGTTCTGTCGTTCGTCCATGGCGCGCCGACGAGCGCCTCGCAAGCCGACATGGCGACACGCTACGCCGAATACTTCCCGGCCTACATCAAGACGGGCATCAGGACCGAACTGCTCGATCCCGATCTCGGCCGGTTCGATCTCAAGAAGATCGCAGCCGCGCTGAAGCCCGAACGCGATCTCGCCTTCCAGTTCCTCGGCCTGCAAACGCTCTACGACCGTTATTTTCTTCACACCGACGGCAATCGTATTGAACTGCCGCAGGCGTTCTTCATGCGCGTCGCCATGGGGCTGGCGATCCGCGAAATCGACCGCGAAGCTCGCGCCATCGAATTTTACGACCTGCTGTCGTCGTTTGACTTCATGGCCTCGACGCCGACGCTGTTCAACTCCGGAACGCTGCGTCCGCAACTCTCGTCATGCTTCCTGACCACGGTGGCCGACGACCTCGACGGGATCTTCAAGGCCATCAAGGACAACGCGCTGCTGGCGAAGTATTCCGGCGGCCTCGGCAACGACTGGACCCGCGTCCGCGGCCTCGGCGCGCACATCAAGGGCACCAATGGCGAAAGCCAGGGCGTGGTGCCGTTCCTCAAGGTCGCCAACGACACAGCCATCGCGGTGAACCAGGGCGGCAAACGCAAGGGTGCGGTCTGCGCCTATCTCGAGACGTGGCACATCGACATCGAGGAGTTCCTCGACCTGCGCAAGAACACCGGCGATGACCGCCGCCGCACCCACGACATGAACACCGCCAACTGGGTGCCCGACCTGTTCATGCAACGTGTCGAGGCGGACGGCGATTGGACCCTGTTCTCGCCGGACGAAACTCCCGACCTGCACGACCTCTACGGCAAGCCGTTCGCGGAACGCTACGCAGCCTATGAAGCCAAGGCCGAACGCGGCGAAATGCGGGTCTTCAAGACGATCCGCGCCACCGACCTCTGGCGCAAGATGTTGACGATGCTGTTCGAGACCGGGCATCCGTGGATCACGTTCAAGGACCCGTGCAATCTGCGCTCGCCGCAACAGCACATTGGCGTCATTCACTCATCGAATCTCTGCACCGAGATCACGCTGAACACCTCGGATGACGAAGTCGCGGTCTGCAATCTCGGCTCCATCAACCTGCCCAATCACATTCTCGACGGCGGCCTCGACGACGCACGCTTGCAGCGCACGATCACGACCGCCATGCGAATGCTCGACAATGTCATCGACATCAACTTCTACACCATCCCGGAAGCTCGCCGTTCCAACCTGCAACATCGCCCGGTCGGCCTGGGTCTGATGGGATTCCAGGATGCCATTCAGACACTACGTATCCCGATGGCGTCGGAGGCGGCCGTGGCGTTCGCCGACACCAGCATGGAAGCGATCTCGTTTCATGCGATTTCCGCGTCGGTCGACCTTGCCGCCGAACGCGGCCGCTATCCGTCTTTCGACGGGTCACTATGGAGCCAGGGCATTTTGCCGCTGGATTCCATCGAACGCCTGGCCGATGCGCGCGGCGCGCTCGATCTCGACCGCTCCGCGACCCGCGACTGGGAGACCTTGCGCGGACGGGTCAAGATCATCGGAATGCGCAACTCCAATGTAATGGCAATCGCGCCGACCGCGACCATCTCCAACATCTGCGGCGTCGCGCAATCGATCGAACCCGCCTACCAGAATCTCTATGTGAAATCGAACATGTCCGGGGACTTCACGGTGGTGAACGAGCTTTTGGTTCGCGACCTGAAGGCGCGCGGTCTCTGGGACGAGGTGATGATCAACGACCTGAAATACTTCGACGGCAGCGTCGGCGCCATCGACCGCATCCCGGACGACCTCAAGGCGCTCTACGCCACCGCCTTCGAGATCGATTGCGCATGGCTCATCGAGGCGGCCGCGCGCCGGCAGAAATGGATCGATCAGGCGCAGTCGCTCAACCTCTACATTGCCAATCCATCCGGCAAGAAGCTTGATGCCCTGTATCGTCTGGCATGGACGCGCGGCCTCAAGACGACCTACTATCTGCGTTCACGCAGCGCCACCCACGTCGAGAAATCCACGCTCAAAGGCACTGACGGCAAGCTGAACGCGGTCTCCGCGACGACGTCAATGATAACGCACGCACCCATCCTGGTGCCACGCGCGGAAACCGCGCCCAACCTCGACGGCGTCCTAGCCTGTTCCATCGACAACCCTGACTGCGAAGCCTGTCAGTAATCAATCCGTCGTCACGGCCCGGCCTCTCATCGTCCGTGTCGCCTCTTCGACACCGCATCTGAATGTGAAGCGCCGCCAACGAGGCCGGCCGCGACGAACAATAGACTCAAGGAAAACCATCATGCTCGACTGGTCCGACACATCCACCCCCGCAAAGCCTACACCGGCGACGATCTTTAACTCCGCTGCCCCGTCGTCCGCCGAACAGACCGGCCTCGGCGCGATCGATCGTTCGGGCGGCCGCGTATCCGTTGACGACAAGCGGATGATCAACTGCCGCGCCGACGTCAACCAGTTGCTGCCGCTGAAA
This sequence comes from Pseudomonadota bacterium, assembly GCA_963204905.1. Classification (GTDB taxonomy): domain Bacteria; phylum Pseudomonadota; class Alphaproteobacteria; order Rhizobiales; family Xanthobacteraceae; genus 62-47. Next base: position 29,016 of record CAUJJN010000241.1, read on the forward strand.
TACCGTTGGGCGTGGGAAAAGTATCTCGCAGGCTGCAACAACCACTGGATGCCCACAGAGGTCTCCATGCAAGCGGACATCGCGCTTTGGAAATCCAAGGATGGGCTGACGGACGACGAACGACGCGCCATCAAGCGCAACCTCGGATTCTTCGCGGCCTCCGAAAGTCTCGTCGCCAACAACATCGTGCTGGCAATCTATCGCCACCTCACTAATCCGGAGTGCCGGCAATACCTGTTGCGGCAGGCATTCGAGGAGGCGGTGCATACTCACACGTTCCAGTACATCGTCGAAAGCCTCGGTCTCGACGAGGGCGAGCTCTTTAATATGTACAGGGAGGTCCCCTCCATTACCGACAAGGCGGCATGGGCACTCAAGCACACGCAACATCTCGACGATCCGGACTTCAAGACCGGCACGCCCGAGGCGGACCAGGCTTTCCTGCGTGATCTCGTCGCCTTCTATGTCATTTTCGAAGGTATGTGGTTCTACACCGGCTTCGCACAGATCTTGTCGCTCGGCCGCCGCAACAAGATGGTCGGCATCGCAGAACAGTATCAGTACATCCTGCGCGACGAGTCGATTCATCTCAATTTCGGCATCGACGTCATCAATCAGATCAAGATCGAGAATCCGCATTTGTGGACAGCGACCTTCCAGGAAGAGGTTCGCGGCATGATCCGGACCGCCGCGGACCTTGAGGCCGCCTATGGCCGGGACACCATGCCGCGCGGCTTCCTCGGACTGAATGCGGCGCTGTGCGAGCAATATATGCACTTCATCGCCAATCGCCGCTGCGCCCAGATCGGTCTCGCGCCGGTGTTCGCGGAGGCCGACAATCCCTTCCCATGGATGAGCGAGGCGATGGATCTCAAAAAGGAGAAGAATTTCTTCGAGACCCGCGTGATCGAGTATCAGAACGGCGGCGCGCTGAGTTGGGAATAGCCGGGCCGGGCTGCGCCCGACCACAACTCAGGCTACAAATATTGGCTCCCCATGGCTGTCACGATGGCGAGAGAATCACGCCATCGTGCATGTGCGATCAAATCGGCGGGCGATTCCCGATCGCTTGTCGAGGCGACAGCGGCGGCCTGCTCACAGACTGGCATTCCGATCTTCGAACGGACGTGACTACGCGCATCCCGACTTTTGGTATCAGGCGAACATTATGCGTAATCATTCCGTTAGCCGGCGCGAACTCGCAACGTGAGCTTGCTCGGCCCAAAGCGAATCGAAAACCTCCTGAACGCTCGCAGCTAGTGACTGATCATCCAGGGCCGTGCGGTCGGAAAGCCCTTTGCTCCGCCCTTTGTCTTGGTCATCAAACGTGACGGCTTTCCGGAACAGCAACCGCAGCCCGGGCCGTGCGAAGCCTTGTACTCGTCGAGCGTCTTCGGTGCGTGCGCGCTGCGCTCATTGAGCGAGCGCGCCTTGCGCGTCTCCGCCGGCATGCATGAAAACCGGGGCGCCGTCAGAATGACCCGCGGTGACGCCTCGCCACAATCCGGGCAGACGTCCGGCAGCTCATATTCCGACATCGGTCGCATGTTGGTGAAAGGGCCGCAGTCGTCGCAAAGATACTCGTAGACCGGCATATCAACCTCGCCATCAATCGGGAGCATGAACGTGAGCGACGATTGCGCCGCCCACGTTTCTGAAGCAGTTACTTACTTGTCGGGTGACAGTGGCATGTCGATGCCGCCCTTGATGTGCTTCACGGGGCCGGCGGCCGACGGCATGATATCGAAATCGAAGATTTCGGTCGGCAGATACAGGGTGGCACAGGCATTCGGAATATCAACCACGCCGGAGATGTGTCCCTGCACCGGCGCGACGCCGAGGATCGAATAGGCCTGCGCGCCGGAATAGCCGAACTTCTTCAGATATTCGATCGCGTTGAGGCAGGCCTGTCGATAGGCGATCTGCACATCGAGGTAGTGCTGCTTGCCGGATTCGTCGACCGAAATGCCTTCGAAAATCAGATAGTCCTTATAATTTGGCGTGATCGGTGACGGGCGGAAGATTGGGTTCTTGATGCCGTACTTCTCCATTCCGCCCTTGATCAGATCGACACGAAGATGCGTCCAGCCCGCCATCTCGATCGCGCCGCAGAACGTGATCTCGCCATCGCCCTGGCTGAAGTGCAGGTCGCCCATCGAGAGGCCTGCGCCAGGAACGTAAACCGGGAAGTAGATCTTCGAGCCGCGCGACAGATCCTTGATATCGCAATTGCCGCCGTGTTCGCGCGGCGGCACGGTGCGAGCACCCTCGGCCTGAATCTTCGATTTGACGTCGCCGGTGGCGCGACCCGCGTGCGCGGTGCTGGCGAACGGTGGGTTGGCGAGCGGCGGCACCCGCGTCGGGTTGGTGGCGATCAGGGCAGTCTCGCGTTCGTTCCAGTTCGCCAGCATTTTCGGATCTGGCAGGCAGCCGATCAACCCAGGATGAATCAGACCGGCGAAGTTCACGCCCGGCACATGGCGCGACGACGTATACAGCCCCTTGAAGTCCCAGATCGACTTCTGCGCCTGCGGGAAATGCTCTGTGAGGAAACCCCCGCCGTTCTGCTTGGAGAAGAAACCGTTGAAACCCCAGAGACTCTCCTTCATGGGTCCGATATCGAGCAGATCGACCACCAGCAGATCGCCCGGCTCCGCACCCTTGACCCCGATCGGTCCGGAAAGAAAATGTACCGTCGTCAGATCAATGTCACGGACGTCGTCAGCGGAATCATTATTTTTGATGAAGCCGCCGGTCCAGTCGTAGGTTTCGAGAATGAAATCGTCGCCCGGGTTAACCCACTCGACGATCGGAATATCCGGATGCCAGCGATTGTGGACCTTGTCGTTTTCGTAGGCGGGCCTGCTCAGATCGACTTTCACCAGTGTCTCAGGCATTCGGGACTCCCTTCTTGAAAAAACACGTTTAGACGGACAGATATTTAGCGACCTGCGCTTCATCGACGCTGTTACGCGGATCGTCGCGAACGATCTCACCGTTCTCGATCACCAGCACACGATCGGCGATGTCGAGGGCGAAGCTCAGCACCTGTTCGGACACCACGATGGACAGTCCACGCTCATCGCGGATGCGCTTCAGCGTGCGTCCCATCTCCCGAATGATCGACGGTTGAATTCCTTCGGTCGGCTCGTCCAGCAGCAGAACCTTGGGCTTGGTCGCGAGCGCCCGCGCAATGGCGAGTTGCTGCTGCTGACCGCCGGAGAGGTTACCTCCGCGCCGGTTCTTCATTTCCAGAAGCACCGGAAACAGCTCGTAGATATCGGCGGGCACCTCGCTGTCCCCGCTGGTGACGAGGCCGGTTTCGATATTCTCCTTCACTGTCATCGAGGAGAAGATCATTCGGCCTTGTGGAACGTAGGCGAGCCCCCTGGCGACGCGCTCGTAGCTTTTGAGGCCAGACACCTCCACGTCGTCCATCTTCACCGACCCGCTTTTGGTCGGAACGATCCCCATCAACGACTTCATCAGCGTGGTTTTGCCCATGCCGTTGCGCCCCATGATGGCGACGATCTCGTTGGAGGCAACGGAGACGTTGAGACCATGCAGCACTTCGCTCTGCCCGTAAGCCACATGGAGATCCTGAATCGCAAACATCATGCCCCCCTGTTCAGTGTCCGAGATAGACTTCGATGACCTTCGGATCGTTCTTGACAGTCTCCATGGAGCCCTCGGAAAGAATCTTGCCTTGATGAAGAACGGTAACCTTGTGGGCGATGTCCTCGACGAACTTCATGTCGTGCTCGATCACCAGCACCGACCGGTTCTTGATGATCCGGTTCAGCAGTTCGGCGGTTTTCACGCGCTCGCTGACGCTCATGCCGGCCACCGGTTCGTCGAGCATCAACAACTCGGGATCCTGAATCAGCAGCATCCCGATTTCGAGCCATTGCTTCTGCCCGTGGCTCAGCAGGTCGGCCGTCGTATCGAGACGGTCCTTGAGAAAGATCATCTCCGCGACTTCCTCGACGCGCTCCCGAACAGCCTGATCGCGCTGGAAGGTCAAGGCTCCAAACACGGTGCGTCCGCGCGGGAAGGAAATCTCGAGATTCTCGAAGACGGTCAGATCCTCGTAGATCGACGGCGTCTGAAACTTGCGGCCGACGCCGGCCTGGACGATCTGGTTCTCCTTGAGCCTGGTCAGCTCCTTGCCGCGAAACTGGATCGAACCCGAGGTCGCTTTGGTCTTGCCGCAGATCAAATCGAGCACAGTGGTCTTGCCGGCGCCGTTCGGGCCGATGATGACGCGGATTTCGTTCTCGTCGACGTAGAACGAAAGATCGCTCACCGCCTTGAAGCCGTCGAACGATACGGTCAGCGCCTCGACCGCGAGCAGGAAATCCTTGGGTTGACTGCCGATCAGCATGGGTGCCTCCTATTCCGCTGGTGCGCCGTTGGTCACAGGGGGATCGATCAGATCGCCGGTCTTGCGGTTGGCGCGAGAGAACAAACGCTCAATCCTGCCCTGGACGTGGTCGCGCCAAATTCCGGCCAGTCCGCTGGGGAAGATCAGAACGACGGCAATGAACAGTGCACCGAGGCCAAACAGCCAAAGTTCAGGGAAAGATTCGGAGAGGCTGGTCTTGGCGAAATTCACCAGCAGAGTGCCGTAAACCGCGCCGAAGATCGAAAGCCGTCCGCCGACCGCCGTGTAGATCACCATTTCAATCGAGGGGACGATGCCGACGAAGGATGGTGACATGAAGCCGACCTCCAGCGTGAACAGCGCACCGCCGATGGCCGCGAACACGGCCGCGATGCAGAAAGCAAAGATCTTGAAGTTCGCGACGCTATAGCCGGAGAAGCGGACCCGGTCTTCCTTCTCGCGCATCGCCACGAGAATGCGACCGAGCTTCGAATGTCGGATGTATTGTGCGACGCCGACACAACCAAGCAGGCAGACCACTTCGACGAAGTAGAGGATAAACTTCGCATTATCGGTCCGGATATCCCAACCATGCAGCGTGCGGAGATCGGTGATGCCGTTGACGCCGCCGGTGTAGCCCTGCTGACCAATGATGAGGATCGTGAGGATTGCTGCGATAGCCTGGGTGATGATGGCGAAATAGACGCCGCCGACACGGCGTTTGAACATCGCCGCACCGATGATGAAGGCGAAGATTGCCGGCACCACGATGATTGCGATGATCGTGAAGGTCAGGCTGTGAAATGGTTTCCAGAAGAACGGGAGCGATGTGATCTGATTCCAGTCCATGAAGTCCGGAATTCCGGGGGTCGACTGGATCTTGGTATTCTCGACGCTTGACGCCTCAAGCTTCAGGAACATCGCCATGCAGTATCCGCCGAGGCCGAAGAAGACGCCCTGGCCAAGGCTTAGAATGCCGCCATAACCCCAGCATATCACCAGGCCTAGCGCCACGAAGGCGTAGGTCAGATACTTCGCGACCAGATTCAGGCGGAAGATGTCCAGCGACAGTGGAAGCACCACGATCAGGAATGCCGCCAGCACCAGGAAGCCGATGAATTCGGAACGATTGAACAGGCGAGGATTGTCGGACATGGTCGCTCCAGCCGTTTACTTGCGAACCTTGAGGGCGAACAGGCCTTGAGGCCGCAGCATCAGAATTCCGACGATCGCCAGCAGCGTGATGACCTGCGCCATCGAACCGGACAGGAAGAACTCCAGCGTCGAGCGGGCCTGTGAGATGGTGAACGCGGAAGCGATCGTACCGAACAGACTGGCCGCGCCGCCAAAGACGACCACGAGGAAAGTATCGACGATATAAAGCTGCCCCGAGGTCGGCCCGGTCGAGCCGATCATGGTGAACGCGCTGCCGGCGACGCCAGCAATGCCGCAACCCAATCCGAAAGTGTAACGGTCCACCTTTTCGGTATTGATGCCGACCGCGCCGGCCATGGCGCGATTTTGCACCACCGCGCGAACCTGCTTGCCCCAGCGCGACTTGTAGAGGATATAGGCCACCGCGATGGTAATCAGGATCGTCAACGCCATGACGAACATGCCGTTGATCGGAATCTGAATGCTGTCGGTCACCTGCCACGATCCCATCATCCATTCCGGAAGCTCGACGCCGACTTCGCGTGCGCCGAAGATGGAGCGGTAGGCCTGCTGGAGAATGAGGCTCAGTCCCCACGTCGCCAGTAACGTGTCCAGCGGTCGCTTGTAGAGATGGCGTATCAACGCCCACTCCACCAGCATTCCGAGCGCGCCTGCCGCGACGAATGCGACGATCATGGCGACGAAGAAGTATCCAGAGAACAGCGAAGGCAGATAGTTCTGGAAAAACCCGGATGTCATCCAGGTCATGTAGGCCCCGAGGATCATGAACTCGCCATGGGCCATGTTGATGACGCCCATCTGGCCGAAAATGATCGCAAGGCCCAGCGCCATCAGCACGAAGACGGAGAACAGGATCAATCCTGCGAAGCCCTGCATCACGAAAATTGAACTGAGATCAGCAAGCGAATAATCGCCGAACATGAATCGCTCTCCTGCCTTCAAGGGGTGCCCCGCGCCGCGAACAGATGGACCCGGCGCGGGGTAAGGGTGCGGCCCTATTCGGCCACACCGGGAGAGGAAGGACCTACTGGTAGCCCTTGGGGAACGGATCGGGTTCGACCAGATCCTTGGTTTCGTAGATCAGTTCGAATTGTCCGTCCGTTTTGGCTCGGCCCACGCGCGTCTTCGACCAGAGATGATGATTCTCGTGGATTCGGACGTAGCCTTCCGGCGCACCCTTGAATTCGACGCCGGGTGACGCCGCCGCGATCTTGTCGATATCGAACGACCCTGCTTTCTCCGCTGTCAGCTTCCACAGGTGCGGACCGAGATAGGCAGCCTGCGTGACGTCGCCGATCACGGTCTTCGGGCCCCACATCTTGTGGAAGGCCTCGACGAACGCCTTGTTGTTCGGATTATCGAGCGACTGGAAATATTTCATGCAAGCATAGGCGCCCGCGATATTTTCACCGCCGATGCCGTCGATTTCGTCTTCGGTCACCGAGATGGTGAGCAGCGTCTGCTTCGACAGATCGATGCCCGCAGCCTTGAGCTGCTTGTAAAACGCGACGTTCGAGCCACCAACGATGATCGCGTAGATGACATCGGGTTTCTTCAGCTTGATCTTGTTGATGACGGAATTGAACTGGGTATGACCGAGCGGGAAGTATTCCTCGCCGACCACCTTGCAGTCCGTAAGATGGCTTTCGATGTGCTTGCGCGCGATCTTGTTGGAGGTGCGCGGCCAGATGTAGTCGGACCCAAGCAGATAGAAGCTCTTGGCCCCCTTGGTCTTGTTCACCCAGTCGAGGCCGGCGATGATCTGCTGAGTCGCTTCCTGGCCGGTGTAAATGACGTTCTTCGACTGCTCGAGACCTTCGTAGAAGGTCGGGTAATAGAGCATCCCATTGTACTGCTCGAATACCGGCAGCACGGCCTTGCGGGATGCCGACGTCCAGCAGCCGAACACGGCGGCGCACTTGTCGTTGACGAGCAGCTTCTTCGCCTTCTCGGCGAAGGTCGGCCAATCGCTGGCGCCATCTTCCTGAATGAATTTGATCTTCCGCCCGAGCACGCCGCCGGATGCGTTGATCTGTTCAATGGCCAGCTTTTCCGCTTCCACCGAGCCGGTCTCGGAAATCGCCATGGTGCCGGTGACCGAGTGCAGAATGCCTACGGTCACCTCGCTGTCGGTCACCGCCAGCCCGGTGGTGTTGATGGCGGAGGTGGCAGGAACATCGGCCAGCGCCTGCCGCGGAAGGAGCGACAGCGCCGGCAGCGCCGCCATCCCCATCAAGAGTTTGCGTCGGAATGGCGATTCCAGAATCGGTCGTTTCTCGTCTGACATGGATACCCCGCTTGGTTTGCCAAAGGTGCTTATCGATAAGGCGAGGATGCCCAACATTGTGCACTGCACGCATACGCAAGATCGCGTATACTGCACCGCAAAATCGCGGTGTAGGTTCCGGACAAAGGTAACGGGAGATAGTCTCGGTTGGCAGGACGTCAGCAGATAGACCGGGTCAGACGGCAATATAATCAATGGGTTGCCAACCAGACCCTGGAGGATTACGCGCTGCGGTTCACAGCCAAAAGCGCGCGGCGCTGGTCTGCCGCCAGGGTTGCCAACACCGCTCTTGGTGCCATTTCATTTCTTGCCCTTGAGGCGATCGGGGGCACGATTACCCTCAAGTATGGCGTCACAAATGCCGCCGCGGCGATCGCGGTGGTCAGCCTGATTATTTTCGCCTGCGGACTTCCGATCGCTTACCATGCCGCGAAAGCGGGTGTGGATATCGACCTGCTGACGCGCGGCGCCGGCTTCGGCTACATCGGCTCGACGATCACCTCGTTGATCTACGCGACCTTCACATTCATCTTTTTCGCGCTCGAAGCCGTAATCCTCGCGATGGCGCTGGAATTGTGTTTTGGCATCCCGCGCCCGATCGGCTACCTCGTCAGCGCGGTGGTCATCATTCCGCTGGTGACGCACGGCATCACGCTGATCAGCCGCTTCCAGCTCTGGACCCAGCCGCTCTGGATCATCCTGCATATCCTGCCGTTTGCGGCGATCGCCTTCAAAAGCCGCGACTCTTTCGTGGCATGGACGCAATTTTCCGGTGAGCACGGCGGCCCGCCGGGGCAACTTGATTTGCTGATGTTCGGAGCGGCAGCGTCGGTGGTGTTCTCGCTGGTGGCGCAAATCGGCGAGCAGGTCGACTTCCTCAGGTTTCTTCCACGCGATCGGCGAACATCGCGAAAGACCTGGTGGTTCGCTCTGTTGAGCGCCGGCCCGGGGTGGATCGTCATCGGCGCACTCAAATTGCTGGCAGGGTCATTCCTCGCATTCTTCGCGCTGAGCCACAGCATTCCAGCGGAACACGCCGCCGAACCGACACAGATGTATCTCGCCGCCTTTCAGTATGTGCTGTCGCAGCCTGACCTCGCGGTGGCGCTGACCGGCACCTTCGTGATCCTGTCGCAACTCAAGATCAACGTCACCAACGCCTATGCCGGCTCGATTGCGTGGTCGAATTTCTTCTCCCGCCTCACCCATAGCCATCCGGGACGCGTGGTATGGCTGGTTTTCAACGTGGTCGTTGCCGTCCTGCTGATGGAGATCGGCGTCTACAAGGCGCTGGAACAGACACTCGCACTCTACTCGAATGTCGCGATCGCATGGGTCGGTGCGCTGGTCGCCGATCTTGTGATCAACAAGCCGCTCGGTCTGAGGCCGCCGGTAATGGATTTCAAGCGCGCGCATCTCTACGACATCAACCCAGTCGGCGTCGGCTCGATGGCGATTGCCGCCATCGTCTCGATCAGTGCGTTCTATGGAATGTTCGGCACCACCGCGAAGGCGCTTTCACCATTCGTCGCGCTCATTGTCGCCTTCGCGACGGCGCCGACCATCGCGTGGCTTACGCAGGGAAAATACTATTTCGCGCGCAAGCCGAAGCGGAGCTGGCGAAATCTATCGCAGATCGAATGCTGTATCTGCGAGCATTCATTCGAGCCGGAGGACATGGCCTATTGTCCAGCCTATGCCGGCCCGATCTGCTCGCTGTGCTGTTCGCTGGACGCGCGCTGTCACGACATGTGCAAGCCTCATGGCGGCCTTCGTGAGCAAGCGGGTGAAGCATTGCGGAAAAGCCTTCCGGTTTCCGCGCAAGGCTACATCAATTCCCAACTCGGGCACTATCTGGTGGTGTTCGTAAGCGCCACCAGTCTGGTCGGAATGACGATGGCGCTGATCTATCTACAGACTTCGCTCGACGTCCAGATCGACAAATCCCTGCTGGCGGACGTGCTGTGGAAGGTGTTCTTTGCCCTCGTCATCATTATCGGCGTCGTCGCCTGGCTTTTTGTGCTGGCGCGCCAAAGCCGAAGGGCCGCCGAGGAAGAAACCCGCCGGCAGACCGCTTTGCTCATTCAGGAAATCGACGCGCACAAGCGGACCGACGCCGAGTTGCAACGAGCCAAGGAAGCGGCGGAATCCGCCAACCTGGCTAAGAGCCGCTATGTCGTGGGATTGAGCCACGAGTTGCGGTCGCCGCTCAATGCCATCAGCGGCTATGCGCAGTTGCTTTCGCAGGATACGTCGCTGCCGGGCAAATCGCTCGACCAGATCGGCGTCATGCGGCGTAGCGCGGATCATCTTTCGGGCTTGATCGACGGTATTCTCGACATTTCGAAGATCGAGGCGGGGCGACTGCTTCTGGCGCGCGACGAAGTGCTGATTGGCGAATTTCTCGACCATCTGGTCGGCATGTTCCGTGTGCAGGCTGTCGCGCAGGGCATCGACTTCATTTTCGAACGGCCGGACAATCTTCCCGCGCTGGTTTATGCGGATGAAAAACGGCTGCGCCAGATTTTGATCAATCTCTTGTCCAACGCCATCAAGTTCACCGAATGCGGATCGGTCAGATTCGTCATGCGTTATCGTAACCCCGTCGCGGAGTTCGAGATCGTCGATACCGGGCCCGGAATCCCGGCTGGCGATCTGGACCGGATTTTCGCGCCGTTCGAGCGCGGCGCGCTGGGGAACACGCAGCCGCATACCGGCACAGGTCTCGGTCTGACCATCTCGCGGTTGCTCGCCGGCGTGATGGGAGGCGACATTCGGGTGACGAGCGCGGTCGGCGTCGGCAGCACGTTCCGCGTGAAGCTGCTGTTGTCCGAGGTAACGAACCCGACCCGCGTGGGATCAATCTCCGGTCACGTTACGGGCTATGAGGGACCGCGCAAGACCATCATCGTGACCGATGACAATCCCACGCATCGTGACCTCATCCGTGAAGTGCTTACACCGCTTGGATTCATCATTCTCAGCGCGCACGACGCGCCGTCTTGCCTCGCTTTGGCCGCACATTGCGAACCCGATCTCTTCATTCTCGATATTTCGATGGGCGAGACCGATGGATGGGCACTGGCACAGACACTGCGGGGCAGCGGCCATCAACGTGCTCGAATCCTGATGATCTCCGCGAGTGCGATCGAAGCACACGGAGTTTCGTTGGCTCAGACCTACCACGACGGCTACATGATGAAGCCGATCGATGTTCGTCGCCTGCTGGAGCACATCGGTCAACTCCTGAAGATTCAATGGTTGCAGACACGCGATGGCGAACCCGATGCGACGCTGCCCCCACTGGGAGGGGCCAGGCCTTCGATGAATGACGTCGAAGAACTGAGGGAGCTGGCGCAAATCGGACACATCAAGGCCATTCAGCGAAAGCTGGACAAGCTCGACACGGATCATCCTGAGCTTGCCGCCTTCGTCGCCCGAATGCGAACACTCGTCGAACGATTCGATTTCAAGCAGTATCTGGAAACACTTCGCACCTTTGAACTTCATGACAGATGAAACAACCAGCAGCGTCGTCCTCGTCGTCGACGATTCTCCCGATACCCTGCGTATGTTGACCGATGCGCTGGATGCCGCCTCGATGACCGTCATGGTTGCGCTCGACGGCACATCGGCGATGCGGATCGCGCAGCGGATAACGCCCGATATGATCCTTCTGGACGCGGTGATGCCGGGGCTCGACGGCTTTGAGACCTGTCGCCGTCTCAAGCGCGATCCCCGGCTGGCCGACGTGCCGGTCATTTTCATGACTGGTTTGACGGAAACCGAACACATTGTGCGCGGGCTGGAAGCCGGCGGCGTCGACTATGTCACCAAGCCCATCGTGGTGGCGGAGATGCTGGCGCGCATCAAGGTCCATCTGACCAACGCCCGCCTCACCCAGAGCGCGCGCGCCGCGCTTGATGTGTCCGGGCGTTACCTTTTCGCCGTTGACAGGAACGGGGCGGTTGTCTGGTCGACCCCACAGGCGCAGAAGCTGCTTGCGGGAGAAACGCCCTCCGGAACGTCGGACGCCGCGTCTCCGCTGCCGGTGCCCTGGTTGCAATGGTTGCGGCACATCGCGAGCGGGCGCGCCGGAGCTGATACAGCATCGCCGGCCGCAGCCTATCGCGGAGGCTTTCAGCTCCAGTATCTCGGAATGTTTCGGACAAATGAATTCCTGCTTCAGTTGACCCCAGAAGCGGTTGCGGAAATCACCACCAACTTCAGCAAGAAATTCGGATTGACGCCGCGCGAGGGAGAAGTCTTGTCATGGCTCAGCAAGGGCAAGACCAATCGCGACATCGCCCAGATTCTCGGGCTCAGTCCACGAACGGTCGACAAGCATCTCGAGCAGATTTACGCCAAGTTAGGGGTAGAGAACAGAACTGCGGCGGTTGCATTCGCCTCTGATGCACATCAACGACGCGGCTGAGAAATTCAGACCCGACCCAAAATTATGAGCCATTCCGGACATGGCTCAGGAGCATCTCGACGATTCTGACAGACCAGCGTGTCAATCGGCTCGGAAACTTGGCCCCGTATCCGCGCCCAATTCTGCCGCCCTTGCGCGACGCGGTTTGAAAGTAGCATGCGATACCGGGTTATAAGTAACGACCTTCGAGCGTGGCCATCCGCCCCATCTTTTCGGGCGCAAGTTCAACGAGCCGATCCGGCCTGAGCGGAATCCACCTATGAAGCTAGCTCATCGATGATCATGGGCGAAGCGAGCATCCGCGCTCGGAGAGCAACGGCGCCGCCATCATCGACGGGAAGCGGCAGGCCGGCATCGCCATGAATGCTTGCTCGCTGCTAGAGGCCGACTGTGCTTGGAACCAAAGTGCGAAACGGTTCACCGCCAATCTCGTTTTCATTTCGACCCTGAATGGTCGACTCGCATCGCGGTTTCGCGGGCCGCGCCATCTGCTTCGAAGCACCAACGTGGGCCTTCACAGTGACGGGCCGGTTCGTATCGATCGGAAGCACCGTCTTATGGGAGATTCGTTTCAAGGCCAGATTCGACCGAATACAGGAGACGCCGGGGATGCGGGAGATCTTGTTGACGATGAGATCTTCCAGATCCTCGATATCCGCGACCATCACCCGAAGGAGATAGTCATGATCTCCTGTGATGAGGTAACATTCCATAACTTGGTTCAAGCGATCGATTGCCCGCGTGAAACTCTCCAGAGAGATCTGAGCCTGCTTTTCAAGCTTGATCTGGATGAATGCAGTGACTCCAATTCCGAGGATTGCCGCATCCAGCACGGCTATTCGGCGATCAATAACGCCGAGTTTCTCGAGATTTTTTACCCGGGCGAGGCAAGGTGACGGTGAAAGATTCACACGCGACGCAAGCTGAACATTTGTCAGATTTGCATTCTGCTGCAACTCATTCAGAATTTTGATATCGATCCTATCGAGCGCTGTCGTCATCATATCGTTGCCTCCCGTAGGTAACTGATAGTTGGCCTTAGCTGAATTCCTCGCGTCGTTCCGCGTTATGACATCTCGATGATTGGAACGATGCTAATGGCAAGTCCGAACTATGGGATTTCGACAAAGTGACGATTTATATCTAAAAACAGTCAATCGCTTGGATGACCTGGATAAGCGGGATAAGGCCGGCCGAGTTGCAGCTTTGCTTAGCAACAACCACGCTTTTCGGCAGCGTTTCAGCGCTTCTGAAAGTTCTTCGCAATCAAAGCTGTATACCCGAGCACGGATGACGCTGGATGTTGCTGTCAGCATCAAATCAACCGAAGATTTTCGATGCTCTCTAGCCGAACCTACGAAATGTCGGCCCTGTGCCTCTAGCGATCCATACGCTTCTGGTGAGCTTTTTTGTTCGGCAACAGATCTGTGCAAACGTTCTCATAAACTTCCGCCGCCATCCCGATTGTCTCGCCGAACGTCGGATGCGGGTGAATGGTTTTGCCGATATCGATTGCATCCGCGCCCATCTCGATCGCCAGACAAATTTCTCCGATCATATCGCCGGCGTGTGGACCAACAATCACACCGCCAACAATGCGATGTGTGGCCTCATTGAATATCAGCTTCGTCATCCCGTAGGAGACACCCGACGCGAGCGCTCGACCCGACGCCGCCCAGGGGAATTTGGCAGACACAAGCCGCGGGCCGGACGCGGTCGTCGCGTCCTGCTCCATCGTTCCAACCCACGCGATCTCCGGATTCGTATAAGCCACATTGGGAACGATCTTTGCGTCGAAGGACGTTTTCACGCCTGAAGCCACCTCGGCCGCGACATGCCCTTGATGAACGGCCTTATGCGCCAGCATGGGTGCCCCGACGACATCTCCGACCGCGAAGATATGGGACTTGTTGGTTTGCATTCTATCGTTGACCACGACGAAACCTTTGTCGTCCTGCACGACGCCGATAACCTCCAGACCAAGACCGGAACTGTTTGGCGATCGACCTGTCGACTGCAGCACAAGATCGTAGGATCGCGTGACCTTCGTTCCGCCATCGATCTCGACGCTCACACCATCGGTTTCCGCGCGGGCGCTGACGACAGCGGCATTCAGATCGATGTGCCCGAACCGGTGTGCATTCCTGCTCTGCCAGGTTTTGACCGCCTCCCGATCAACGCCAGCAAGCATATGAGGCAATCGTTCGACCAAATCGACTGTCGCGCCGAGGGCGCTGTAAACGGTCGCCATCTCCAAGCCGATGATGCCGGCTCCGACAATCAACATTCGCTTTGGAATGCTTTCGAGCCACAGCGCGCCTGTTGATGTCACGATCCTGGGGTCTTCAGGAAACACGCCCAGTTTTACCGCTGAAGACCCAGTGGCAATGATGCACTTCTTGAACGCAATACGTTGAGTCGACCCATCCGACAGCGCGATCTCGAGATGATGCAGCGAAATGAACTTTGCTACGCCGTTCAGGACGCGGACGTTTCGAGCTCGCGCCATGTGGTTCAGGCCGTCAGTCAGTTTTTTGACAGTCCCGTCCTTGAACGATCTGAGCGCATCGATATCCAGTTCCGCTGGGCCGAAGCGGATACCTTTGTCGACGATCTTCTCCGCTTCCTCCTTAACCGCCGCGATATGCAGCAGCGCTTTTGACGGAATACATCCGACATTCAAGCAGACGCCGCCCAGCGTCTGATGCCGCTCGACAATGGCGACGTTCATTCCGAGATCCGCTGCGCGGTAGGCTGCCGAGTATCCTCCTGGCCCGCCACCGATCACCACCACGTCGATCTGCTCGAGATTCTCAATGCTTTGGTCCGGCGCCTCGGTCTCGCTTCCAACGGATCGTGACGTGGCGATCTGCTCAGACGCAGGCAGCTCAACTTTCGCGATGATCGCGCCCTGCGATACCTTGTCACCGACCGCCAGCATCATCTCGACGATGAATCCGGCGACAGGCGAAGGAACCTCCATGGTTGCTTTGTCGGATTCGAGGCTGATGAGCGGCTGCTCCGCCTTTACGAGGTCACCCGGCTTTACAGAAACCTCGACAACCTGGACTTCGCTGAAGTCTCCGATATCGGGGACAGGAATATCGATAATCCGTTTCATGGCTACCGTCACAATACGCATCGCCGAAGGTCGGAAAGGGAGCTCGCGATGAACGCGAGGAATCGCGTCGCCGCAACACCATCGACCACGCGATGATCCCATGAGAGGCTGATCGGAAGAACAAGCCGTGGGCGAAACTCGCGTCCGTGCCAGACCGCTTCCGTTGAAGCCTTGCCCGCTCCCAAAATTGCGACTTCCGGCGCGTTGATGATGGGAGTGAATCCATGCCCCCCGACACCTCCGAGAGAGGAAACGGAGAAACATCCTCCTTGCATGTCTTCGGCGGCGAGTTGCCCCTTGGTCGCCTTGTCGGCGAGCCTTCGCATCTCGGAAGCAATCTCGAGCAAGCTTCTCCTGTCACAGTCCCTGATAACCGGGACGACCAGGCCGTTCGGCGTGTCAACCGCAAACCCGATATGAACATATTGTTTGAGAATTAATTCATCCCGGCCCAGCGATGAATTGAAGCGCGGGTACTTCTTCAGTGCACCGGACGCGGCCTTGATGAGCATGGACACCATGGTCAGCTTCACCGAGCCCTGTTCGGCCTCGTCGTTGACGATCTTCCGAAACGTCTCAAGTTCAGTGACATCGGCCTTATCGAAGTTTGTTACATGCGGAATCATCCGCCAGTTTCGTAACAGATTGGCGCCGGTCAGTTTCTGAATTCGCGATAGAGGCATGCGCTCGATCGTGCCGAATTTCTCAAAGTTCGGTATAGGCCAGTCAGGAGCGGCCCCATCTGTGACCGGAGATTCCTTTCGACCCTCAGCCATCACCTGCTTCACGTGGTTGATAACATCATCACGGAGCACCCGGCCCTTGAGACCACTTGGCGTCACACCATCCAACGATACGCCAAGCTCGCGCGAGAGAGCACGCACCGAAGGAGACGCATGGGGCTCGACGGCTCCGGTTACCCGTCGATCATTCGGCCTTTCCACAGGCTCGAATTCTTCAAGCGGAGCGCCCGTGGTGGCGATCGTCGCGCTCAGATCATCCTTGGGCTTCTTTGGTTCAGATGCAGAAATCGGCGCCGTGTCGGATCGATCCTCCTCACTGCCGTCGAGGATCATCAAAAGCGCGCCTTGGGAAACGCGGCTGCCGATCTCGACCATCAGTTTGCTGATCGTGCCGGCAGCGGGGGACGGGACCTCCATCGTAGCCTTGTCGGATTCGATCGATAGCAACGGCATGTCGATCTGAACCCGATCGCCAACCGCCACATTGATCTCAACGACAGGAACGTCCTTGTAGTCTCCGATATCCGGCAGCGTAACTTCCACTGAGCCTGTCATCTTCGTCCTGCGATATGATTGCTATCTTGACCAGGGAGACGTTTCGTCAGTCACGATTTCGTAACGTGCGATCGCCTCCGCTACACGTTCACGGGGGATCGATCCGGCCTGCGCCAGAGCTGATAGCGCAGCGAGGACGATGTGCTTGCGATCGACTTCGAAAAATGACCTCAGCGCCCCGCGGGTGTCACTTCGTCCGAAGCCATCCGTACCCAGAACCGTATACGGCGCATCGAAATACGAACCGATGAACTGCGGATAGGCGCGCACATAATCGGACGCCGCAACCACGGGCACCGACCCGGACAGACATCTCGAAACGTGACACTGTTCAGGAGTTGACAGGGGATTAAGCCGATTCCTCCGCTCCACCTCGCGCGCGTCGTGCGCCAGCTCCGAGAAGCTCGTCGCGGACCAGACTTCACTCTGAATTTGCCAATCGCTTTGCAACATCCGAGCCGCCATCATCGTTTCGATGAGAATCGCTCCGGAGCCGACGAGACGAACCTGTGCGACCGACCCCTCGCTTTCGACAATGCGATAGAGTCCCTTGATGATGTCGGATCGCACATCCGACGGCATGGTCGGCTGCGCGTAGTTTTCATTCATAACAGTGATGTAGTAGAATTCGTCACGCCCCTCTTCCAACATGGCGCGCATGCCATGATCGACAATGACGGAAACTTCGTAGGCGAACGTCGGATCATAGGCGCGACAGTTCGGTATCGTCGCAGCGATGACATGACTTGAGCCATCTTGATGCTGGAGACCTTCGCCGCCAAGCGTCGTCCGGCCCGCTGTGGCGCCGATCAAAAAACCTCTGGCACGCTGGTCGGCAGCCGCCCAAATCAGATCGCCGACGCGCTGAAAGCCGAACATCGAATAGTAGATGTAGAAGGGCAGCAACGCGAATTCATGAACGCTGTAGGATGTCGCTGCCGCGGTCCATGACGAGATCGCACCCGCTTCCGTGATGCCTTCTTCGAGCAGCTGACCGTTTACGGCTTCCTTGTAGTAGAGCATCGATCCGGCATCTTCCGGCTCGTAAAGTTGGCCGACCGGGGAGTAGATCCCGACTTGCCGGAAGAGATTGGCCATACCGAAAGTGCGCGCTTCATCCGCCACGATAGGCACGATCCTTGGCCCGAGATTCTTATCCTTGAGCAGATTGGAGAACAGTCGAACGACGGCCATCGTCGTTGACATCTCCTTCCCGTCAGCCTTGAGCGCGAATTCGGCATAGTTGTCGATAGGCGGAACCGGCACGCTGGCCGCAGCCCGCGTTCTGGTCGGCAGATACCCCCCGAGAGCTTCACGCCGGGAGCGCAAATACTTCAACTCGGCACTGTCCTCTGCCGGACGGAAGAACTCGAGGCGCTCGACCTGCTGGTTCGTCAGCGGCAGCGAAAAGCGATCGCGGAAAGCATAGAGCGCTTCGACATTCAGCTTTTTAGCTTGGTGGGATGTCATCCGCGATTCGCCGGCGCCTCCCATGCCGTAGCCTTTTTTGGTTTTCGCAAGGATGACGGTAGGGCGTCCTTTCGTTGCAGCCGCGGCTGAGTAGGCCGCAAACAGCTTGCGGAGATCATGACCTCCGCGCCGCAACGCGTCGATATCGGCGGCCGACATGTGGGAAACGAGTGCTGCGAGCTTCGGGTCCTCTCCGAAAAAGTTCGCCAGATTGTAGGCCCCGTCCTTTGCGCCGAGCGTTTGATACTTTCCATCCACCGTCTCGGCAAACTTCCGCAACAACGCATGCTCGGAATCCCGGGAGAAGATGTCATCCCAGCCCGATCCCCAGAGGACCTTGATGACGTTCCACCCTGCACCGCGAAAAAGCATTTCCAGTTCCTGGATGACCTGACCATTGCCGCGGACAGGGCCGTCCAGACGCTGCAGGTTGCAGTTCACGATGAAGGTCAGGTTATGCAGCCCCTCACGAGCGGCCAGGGACAGGCCGGCGATCGATTCCGGTTCGTCCATTTCCCCATCGCCAAAAACACCCCACACGCGGCGGCCTTGCGTCTGTAGCAATCCTCGATTTTCGAGATAACGCATGAAGCGCGCCTGATAAATGGCACTGATCGGTCCGATGCCCATCGATCCTGTCGGCATCTGCCAGAAGTCTGGCATCAGCCAGGGATGCGGGTAGGAGGAAAGACCGATGCCAGTCAGTTCCTGACGATAGTTCGCCAGGTTTTCCTCAGACAGGCGTCCCTCCAGATATGCGCGGGCGTACACGCCAGGCGACGAGTGCGGCTGGAAGTAGACGATATCGCCCTTGGATGCGCCGTCGGACGCGCGGAAAAAATGATTGAATCCGACTTCGAATATCTCGGCGGCGGATGCATAGCTTGCAACGTGGCCGCCGAGTTCTCCGTAGGCCGTGTTAGCCCGCACCACCATTGCAAGGGCATTCCATCGAATGATGGCGGTGATCCGCGTCTCCATCTCGACATCGCCGGGATAGGGCGGCTGCGCTTCGAGCGGTATAGTGTTTCGATAGGGGAAGTAAGGCGGCGCCTCCGACAATACGCCGAGTTCCTTGGCACGCTGATCGAGGATAGAAAGGATGAAACGAACGCGTTCAGCACCCGCGCTCCGCAAGAGAGAGCCGAGAGATGCCAGCCAGTCGGCGGTTTCGATCGGATCACTGTCAGTCGATTGCGAACCGGTTGCTTTGATCGACGGATCGATGTGAACGTTCATTTCAGCGCTCCTGCTAACAACTTCTGTGGTAGCATCGAGTCGCCTGGCATAGGCTGCCGAAAAAATTTCCCCAATCGGGCGAATATGTCTCCGATCACGCGGCAACGAAGATTACGCAGCATTCCATGCGGCACCCGGATTTAGGCGCGTTTGCGAGACACATTGATGCCAAGCGATGCGGATCAGGCGTTCAACTCGCCTTACTACCGCTCGCATCGAACGGCGGGTCTTGGGATGGCCACACGCTGATTTTCGGCTTGAAAACCTGGCCGGAAGCCCGGCCGACGCCGCTCCTGTCCACGCTTCCGACTCCAACTGCCGCACATTTTGCCGCAGTTCGCACCAGATTAGTCTTCAATTTTTCCGTAGCGATCGGCCGCGATCGGGATATTCTCTGTCAGAACCTGTTACCGGCCTCGTGACTGCCAGGCAGATCGAAATATGGGTTTCCTCTCGTGAATTCGATGCATTTCTCATACACCCCCGAGGCCGATCCGGATTTCGCCCGGATGGATCTGCCAGAGCTGCGGATCAACTATTTTCCCTTCGATCCGGATCAGTTCGATCGCCCGATCAACTCGTTCTTTCTGGAAACCGGCCAGGACAATGATGACCTTCCGTTGCATTCCCACCGGAAAGGACAGCTGGTTGTTGCAGCCCATGGTTCGGTCATGTGCCGCACGCCGGGCGGGCTTTGGATCGTTCCGCCGCGCGGCGCGGTTTGGATCCCTGCCGGCATTCTTCATAGCAATTGCGTGTCAAACAATGGCAAGGTCTATGTCATTTTCATCGACCCGAAAGCCAGCCCGCTTCCCACAACCTGTTGCACGTTCACGATATCATCTCTTGTCCGGGAACTGATCCATCGACTGGCCGTATTCCCCCCTTTGTATCCCGTGGAAGGACCGACCAGTCGGCTCGCACGCGTGCTACTCGATGAATTGGTACAGATGTCGACGGAGCAGATGTATCTACCGATATCGACTGACAGCCGGCTTCAGCACCTCGCCGCATCACTGCTCGATAATCCCGGGGACCGCGGCACGGTGGAGGAACTCGCGGCGCGATACGCGATGAGTGAACGCACGTTTGCCCGTCTCGTTCTCAGAGAAACCGGAATGACGTTCGGGCGCTGGCGGCAACGCCTGCATATCCTGGTCGCGTTGCAGCGTCTGGCAGCGGGTTCTTCGGTCCAAGCTGTCTCTCTGGATCTCGGCTACGAGACTCCCAGCGCTTTTATTACGATGTTCAAAAAGGCGATGGGAAAGAGCCCTCGCCGCTTTCTCGCCGAACGCTCGGATTTCGTCAATCGGGAGCTGTTCGAGTAGAAAAATGCGCCAGGGCAGGCGATCCTCGCCTTGTTCAGCAAGAACCGCCGCCCTTTGCGTTATTACCTCGAGCTGAAGGGGACGAGGGGATACTGAAGTGAAGCTTCAGCAATTTCCTTCGGAGCCACAACGCGCGGGCGGCCCTGCAGTCCCTGCAGCATCACCATCGAGCAATGCACGTTCTGGCCGGTCGCATCGAACTTGGTGTTATCGCCGTACATCAGGATCGGCTTCATGTCCGTCGCCTTGAGGGCGGCGTGAATGGCAGCGGATTCCGACGATTTCGTGCGACTCACCGCATCGCCTACAATCTGTACAGCCTCGAACGCACATCCCGCATTGGCATCGAACCAGTCGTTGGGATAGTCCGCGGCGAACATCTTCATGATCTTGTCGAAATCCGACGCCTTGGGATTGGACCACAGCGCAGCCAAGATCGGTCCGTCTCCGTACTTTCCAAGAGCGTCGTGATAGGCCTTGTCTATCACGCCGTTCGAGTTCGGCGAAAAGATCATCTTCGGGTTCCAGCCTTGCTTGATACATTCCCGGGTGATCATGATTGCATCGTTCACCCGCGTCACCGAAACGATCGCATCAGCGCCGGACGCCTTTGCCTTCGCGACTTCAACGGAGAGATCCTTTGCCCTCTCATCGTACGGCACATACTCGGCGATCTTCAGCGGAACGTTCACTTCCTCCCACGCCTGCTTGATGCTTGCCGCGGTGGATTGGCCCATGGTGTTGTTGAGGTGAAGAACCGCCACGCTGGTTGGCGGGTCTTTCAGCGTTCCCAGCACCGATTTCAATTCGACAAGCGATTGTCGAACAATCGTCAGTGACGTCGGATAGTAACGGAAAACCTGGGTGAATCCCTGTGAGGTGACTTGAGTGGCGCTCGCGATGTGCACCACCATGGGGACTTTGGCGGCTTCGCACGCCTGAAGCGCCGAAATGGTCGCTCCCGAGTCCCACGCGCCGATAAGCACGGTGCATCCCTGACGGATCAACCCCTCCGCGGCGATGCGCCCGTTCTCCGGTCGGCTTTGTGTGTCGGCATGAACGACTTCGATATCCAGACCGTACTTCTCGCGAGCGAATTTTGCTCCGAGGTTGATGCCGCGGACACAAGCCTGCCCGGGAAACGCCAGAACACCACTGCTGGGCATGATCGCGCCCACCTTCACCTTCGTCGATGCAGCGGCTCTCAGAGACGACGACATCAACCCTGCGGCAAGGCCCGCACTCCCGCCAAGTACCGTGCGGCGTGTCAACCCGATCTTCTCAATTTTCATACTATCCTCCCCTTCTGGCTAGATGACGATGTTAAATGTCAAAGACCACGTGCAATGCTGGCGCGTCCGAGGCACGATGCAAACGAATACGCAAGCGGTTTAGTAAGTCCGTGCCGGCTTCTCAGTTTCTTTTCGGCAAAGTGATAGCATCACATCATTGGACCCCAAGACGGCCAAGATCCCCGGCGTCATCCTTTCATCTCGGCTTTGATGAGGTTATCTTCACTCTCGTCATAGAGCGTGTCGATCAACGACTTGTATCGCTCCATCAGCTGCTTTCGGCGCTTCTTTCTCGTGGGAGTCATCACGCCGTTCTCCGGCGAAAGCTCCTCCGGCAGAATTCTGAAGGCCTTGATTTGCTCAGCTCGCGCGAGCCGGCTATTCGCCTTTGCCACTTCCGCTTCGATCAGATGAACAATGACTTCGGATTCCGCAAAATCCGAATACTGCTTTACGGGGAGATCTCGCGACTTCGCCCAGTCCATCGTCGCGGTCGCATCTACCTCTATCAGCGCCGTGAGATACTTCTTGCCCTCACCGATGACAGCTGCTTCGGAAATGAACGGACTGTGGCGGATCTCGTTCTCGATCTGCGTCGGGCTTACGGACTTGCCGTTTGATGTGTTTATGATTTCCTTTTTCCGATCGACGAGTTTGAAAAGCCCGGTCGGCCCTATCTCGACGATATCGCCAGTGTAGAGCCATCCGTCCCGCAGCGCCGACTTGGTCTCGTCCGGCTTATTCCAGTAACCCACGAATAGGCCTGGCCCACGCACGATCATTTCATTGTCGTCGAGAACGGCAGTCTCCCATGCCTGATCGATAACCGGAATCCCGACCGTTCCTGCTTCAGGCCAATCCGCCATCTGGACCAGGTTTCCTCCGACCATCTCCGTTTGCCCGTAGCATTCCTTCAATTGCAGGCCCCAAAGCTGCCACAGCGTCATCAGTTCGGAAGGCATCGCCGCAGAGGCCGTGAACGGAACTTTCAATTCGTCGAAACCCACTTCTGCAAGCAAAGGCAGAAAGATTTGCTCGCGACACGTTGCGAACAAGGCCGAGATAAACGGATCCGCGCCGCCTGCTTGACGATCGTCGAGCGCCTTGCGCGCGATTTCCATCGCGAGGTGGTAGTGGCTTTTTTGCTTGTCTGTCCCGGAATGAACCTTGCTGAGAATCTGCGTGGCAAAGCGCTGGTAGAACCGGGGTGGCGCCATATAGAAAGTGGGTTTCACTTCCTTGATCGTTTGGACGAAATCGGCCGTTGATTCACCGAAATGTGGTACGATTCCGGAAAACAACGGCAAGGTGGTGGCTTGGGCACGTGCTACCGTATGCGACATCGGCAAATGAACGACGACCCGATGGGAATCCAAACGAATTCCCTGACTGAATGTCGTAACGACGTGCGCTCCGGCCAGAATTGAAAGATGCGTCAGCATCGCTCCCTTCGGGTTACCGGTCGTCCCCGATGTGTAGCCGATACTGGTCAGATCGCGCGCATCCGCTGTCGCGATCTGCCTCGCGAAAAAATCATCAACGTCAACACGCCCGTTTGAAAATTCGGCGAGAGAGACGACGTTGTCAGACTTGCCGGATGCTTTCCAGGTGGGATCGAGAACAACCACCTTGCGCAGCTTATCCGATTGACCGGATGCCAAAGCGATTCGAAGCTGACTTTCATTCCCGACAAAAATGAAGGACGCCCCCGAATCCTGCAGGTAGTACGCAACTTCTTCCGGTGATGACGTGAAGTAGACGCCAACCATGACCCCACCGGCGCAGATCGTCGCCATGTCAGCGATCAGCCACTCCTGCGAGGCATCTCCCATGATGGCGACGCGGTCTCCGCGCTGCAGGCCCGCGCGCTGCAATGACGTCGCCAGATCAGCGACCTTCTGCGCATACTCCCTCCACGTCACGGCGTTCCAGACGCCATGACGTTTCTGCTTGAACGCAATCGTGTCCGGGCGTTCAAGCCGACGCGCATTGAGAAGCTGCGGGACGGTTATCCCCGCGAGTTGAGAGCCGGAGCTGATGGATTGGACATTCATCTCACCGCTCCGCGAAGCGCTTACGCTTTTCAGCAAAAGCCGCCACCGCTTCGCGCCGTTCCGGCGACGCGAACGTGAGCATTTCCAGCGCAGCCGACGTATCAAGCAACAGATGCGCGTAGTTTTTGATGATTTTGTTGACGCTGTACTTGGTCCAGACAATCGATTCCAGCGGCCCGCTGGCAAGCATCTCGGCATATTCGATCGCGGCGTCCTTAACGTCTCCCTCCGAAATGACCCGATTGATCATTCCCATCTCCGCCGCCTTCTCTGCGGAAATGAAGTCACCCGTCATCAGATAGTGCTTCGCGCGCACGGGACCCATCAGCAGCGGCCAAATCACCGCCCCGCCATCGCCAGCCACGACACCCGCCGTCACATGCGTGTCCGCGAAACGCGCGGTCGGGCTTGCAAAGATCACGTCGCAGAACAGGGCAAGCGTTGCGCCGAGACCTACTGCGGCGCCGTTGACCGCCGCCACAATGGGAACCTCGACTTCGAGCATATTACGGATCAGGTGGCGTCCACTCCGGGTCGGGGACGGGAGCTGGCCCTTGTCAAGTGACTTTTGATCACCCCCGGAGCAAAAGCCGCGTCCAGCGCCAGTCAGAACGATGGCACGGACCGACTTGTCGCTATCGAGCTCGACGAAGACACGCTCGAGTTCTTCGTGCATGTCCCAGTTGATCGCGTTAAGAATCTCGGGACGATTCATGGTAATGACGGCGACGCCGCTCGATCGCTTTTCGACAATAAGGTATTCGTAGCTATGCTGTGACATTGTTTGGAATCCTTTTTCGTTCGTTTATTTCTGAGGTCGCATAGCCCGAATTTCACCGAGGATATCCTCGGTCGGCCGCACCACATTGTTCTTGTCATTGAAGTGCGGGATCACGTAGCGGCCGACCATATCGATCGCTTCCATGATCTTGTCGTGGTTGACCGAATCGAGATGCAGCAGCACCTCTTCAATGCCCAATGCTTCGAATTTCTCGATCTGACGGATGACCGTATCCGGGCTTCCGCATACCGTTGTCGCGGATTGATTGAGCAGATAATCCCAATCGTTCGCCGCACGCTCCATCGCCGGAATGCTTTCGCTCATATACGCGTAGTCATCAGCCAGCTTCGCAAGGCGCGGATACGCATCGGTGGAGATGCGCGCGTAGTGCATCAGGGGTTCGGCGTAATCGTCCTTGGCTTTCTGATCAGTCGCTCCGATGCCGAAGAAGAGCGGAAGGCCGACACGGGGACGATCGAGCGACCCCTGCTCGTCCCGCTTCCACGCGCCGCGATAAGCGCCCAGAAGTTTCTCAAGGGCTTCCCATCCCTGGTAGATATTGCTGGTCATCACGGCCAGCCCTTCAGCACCGGCCCAGCTGTGGCTGCGCTCGCTTGTCGCCGCAATGCCGAGAATGGGATGGGGCTTCTGGAGCGGCTTCGGAACCAGCATTCTGGGAGGAATCTGGTAATATTTGCCTTCGAACGTAAAAATGTCCTCACGCATGGCTTTTCTGATCAGCGCCATACCTTCTTCCATCTGTGCCAGCGTTTCGCCGGGATCAACATTGAAGGCCCGCATCGCGATGGTCGTGTTCGCACGGCCGGCGTAGAATTCCATGCGACCATTCGACAGAATATCGGTCACCGCCATGCGCTCTGCCGAACGCAAGGCATGATTGATTCTCTGAGGCATCAAGGTCACGGCCGATCGGAGCTTGACGCGCGATGTGACCGCGGCGAGGTAACCGAACACAACCTCCGGCGCGGAGCTCGAGATTCCGCCGAGCGCAACATGCTGCTCGGAAAGGGCGACGCAATCGAAACCGACTTTTTCCGCAAGGCGGACTTCTTCCACCAGCTCGTGAAGTCGGCGTGCGTAGCTCTGCCCGACCTGGGTTTCCTGCTCCGACCAAAACCCGAACTTGAGTGCCATTTCCTATATCCTTTGGGACATTCGAGACCGGCACAGCGTTTCACACGCGAAGCAATATTTTCGTTCGAAGATCAGCGTTCGGCACGCGACTTTCCAAATTTTATGCTGTGGGAGAACAGATCGTCCGCGTCAGCGGCGTACTGGATTGGATCGACGTCGCGCTATCGTTCTGTGGTGAGGACGCAATATCAGCGATCACTTCGGGCGGATTGCGCCGAAGCAATATCTCGAAACGCATCGGCCAGAAGGTCGGTGATCGCATCGAGGCATTGCTTTCCGATCCGCTGCGTCGATCCGACCGGATTGCCGAGAATCCCATTTGCGGTAACGGATTTGATGCCATTCGCCCACATCGAGCGAAGCTGCTCCTCCGACAGCGCGCCGACATGACCAATCTCGAACCGATCCGGCCGCACACTTTCTGGTCGGATCACCATCATCAGCGACGTCTCCGCGATATCCGCGTGTCCACCGACCGCATTCGGATCACCCCCGGCCGCCTCCACCGCGCACCGCCATCTCTCGATCCAGCCGAGGGAATCGGAGAATGCATCGATCATGACATCAGGCGGCACAGCCTGCCTCAACCGAGGGAGCATATCCTTGAAGGAAGGAAAATTTCCGATATGTCCTGAGAACAGTAGAATCCGTTTGAAGCCGTGCCGCGCCAGACTGGTGCAGCAATCCAGACACACGGCTTCGAAGGTTTCCGCGCGCAGCGAGACCGTTCCGGGAAACGCGAGATGATGCGCCGAGCAACCCAGCTTGATCGTCGGCGCTATCAGCGTATGGCCAAGCTTCTTCGCGAGCTTTTCCGCTAGAGCCTCAGCATGATCCGCATCCATGCAGAGAGGAAGATGCGGCCCATGCTGTTCCACGGCACCACACGGGATCAGAATCGTCGAATATCCGTTTTCAAGCGCTGTCGCAACGTCCGGGAAGCTCATCAACTCCAGGCGAAGTTGATCCGACGGGGCGGCGACTGCCATACTATGCTTTCTTTTCACTCTTGGAGAGAAAGCGTTCACGCGCGTCCGCGGAGCGGCCTTCTGTCAAGTAGCACCCGAGATCCTGGACCGTCATCGCTTCCAGCGATTCGTCGTCCATTTGATCCGTCAAGTTCAGCGAACGTTTGATCGCGGCAAAGAGTTTTTGATCTTTTCCCCGGAGCAGTTGGCAAACCTCCAATGCGCGCCGCGACACGTCGGCCGTGGACGCGATCTCATCGATGGCACCGATCTCCAACGCCTTCTGGGCATCGACGAGTTCTCCCCGGTAAAGCAGCGCCCGCGCCGCGCGAAGGCCCAGCTTCTGTACGGCTTGACGTATTCCCTTCGTCGCAGGCAACAGGCCATGGTTGATTTCCGGAAATCCGATCCGGGATTCCGGATTGGCGACCACGTAGTCCGCGAAGAGAAGAAACTCCAGCGCGCCGCCAACAGCATAGCCTCGGACGGCACAGACGATCGGGGCGGGATAGCGCTCCATGGTGCAGAGCAACGCATGAAAGGTTTTGATGCGTGGCGCTGCGATCTCGATGCCGACAATCTCCTTGATGTCGCCGCCGGCGCTGAAGAAGCGATCACCGAGCCCGGTTAGCACAATCCCGGGCGGCGATTCTTCGGCGGCCAATGTGCCGATGTGGCGTTCCAGCGCCGCGATCAACTCGAAGTTCACGGCGTTCGCGGGAGGCCGGTTCATGGTCAATGAAACCACGTCGCCGTCGCGTTCGATGATCAGGATTTCGCTTTCGGTCATGGGTGAAACCTAGGCCGTCGGCGCGAGAATTAGCTGCTGTTGACAGCGTCGTCACAGGCGCGCGGCGCAATGTGCGTTCATGAATGGCCCTATTTGCGGCATTTCATGCTTCGCTCTTCGCCGGAATAGTCCCATTCTCTAAGGCTGACGCCTAATGCAACACGCAGTGAAGCCGCCGCGGCTTTTGGATCACATTCCAAGATAAGCGCGCTGGACCTCGGAATTATTCAAGAGTTCCTCGCTCGATCCTTCAAGAACGACTGCCCCATTCTCGAGGACATAACCGCGGTTGCTCAGTGACAGTGACTTCGCGACGTTTTGTTCAACCAGCAAAATAGTTGCGCCCTGCTCGTGCAG
This sequence comes from Pseudomonadota bacterium, assembly GCA_963204905.1. Lineage (GTDB taxonomy): Bacteria > Pseudomonadota > Alphaproteobacteria > Rhizobiales > Xanthobacteraceae > 62-47. The sequence goes on from CAUJJN010000241.1 coordinate 57,151, forward strand.
CAATTTCACGACACCGAACATCACGTCGGTCAAGGCAGGTGACAATCCTATCGACGGCTCATCGAACATCACAATTTCAGGTTTTGCCATCATCGCGCGGCCGATCGCCAGCATCTGCTGCTCACCGCCGGACAATGTTCCGGCGAGTTGACGACGCCGCTCGCGCAGCCGGCCGAACAGCCCATAGACGGATTCGAGCGTGCTCGCCCGCTCGGCTTTCGCTCGCTTCAGGGTGGCGCCGAGAAGCAGATTTTCCTCGACTGAAAGCGCCCCAAAAATCTGACGACCTTCGGCGACCTGAGCGATGCCGAGCTCGCAGATTTCCCACGGCGGCTTTCTCGTGATGTCGACGCCGTTCATTTTTACCGCACCGCCAGAAGCCGGAACGATCCCCGCAATGGATCTGATCAGAGAGGTTTTGCCCGCTCCATTCGCTCCGACGACACAGATCAGTTCGCCCTTGCGAATACTCAAGGACACGCCGTTGAGGGCGTTGGAGCCATCATAAGCGACGGAAATTTTATCTACCGTTAGAAGCGCCTCGTCACGCATGGAAGCCGGTCCCTAGATAGCTTTCGAGAACCTGTGGATCGGCGACCACATCTTGTGGGCGGCCTTCCGCGATCTTGGCACCATGGTGAAGCACCACGACGGTCGAAGCGACTTCCATCACGATCCGCATCACATGCTCCACTAGCAGAATCGTTAGTCCATTCTCCGCCAGCTTCCGCAGTACCTGAACGACGCCGACGGCTTCGGTTGGACGCAGGCCGGCCATCACCTCGTCGAGCAGAAGCAGCTTCGGGCGCGTTGACAGGGCCTTGGCAACCTCCAGCATCTTTCGGTCCGGCATCGTCAGCTGATCTATCCTGGCGTTCGCCTTCGCAGCGAGGCCGACACTTTCGAGGGAGTCCAATGCCGTCGACCTGGCTTCGGCGACGTTCGTGGTCCAACTGAAAGCGCCGACCATCGCATTCTCTACAACAGACATATCCCGCATCGGCCGCACGATCTGAAAGGTGCGCGCGATACCCATCCGACAGATGTTTTCGGGCGGCATTCCCTCGATCGATCGCCCTTCAAAGAACACTTTTCCGGTCGTCGGCTTCAATGCGCCGGCAACAAGGTTGAAGCATGTGGTTTTTCCTGCCCCGTTAGGCCCGATCAGGGCGGTGATCTGCCCAGCCGCGAGCGTAAAGCTCACGCCGTTGACGGCGACCAAGCCTCCGAACGACCGTGAAAGATTTTGGACGTCGAGCAGATCGGTCATTCTTCTGCCTTTCGCAGTTTGAGAGGCCAGGAAGATGCGGATTCCTTGATCGCCTGGTAACGCCGGACGATTGCCGGCCAGATACCATCCGGCAGAAACCACACCACCAGGATCAGAATAATGCCGTAAGTGATGTTGTTGAGCCCCGGAATTCCGAGAGTATCGCCGAGACCGCTCATCAGGTGATTGAGAGGGATAGCCACGAGTGAACCGACCAGTGGGCCGAACGCGGTGCCAAGCCCGCCCACAATGGGTCCGATCAGAACGTCAACGGAAATTCCCATTCCCATGATGGAATCGGGAAATATCGCACCCTGGACGAGCGCCAGAATTCCACCACCCGCTGCCGCACTCGCAGCCGAGATCGAGATGACCAGGATCTTGTGCCGGAATGTGCGAACGCCGAGGGCGCGAGCGGCCTCATCGTCGTCTCTCATCGCCCTCCATACATATCCGAAGTAGGATCGCGATATGATTTCCGTTCCCGCTACGCCGATGGCCGCCAAAGCGAGAGCCACGAAATAGTAGAACCGGGCTCCTCCGCGCAGCATCGATAGCTCAACGTTTCCGCTCGGCGCGGGGAAAAATAGCCCCTGCATCGCGCCGACGAATTCCCAGCCGCTGAACATGATGCGGGCGAATTCCGCCGCGGCGATTGTCAGAAGCGCGAAGTAGATGCCGCGCACTTCGAAACGAAAGCTCAACCAGGCCAGAACCGCGCCGACCGCCCCGGCGATCACCATCCCTACGAAAAGACCGATCCATGGCGAAATGCCGTACTTGATATACAGCACCGCCACCGAATAGGCCCCGAGACCAACAAAAAGGGCGTGACCGATCGACAGTTGCCCACCGATCCCCAGCATCAGATTCCACGACTGTCCCATGAAGGTGAACAGCAGCACGATCGTCAGCAGTGAGAGGATGTACGAATTCGACAGGATACCGACCAGCGCCAGAATGCCGAACGCCATGGCACCGGTAGCCCATCGCATCACGTCCGTCGTCCTATTAATTTTCTTTGGCACCGAAAAATCCTCTCGGACGGAAGATCAGAATGACGATCAGAAGCGCATAGGGAAGCGCCGTCTTCATTGACGGCGAGAACATCAAGGCAGCGACGGCTTCAGCCACGCCGATCGTCAATCCGCCCAGTAACGCACCGCCAAAACTGCCGAGGCCGCCAACAATCACTGTCACGAATGCCAGCAGGGTAAAGTCAACTGCAAGATATGGCTGGGCGTCAAACAACGGCGATATCAACGCGCCTGCAACGCCGGCACACGCGGCACCGATGCCGAACGTCACTGCATAAACGCGGGGAATATTCAGCCCGACGATCAGACCGCCCAGGCGATTGTTCGCAGCCGCCCGCAACGATCTGCCGAAAGAAGAGTACTTCAGATACACGCCGAGCATCAGGATGAGCAGGCCGGCGACGGTCGCAGCCTGGAGCCGCGCCAAATCCAGTTTCAGGATTCCGATCGATACGGTCTGAAACGACAGCTGAGACATCGTCGGGCGCGGATCCGGACCGAACGCGACCAGCAGGATTCCAGTGAAAAGCAGGGACAAACCGATGAAGACAATGAACTGATAGTGGTGCGGACGATTCACGAACCGCGTTACGACCAGCCTTTCCAGCAAGTACCCGAATACGAACATGACAACCGCAGCAAGCGCGGCGGCGCCGACAATGGGCATTCCCCAGATACGCGCGGACCAGTATCCTATATAAACTCCGAAAACGACCATCTCGCCATGAGCGAAGTTGACGACACGCATCACTCCGAAAATGATGGTGAGTCCGAGCGCCACCAGGCCGTACACGAGGCCGATCAGAATTCCGCTCGCGAGAACATTCAGCCAGAGCGACAGCATCAGCAAACTCGTGCTGAAAGAGGTCGATGATACGGTTTTAACAACGACACGCAGGACGGCGTGCGACCTCGCGTTTCCCGGACTGTTGCGCCCATCCAGGCGAGAACCCTAACGGAAACCCAAATTGGTGCGCTTTCGCTCGCTCTCCCCCGGGACATCGTTCAACTCCTGCTGTTTGATCTGTGATCGGAACGACGTACAGACATCAATGATGCGAGTCGTGGACTTTCGGCACAGCGAATTCTCCACGGACATAAACCAGAGGCTCGCTGTCCGCGCTCATTGTCTGTGCAAGGACCGCACCGACAAAGATGGTGTGACTTCCCGCGTCATGCGCCTCGACGACGTGACAATCAAAGCTGCATATCGCTTCGATCAAGCTCGGCGCACCTGTTACCAGCGTCTGCCATGATCCTTCGGCGAAACGGATGTCACCTTTGCTTCCATCCTGGCCTGAGAATGTTCGGGCGAGGCCGGAATGCTGGGCAGCCAGGATATTCCAGCAGAACACTTGGCTTGCCACGATCGTATCGTGCGCTCCCGCGGTTTTGTTGACGCAAACAAGAACGCGTGAGGGCTCCGTCGACAACGAGCAGCCGGCCGTCAGGGTCAAGCCATGCCTGCCAGGCCGCACTCCTGTCGTAACAATTGAAACCGTGCCTGGAACATTTCGCATCGCACTGCGGAATTCCACAGGATTGAATGGTGAGGCTTGTTGGATCGACATGGGCGGGGATCACATTCGTCTTGTTGCGCTTCAATAAAGGGCACTGCAGTGAGAGACAGCACTATCCGCTGGCTGCCTGATAGAACTGAATGACGTTTCCCTGAGGATCTTGCACCTGAACGGTTCGACCGTGGGAGCCCATGTCGCGAATGTCGCCGGACACCTCAGCGCCCGCGGCCCGCGCTTTCTCGATCATCGCTTCCATATCCTCGGTTTCGTAAACAAGAACGGCGCCCCGAGCCGGCGAAGACACTGACTCGGTCGGGCCGGCGATACAAAATGCAACTTTCTCGCTCGAGAATTGAACCCACTTCCCGGCATCCACAAAGCGAATTGGCAGGCCCAAAGCCTCATAGAATCTTGCGAGACCTTCGGGTTCGTGCGCCGAGAGATATACTTGTTTGAGTTTCACGATCGTGATCCCAGCTCTGCGAGTTGCATTGTTGTAAATCTCTGTTGAACTCGGCCTGTTTTGAAATAGTACCCGGACCGTCCAGCATTAATGTTCGAACAAATAATTCGAGCTGTTGCGGATCAGCATTTTATGCTGCCGGGCAAGGAGAGCACGCACGATTGTTTCAGACGCCGCTTTATCAGGCACCATCGTTGCAATCGTCGCATCATTGAAAACAGCCAGCCCGTCCGACTCGGAGCTGCGCTTCATCGTCGGGAATCCCTTACGCATGACCCGCATGTCGTAAACTGTTGGCGGATTCGGTCAGTTCGTTGAAATAGCCGTCGTCAAGTACGCCGCCCCGAAAGGCTGCGGCCTCCGGTCGCCAGTCATGCGCCGTCAACGCCACCGATGTCGTCGTAGCGCAACGTCGTGTTGAATTGTCCGATTGCAATCGCCGCAGGGATGCGGCGTCAATGAACCGGATCGTCGCCAGATATTCCGGCATGCGAGCGAGAACTGTCGCCACGGATCGCATCCGGCGAGATCGCCGCCAGGCTGTCACAGCCTGTCAGCACCATCGTGGCCTCCAGCTCCGCGTGCAGGATGCGCAACACGTGGGCAACGCCGATCGCGCCGGCCGCCGCGAGACCATGTACAAATGCGCGGCCGATCAGAACTGCACGCGCGCCGAGCGCGACAGCCTTGAAAACATCGCTCCCCCGGCGGATTCCGCCATCAAGAAGAATTGGCGCGCGACCTGCCACCACGTCGGCGATCTCGGGCAGGATATCGATGCTCGCGGGCTGACCGTCGAGAACCCGCCCGCCGTGGTTCGACACGACGATACCATCCACACCGGCATCAAGGCCGCGGACCGCATCGTCGGCAGTCATAATTCCCTTCAACACAAGTGGGAGCCGCGTCTGCGAGCGCAGCCACGTAACATCCTTCCATGTCGCCGCAGCCGCAATTAGGGGGTTGTCGAACAGCGACATGCTCGTCGCCTGCGGAAGTGGCGCAAGTCCCCGCAGGTTGACCGGAAATACATCGGGTGGAAACGCAAACCCGGCCCGCTGCTCTCGATTGCGCAGGCCACTGATCGGCGCATCGACGCTGAGCACCAGCGCGCGATAGCCCGCCCCTTCGGCACGGCGTACGAGATCCAGCGTAAACTTGCGATCGTGCTGGATGTAGATTTGAAACCAGAGAGGCGTTTCGGCGGCTCGAGCGACATCTTCGAGGGAAACGCTGGCCTGCGTGCTGACGATCATCCCCGCCCGCATCGCAGAGGCACCGAGCACGGTGGCGATTTCACCATCCGGATGCGCGAGCTTCTGATAAGCTACCGGCGCCAGCAGAATGGGATGCGGCAGCCGCAGTCCAAAAATCTCACACGCCGTTCCACTGCCTGGAGGGAACGATCGCAACACTCGCGCCCGCAGCCGAAGCCGCGCGAACGCCGCACGGTTGTCCGCCACGGTCAATTCGTCGGCCGCGCCGCCATCCAGATAAGCCCAAGCACTGGCCGACAGTCGTTCGCGCGCAAGCGGTTCGTAATCCGCCACGGCGGCGACCACGGGTGGAACGCTCTGGAGCTTCGGAAGCGGGGGTGCGGTCATGATATCAGGTGTCGCACCATTCGCGCAGCAGGTTGTGATACATCCCCGTCAGACGCGTTACTGCAGGCTGTGCCGGATTATCCTGCGTCAATCCCTGGATCGTAGTGTCGAGATCGAACAGCATGGCGCGGCGGCTGTGCTCTCGCACCAGGCTCTGAATCCAGAAGAATGCCGCGAGACGCGCGCCACGCGTCACGGGCGTGACCTGATGAAACGTATTGGCGGGATAGAGAATCATATGGCCAGCCGGAAGCTTGAACTGATGGCGCGCATACTCACCCTGCACGGTCAACTCGCCGCCGTCATAGTCCCCCGGATCGCTAAGGAAGAGCGTCGACGACAAGTCGCCGCGAATTCGCACACCCACGCCGGGCACCGTGAAAATGGCGTTGTCGATATGATCACCATAGGTGCCCCCGCCGGTGTAACGGTTGAAACGCGGCGGCAGCACTTTCAGCGGCAAGGCGGCGGATACAAACAGACTGACCTGAGAGAGGCGCTCGAGAAGGAAGTCGGCCAGTTGCTGGGCGAGAGGGTCGTTCTGTCCGAGTTGCTCATTGGCCTTCACATGGACCGCGATATGCCCTGCTGTCGCCCGTCCGTCCTGCCATGAAGCTTGTCCGAGCAGTTCGCGGAAACGCTGGATTTCGTCCGACGTCAGAACATCTGGAATAATCTGGATCATACCATTCCTGCCTTCCCTATGTTCTAGCATCGGCATCCGGCAAACCATAGCGACATAGCGCCGAGGCGATGACATGCCGTCGCGGGATATATCCGTCGCCGCCCGCCTCCATAACCGGATCGCCCCGTCGCGGATTGCAACGAGGCGATCGGTGTTGATGTCAAGTTTGATGGAATTTCATCAGAACTTGAAGTTGGTGCTCACCCGGTAGGTGCGAGACGGACCCAGCAAGGCTCGACTACCCGCCCAGTTCGTCGATACCGCGTAGCGTGTGTCGGCGACGTTATCGACGTTGAACCTCAGGTGAACATCCTTGTGGATTTCATAGGACGCCATCAAGTTGACCACCGTATAGGCTGGCATCTTGCCGTATTTGCCGTTGGGGATGATGCGGTTGGCATCGTCCGGACGTCCGAGATAGGACGAACCCACATGCTGGATACCGCCACCGATCGTCAGATTGGTGGTGGGAATCCGATAAGTCGTCCAAAGATTCGCCGTGACGCGGGGCGTGAATGCGAGCTCGTCGCCGTTCGTCGAAGTCCAGGGTCCGCCGAGGCCCGGTCCGGCAGTGAAATCGCCTGGGTTGGCGGTACGACGCATCAGATCCAGATAGGCACTATGCTCGCGACGGCTATCGATAAAGGCGGCGCCGGCGAAAATCTTCCAGTCCGCCGTGATCTCGCCAGCCATGCTCAGTTCGAGCCCTTGAACGATCTGCTTGCCGTAACCCTTCAGGCTCTCGACGTCGCCGGGAATGCCGGGATCAATGCCGGTGATCGGTGCGTTGACCTTCTCCGTCCGGAACAGCGCGGCAGCGATGTTCAGCCGCTTGTTGAACAAGTCCCACTTGGTGCCCAACTCGTAGTTGTGAAAGCGAACGGGATCGGCGCCGCGTACGAGACCCGGAAACGCATTGTCGCCGGTACGGGAGATATCCTCGTTGGAGAGGTAGGAGCCGGGCGGCAGATGCGAAATACCGAACGATGCATAGATACTGCCGTCGCGGATCGGCTTGTAAACGAGGCCGACCTTGCCGCTGACCGTGGTCTGCGAGTCCTTGAAGTTGCCGATTCCGGTCGGCGCGCCGGCGATGGTCTGGCTGGCGATGTCGACCTTGTAGTGCTCCGCCCGCAACCCACCGGTTACCTGCCAGTGCTCGCTGAGCTTGATGGTGTCGTAGAGATACCCTGCGACAGTCGATATCTTTGCGGTGTTGAGTTCCGTCGGAATGAATGGTGCAAAACCCGCACGGTCCGGATTGGGATTGAAGAGATTTGTCGAGCCGGATGCCGCGGTACCGAAGCGATTGGCGTTCGACGTCTCATGGTTGAATTCGAGGCCGGTGGAGATCTTGTGATTGAACGGACCGGCATCGACATCAACCGTCAGATTGGTGATGTTGCTGATCGATTCATTGCGACGGTCGTAGAACAGTGTGCTCGATGGCACGGTGGCCGGCGCTGTAAATCCCGTCGGTGTGGTGAAGCGCGCCGAACGATCGACCTGAGCCCAGACGGTCTGGTTGCTGATCGTGGCGCGCGTCGAGATATCATATTCGACGCGGCCGAGCACACGATCCGCATCAACATTGTCGAAATCCGAGCGGAGACCGTAGTACGCCGTTCGCGGAACACCGGCGGTAAGCGGATTGTAGGTCACGAGACCGGGAATGGTTGCCCCCGGCACACCCCAATCCGGACGGTCGCGCCGCGACAGATGCTCGTAGGATAGGAATGCGCGGAAGTCGGTGCCAAGACCGAAAGCGATCGAGGGCGCGACGCCCCACGCCTTGTTCTCCGCTAGATCGCGGCCCGGAACGCCGCTGCCTTCAAGCATCCCGTTGAACCGCATCGCGGTGTTCGGCGCCACAACATAATTGAGGTCAACAGTGCCGCGCTTCTGCGGCTGGTTGCCATATTCGGAAAATCCGAATCCCACGTCGCCAGCGGTGTAGTTCTGCAACGACGGTAGCTTGGTCATCATGTTGATGTAACCGCCAGCGTTGCCGCGGCCATTGTCGGCCGCCGCGCCCTTGAACACCTCGACGCGATCGACGTTGAAGGTGTCGCGCGGAAAACTGCCTGAACTACGGGCGCCGTCCATGAAGACGCTGCCGCTCGAATCGAAGCCCCGCATCTTGAAGGTGTTGGTCGAGGTGCCGAAGCCATTCTCGCCACCATCGAAAGTAATGCCCGGTGTGTTGCGCAGGACTTCCGTAAGATTGCGGGCGCCGGTCTCACGAATGATCGCCTGCGGCACGACGGTGACCGTCTGCGGTGTGTCGAGCAGCGGAGCCGTTTGCTTCGGCGACGATGCCCCGGAGACGGTGTAGGAGCCATCGCTTGTTGTGGCAGTCGCAACGCCATCGACGTTGATAGTGTCGAGAACGACGCTGCTCGATGCCGCGCCACTGGTGCGCGAACCCTGCTGCGCCGCCGCCGGCTGCGCAATCGCTGTCAAGGACACGGCAAGACCAGCCGACAGCGCCAGATGCGAGATCGTCGAGCGGAATTGGCTCTCCAGTTTCCTATTCATTCGGAATTGCCCCCAAGCAAAATGTCTTCTTGGCGGCAGCTAATACAGGAGGCGCGCGGTCTGCCTTGTAGAAGGCATCTAAAATGCTAAGGCTCAAGCCCTTCGGAAGAACCCGCGCGCAACGCTTCGACAAGTATCAAGTGTGACGAAATCGTTGAACTGCAATGCGATTGCTTCCTTTCGGCCCGCTGCGACCACGTCAAAAGCTACTTTTCGTCGCACACACCAGAAACGCGCAAATCCACTTCGTTTCAGGCCATCTTCAGCGATGAAATGTCGCATTATATCGGTCGATATTGGTTTGACACCATCTTCAAGGAGCAAGCGACGGACGAATCCCGCGTTCGTGCTCGTCTTTGATTCTTTATCTGGTCTCGTACAACATTGCTCCTCGCGAGATACCATGATGGACATCTGCGATGCCGATATTGTTCGCGCCGAGCACACTCAAAGATTTTGCATCCGACCGACGACAGCAATTTGCTTGCCTCTCATCCGGTCCGCGGCTGTTTTAAGAGTTTCCACTGTTCATTGATTGGGCTCGCATCAAGGATTCTAAAGCAATGCTGATGGGGCCGCCCTCAACTTCTAGAGCGTTGTTAGATTCTTTTACTTGGTCATGTCCGCCATAACGATTATGTCAAATCCTGCAGTATTCACTTCGACCGCGGCATGACATTTCCGACGACCATCTGATGCCAACGTCTTCTGGCACCTGACAACAGACATATCGTTTGCGCGTATTCCGAAGACGCAACGTCAGGTTGGATAAGTGTTCGATGTCGCATGGTGAAGCGGCGCGGCGGGCGACGAAGCAAGGAAAGCCAAGAGATATTGTCGATGACGAGTAATTCAAGAGATTGTCCGAAAATGAAATGTTCTCGTCGCCTTGCCGGATTTCTTTTGGCACTTGCCACGATGGGTCCGCTGCTCACCGGTCTGGCAGCGGCCCAGAGCGACCCACCAGCCTCGCAGCCATCGGCCGCCGCACTGTCGTCAACGGCGGTCCCGGCCGCCTCATCCGCTGCGACGCCACTCGCGCCCGCTGCTGTCAGCTCGACGCCGATGCCCGGTTCGTCGCCCTCGTCGCAGGCTGGGCAAGCGCAAGGAATTTCCGACAACAATCCGTCGTCGGAGGCTACCACTCCGATCCCGGTTCACGATTCTGCCACGCCCGGCGCTGCGCCATCCGCAATATCCACGACTGGCGCACCGGCGTCAGCGTTGCCGCATGACTTATCGCCATGGGGGATGTTCATCCAGGCCGACATCGTCGTGAAGGCGGTGATGATCGGGCTTGCCTTCGCCTCTCTGGTGACGTGGACTATCTGGCTTGCGAAGGGTGTGGAGATGGCGGCTGCACGGCGGCGGGCACGCAGTTGCGTGCGCCAGTTGACGCGCGCCGATGATCTTGAGGCCGCGCGCGCCGATATCGCAGCTGGCTGGACCGCGAAGGGCACGGTGGCCGATCTATTGGAAGCAGCGAACCGCGAAGTGCGGCGCTCCAACAATCTGTCTTCAGGGGGAATCAAGGAACGCCTCGCCATCGCGCTGTCGCGGATCGAGGCCAAAGCTGGCCGCGACATCGCTCGCGGCACCGGCCTGCTGGCGACCATCGGCGCCACCGCACCGTTCGTCGGCCTGTTCGGCACGGTGTGGGGCATCATGAACTCCTTCATCGGCATCAGCCAAAGCAAGACGACGAACCTTGCCGTCGTTGCTCCCGGCATCGCCGAAGCATTGCTGGCGACGGCACTGGGCCTTGTCGCCGCAATCCCCGCGGTGATCATCTACAACGTGTTCGCGCGAGCGCTGGCGAACTACCGGGCCCTGCTGTCGGACGCCTCCGGTGAGATCATCCAGCATGTCTCGCGCGATCTGGAGCGGCAGGAACGCGGACTGGCGGCCACGGTGGTGGCGCTGCCACGTGCGCGTCCCGCAGCCGAGTGAGACATCATGGCTGTATCGTTGAAGGACCCGCAGGACGGTATCGACGAATTGAGCGAGATCAACGTTACGCCGTTCATCGACGTGATCCTGGTGCTTTTGATCATCTTCATCGTGGCTGCGCCGCTCTCGACGGTCGATGTCGCGGTCGATCTTCCAGTGTCGAACGCGCAGCCGCAGCCACGCCCGGACAAACCGCTGTTCCTGACGGTCAGACAGGATCTGACGCTGGCACTCGGCAACGACGACGTGCCGCGCACCGCCCTTCAGGCGAGGCTGGATCAGCAAACCAGCAGCGACCGCGCGCAGAGGGTGTTTCTGCGCGCGGACGGCGCGGTCGCCTACAACGAACTGATGAAAGTGATGAACCTGCTGCGGGCGGCGGGCTATCTCAAGATCGCGCTGGTCGGCCTTGAGGATACCGGACAGAGCGCAATTGGTGGCGCCGCGCCGCTCGCAGCGACGCAGCCATGATGATCGACTGGCGTGATCCGGACGGACGGGCGGTCGACACGGTTCCCGCGCTCACGGCGCTGCGCTGGACGCTAGCCGGGCTCGCGGTCGTGGGACTATACGCCGGCGGAATCTGGTTGGCGCTGAACTGGCAGCGGCCATTACAGGCCGCGGGCGATCCACCAGCCGCGATCATGATGGAGCTTTCGCCACTCGCGGTAGCGCCGGAGGCGCCGCAGCAGGACGTCGCGCCGGGGCCGCAGATGGTGGAGGCTGAGGAGCAGCCGGAGCCGGACCCGGAGAAGCCGGTGGAGGAGAAGGTCGAACCACAGCCTGAACCGCCGCAGAAGCCGCCGGTGGAGACCGAGATCAAGCCGCCCGAAACGCCAAAGGTGGAAAAGGCCGAGGTGGTTCTGCCCCCGAAGGTCGAACCTCCGAAGCCGAAACCAAAGCCGAAGAAGAAAAAGCAGAAGGCAGCGCCGCGCACCACCGCGCCGCCGAGTTCTCAGGCAAAGCGCGCGGACCGTGCTGCCGCCCCGGCCGAAGGCATGGCATCCTCGATGTCGGCCGCTTCCTGGCGCGGCGCGCTGATGGCGCACCTCAATCGCCATAAACGATTCCCCCCCGGCGGCAGCCAGGGCGTCGCGATGGTTGCGTTCTCCATCAATCGTTCAGGCAGCGTGACCTCCGCACGATTGACCCGCTCAAGCGGCGACGGCGCCCTTGATGCCGAGGCCGTCAACTTGATCCGCCGCGCCAGCCCGGTCCCCGCGCCACCATCAGATATCGGCGGGTCTTCACTGTCTCTGTCGGTTCCAATCAAGTTCAATCGATAGCTACGCCGCGATCATTCCATCCGACATCGCATGCGAACGAATACACAACGACGACTCGAATTTTCACGGCGCTTAAGAAGAGCCACAGGCTAACCGACCATCGCGGCGGTTGCCTTCACACTTGCGTCTTGTACCAGTCGAGAATCTCGGCGCCTGTCCACATCACGACTTCCTCGTGTCCAAGAATATAGTCATACAAGGCTTCGAGGTACTTGATCCGATGCGGCACACCGGTGAGATAGGGATGGATGGAAATCGCCATCACCCGAGGGATGTCTTTACCTTCCAGATAAAGCCGATCGAACTGATCACGACCGCGTCGGAATATCTCGTCGGCAGGCGCCTGTTGAATCGCCGTCATCACGACATCGTTGATCTCAACGGTGTATGGCACCGACACGATGCTGCCGGCGCGCGTCCGTAAGGTGACTGGTTGATCGTCGAGTACCCAGTCCGCAACGTATTCGATACCGGCTTCCGCAAGCAGATCGAGCGTTTCATCGGTTTCGGTCAGGCCCGGGCTTTCCCAGCCGCGCGGCGGGCGGCCGGTGAATTTTGTAATCGCCGCGATGGTTTCCGCGATCGCGGCCTTCTGGTCGGGTGTCTTGTGCATGGGCTGCTGTACAAATCCGTGCCCCATGAAATCCCATCCTGCATCAAGCGCCGCCTGACACGCCTGCGGATATACCTCGCAGCAACTGCCATTGAGCGCGAACGTGGCTTTCAAGCCTCGCGACGACAGCGCCTGATGAAAACGCCAGAATCCGACACGCATGCCGTATTCATGCCAGGCCCAGTTCGGCACGTCTGGCAGCAACGGCTGGCCCATTGGCGGCGGCAGCACGGTGCGCGGCATTGCGCGGATTGGCTGCCAGTTCTCGACGTTGACGATGGTCCAGACCGCAACGCGCGCCCCGCCGGGCAACTTCAATGCCGGGCGCTGATGGATCGGCTGATAGTCGAGCCGGCCGCGAAGAGAGTTGCCCGTGACCTCGTCTCCCATGTCTCGTTCCTATTCTTTTTCTTGCAGCAAAGCGCGCCCCGTGAGGCCTGCGACTTGGGTTCGTTGAACCTCGGTCAGCCCCGGAGCATTGGCAAGAGTTTGAAGCGGCGTTTCATCGCCCATGTCGAACGGCGCATCGGTGCCGAGAAAAACATGATCCGCGCCGACGAGATCGATCAGAAAGCCGAGTGCCTGCGGTTCAAAAACCACGCTGTCGAAGTAGAAGCGCCGCAGGAGATCGAGCGGCGACGACGTTGATCTTGCACGAGTCTCACTGCGCACCTTGTGACCATGAACAAGGCGACCAATCTGGTAAGGCACAAAGCCACCGCCATGCGCCAATCCGATTTTCAGATCGGGAAGCTCGTCGAGCGTACCGCTGAACATCAAGTCGGCCACCATCAACGCGGTTTCCAGCGGATTTCCGATCAGGTTGGTCAGATAATAGTCCTCGAGCCCGCTCTTGTTGCCCACGTAATAAGGGTGAGCAAAGACGAACACGCCGAGATCCTGAGCGCGACGCAGAACCGGCCGAAAGCGTGGCTCCGACAACTTGGCGCCTTCGATACCGGTGCCGATCTCGATGGCGCGAAAGCCATACAGCTCGACGATCCGCTCCAGTTCCTCGACCGCCGCGTCCGGATGCTGCATGGGAACGATCCCCATGCCGCGTAGCCGATCAGGCCGCGCCGCCACCATCTCGGCGATACCGTCGTTGACCAGCCGATTGATATCGACCGCTACATCGCGATCGGCCCAGTATGTGAACGTGGGCGGTGCGGGAGATATCACCGAAACATCGATTCCCTTGCGATCCATCATCGCCAGCTTGGTACTGACATCAATGAATTCGGGGAACAGCGGATAGATGTAACCCTGATCGTGAACAACACGCCGCGCTGCACCTTGCTCTTCGATGCGCGCCGCGATTCGCGCGGGATCGGTCTCAATTGCCGAGACAAAGCTCTGGGGGATGACGTGACTATGAAAATCGATGTTCATCAGCTTCAACTGTAACGCTTGGGGGTGCCGTCGTCGGCGTACCAGTCGAACACCGTGTCCGAGAGGTTGACGATGATGTTCTGGATCTGGGTATATTCCTCATAGGCAACGAGTCCGTTCTCACGGCCGATGCCGCTCATCTTGAAGCCGCCCCAGGGCGACGCCGGATCAATGCGATGGTGGTCGTTGATCCAGGTGATGCCGCACTGGAGCGCATGCGCGACGCGATGCCCCCGTGCGATATCACGAGTCCAGATGCTAGTGGCGAGGCCGAACGGTGTACCGTTGGCGATCGCCACGGCCTCCTCCTCGGTATCGAACGGAATAATGCAGACCACCGGCCCGAAGATTTCTTCCTGCGCGATGCGCATCTCAGGTGAGACATTGGTGAAGATGGTCGGTTGCAGGAAGTAACCTTTCGCAAAGGCTTCACCTTCCGGGCGGCGGCCGCCATAGGCGAGATGCGCGCCCTCTTCCACGCCGATGCGCACATAACGCTCGACCAGATCACGCTGCTTGGCCGAGACCATCGGCCCCATCTGCGTCTCGGCAGATTGCGGATCGCCGATACGAATGTCAGCGGCGCGACGAACCAGTTCAGCCACGACCTCATCGTGAATCGATCGATGGACAAGAAGACGCGAACCCTGCACGCACGTTTGCCCACTGGCTATGAAGGATGCGAACAACGTGGCGGCGACGGCTTGCGGTACAGGCGTATCCGGAAACACGATCACGGCGGCTTTCCCACCCAATTCCGCAGCGACCTTAACGAGGTTTTTGCCGGCGATGGCGGCGACAGCCTTGCCGGTCTCTGTGCCACCGGTCAGATCGAGCTTGCGAATTCGCGGATGCGAAGACAATGCAAGTCCCGCAGTCGCACCGAAACCGGGGACGACGTTATAGACGCCATCCGGCACGCCAGCCTCCTTGAGAATCTCGCCAAGGAGCATCGGCGTGATCGGGGCCAATTCGGATGGCTTCACCACCATGGTGTTGCCGGCGGCGAGCGACGGCGCAACCTTCTTGGTCAGAATCAATAGCGGATGATTCCATGGCGTCACATGACCGACGACGCCGAGCGGGACACGCCGGGTGTAATTCAGATAGTTCCCCGCGAAAGGCGGCACCGTGTCCTCGTGAGTGCGCGCCACTGCACCGAAATAGCTGAACCATTCCGGTAGCCGTGCCAGTTGCGCCGCCATCTCGCGGCGCGGCCGACCGATCTGCTCGATCTCAATCGAAACGACGTCCGACAGCCGGCGCTTCATGATCTCGGCTGCGCGCTGCATGATGTCGCCTCGCTCCGCGCCGGTCAGCGCCGACCATACGGGAAATGCACGCTCGGCTGCGGCGATGGCCTCCTCGATATCCGCGGCATCGCCTTCCGCGACGTCAGCCATGATGGTGCCGTTGCTCGGATTCTCCACCTGGAATGTTCGGCCGGATACAGCGGGCCGATAGTCTCCGTCGATGAACAAACCCCACGTCTTCGCCATCATAACTTCGCTACCGTCATTTCGATCTAGTGGACCCCGAGATAGCGCATCAGCGACGATTGATCGTTTCGCACATTTTCCGCGCTGGCCTCGTGCACCACCTTGCCTGTTTCCAGCACGTAGAGGCGATCGGCGACCGCCAGCGCGCTGTAGAGATTTTGTTCGACCAGCAAAATCCCGAGTCCAGTCTTGCCAAGATCGGCAATGATGCTTTCGAGATGCTGCACCATCACCGGCGCCAATCCTTCGGATGGTTCGTCCATCAGGATCAGTTCCGGATCGATCATCAGTGCCCGGCCGACCGCCAGCATCTGCCGTTCCCCACCCGACAACTGATTGCCGTTGTGGCCTTTGCGCTCCGCGAGGCGCGGGAACATCGAGAATACGCGGTCGACCGTCCAGCCCTCACGGATTTTGGCGGGTTTGAGCATGGTGAGGTGCTCTAGCACGGTCAACGAGGCGAACAGCCGACGCCCCTGCGGCACCAGCGCGATCCGACGTGCCGCCACTTCGTGCGGCGTCAGCGGGCGCAGGTCCTCGCCTTTCCAGGTCAGCGTACCTTCGCGAACCTGGGGTTGCGCCAACCGCATGATCGAGCGGATCAACGTCGATTTTCCCATGCCGTTGCGGCCGAGCAGTGCGACGACTTCTCCCGGGTTCACGGTCAGCGAAGCGCCATGCAACACATGAGCGTCGCCGTAAAAACTGTGCAGGTCTCGGACTTCAAGCATCAGCGCGCCTTTCCGAGATAGACGTCTTGCACGAGCTGGTTCCCGCGAATCTCATTCGGCGTTCCTTCGGCCAGCAACAGGCCGTTGTTCAGACACGTCACCCGCTGGACAAGATTGAGGACCAACTCCATGTCGTGCTCGATCAGAACCATCGTGAGATCGTGCGAAAGCGACCGGATGATCTCCGCGACGATCACGCGCTCAGCGGGCGAAAGACCCGCCGCCGGCTCATCCAGCAGCAGCAGCTTTGGCCGCGCGACCAGCGCCATCGCCATTTCGAGCTGTCGCTGCTCGCCATAGGATAGTTCGCTGCCTACCACCGCTCCGCGCGTATCGAGCCGTGAGATCGACAGCGCCGCCGCCGCGCGCTCCGCCTGCTCGGCATTGAGCTCGGCAGCGCCGAACATCGAGAACTTGCCTTCTCCGTTGCCGCGTACCGCGAGTTGCATGTTCTCGTCGACGGTGAGGCTTGGAAACAGGTTCGTAATCTGGAAGGTTCGGCTGATCCCCATCCGCGCCCGCCCCTGCACCGAGCGGCGGGTAATGTCCTGCCCCTGAAACACCACCCGTCCGGCGGTCGGCGGCGTGACCCCCGTGATGGCATTGAACAACGTCGTCTTGCCGGCGCCGTTGGGGCCGATAATAGCGTGCCGTTCGCCGCCCCGCACTGTGATCGACACGTCATCGACCGCTTTCAGCGCACCGAAAGCGACGACGATATTTTCCAGAACCAGTGCGGAGGCGTCAGACACCGGATGCTCTTTCCTCTGTGAATGGGAGCACAGCGGCGCAATCGGCGGCCACCGTGCCCTTTGTTTAGGTGCTACTTCTTGATGCCCTGATTATCCCGCGAGAACGGCGGCTTCTTGAGATACTCTTCGGGGTTGTAGGTCCAGAATTGCGACACCGCCGGATAAGTCTGAATCGGCACGTTCCAGTATTTGCCGTCCTTGTTTTTGACGACCTTGCGGATATAGACGTCGTAGATCGGGTTGCCGTAGTCGTCGAACCGTACCGGATGTCCCAGTGGCGAAGCGGTGAGCTGGCTTTTCAGCACTGCATCGATGAACACGTCGCGGTTGGAAATGTCGCCCTTGAGCTGGTCGATTACCTGATCGACCCACATCGCACCCGAATAATGCGAGAAGCCATAGAGCGATGGCATCTTGCCGTACTTCGCCGAATACGCGTTGACGAACTTCTGTGTTTCAGGATTGTCCGAACCTTCCGCGAAATGCGCGGAGGAAATGATGCCGTCGCACTCCTCGCCCAGCGTCCGGATCACCGACTGATCGGTGAAGTTCTGAGCGCCGAGTAGCGGAATCCGTCCCTTCAAACCGAAATCCGAATACTGCTTCATGAAGCGCGATGCGTCAGCACCGAGTTCCATGGCGAACACCGCGTCGATCTTGAGATCGCCAAGCTGGCCGATGTAGGGGCTGAAGTCCGCGGTATTGAGCGGATTCCAGAGCTGGGCCACGATCTGGCCGCCCCCCTCGGTGAACACCTGCGCGAAGCCAGCGCACTGCTCGTGGCCGAAGGTGTAATCCTGCGAAATCGTGGCGATGCGCTTGTAGCCCTGCTTCAAGGCCCAGTCCGCCAGCGGGCGCGGCATCTGGCTTGCCGTATAGCCGGCAACGCGAATGACGTTCTTGATGCGGTTGCGCTGGGTGAGATCGTCCGCCGCGATCACCGGAATGAAGTACGGCACGCCGTTGCCTTTGACGTAGCTGGCGACGGCAAGACCGGTGTTGGCGAGCAGGTTTCCGAAGAGAAAGTCGACTTTCGCTTGTTCAACCAACCGTCGGGCCTTCTGCAAAGCGGTATCCGGATTGCCGGCATCGTCTTCGACAACAACCTCGACGGCGCGGCCCGCAGTCTTCTTGCCGCGCTCTTCCCAATACATGTTGAAGCCTTCGACGATCTCGCGGCCGCCGGCGGCGACAACACCGCTGAGCGGCGCCATCAGACCGATGCGGATCGGCTCAGCGGCCCGCAGGATCTGCGGCGCGGCAAAGGTGCCAGCGGCGGAGGCTGCGACTGTAAGGCCAGTGGTTTTAAGAAACTGTCGGCGATCCATTCTGTTTCTCCCTGTCATGATAGTGCGATCGACTTGAGATTTCCTTGACGGTCACCGCTTGCGTATCAACATGCGGAGTGTTCCGAGAATGCCCTGGGGCGCGAAGATCATGGTCACGATAAACATGACGCCCAGCACCATCTGCCAGCGCGCTGTGTACGCACTAACGAAATTCTCAAGCATGATGATCGCCGCTGCGCCGATGAATGAGCCGAAGAGCGTACCGATACCACCGATGATCGCCATCAGCAGGCCTTCTACCGACTGCGATAGTTGCACGGTCGAGGGGCTGACGAAGTTGTTGAACAGCGCATAGAGAGCGCCCGCGACGCCGGCGAAAAATCCGGTGATCGTGAAGGCAACGAACATGTGCACGGAAGTGCCGTAACCGAGGCTACGCATCCGGCTTTCGCTGTCGCGAATACCCCGCAACGTCAGACCAAACGGCGAGCGCACGAAACGCCAGATCAGGAACGTCATCAGCAACACAATGGCGAGGGTCGCATAGTAGAATGCCGTCGGGCTGGCGATCAGGTCCGGACGGCCGACACCGCGAATACCGTTCTCGCCGCCAGTAATGCTGGTCCAGCGCAGGCAAACGCCCCAGACGATCATTCCGAGCGCAAGCGTCAGCAGCAGGAAGTAAACTCCACTGACTCGCACGGCAAATGCTGCGAAGACGGCCGCAACAAGCGTCGCGACTGCAACGCCCAGTAGACAACCGACCCACGCCGACCCGCCATAGACGGAGGTCCAGTAGATCACGACATAAGTCGAGATGCCGAACAGCGCGCCATGACCGAGCGAGGTGCGTCCCGCATAGCCGGCAAGCACATCGATCGACATCGCCAGCAAGGCAAAGATCAAAATCTCGTTGGCGATGCTCATCTGATAAGATGACACCACCAGCGGCAATGCGCCGAAGATGACGAGAACGAGCACAAAGCCCAGAGCGGAGCGTTGAATCGCTGCAACAGTGCTACCCATCACGCCCTCCCGAACAGTCCGAGCGGACGGAAGGCGAGAATGGCGGCCATGGGTCCGAAGATGACGAAATAGGCCAGCTCAGGAAACATGACCTGACCAATGGTGTTCAGCATACCGACCAACAACGCTCCCACCGCCGCTCCGACCAGGCTGCCACTGCCGCCAATGATGACGATCGCCAGCGAGAAGACGAGAATCTCCGAATCCGCGGTCGGATATAGCGTGAGGAACGCACCTCCGATCGTGCCGCCAAGGCCGGCAAGCGACGCGCCGAGCATCGAGGTGGCGAGAAAGACGCGGCGGATATTGATGCCCATCGCCTCGACCATCTCGGCATCGTCGACGCCGGCGCGAATGAGCGCGCCAAGGCGGGTTCGGTTGAGCAGCAACCACAGCGCGATGAAAACGAGAATTCCGAGCCCCAGCACGAACAGACGATAGGTCGGATAGTAGATTCCCGCGAAGCGCACCGCCCCGCGAAGCGCCACCGGGATCTGCACCGAGAACGTGTCGCCCCCCCAGATCACAAGCGCGAGGTCGTTCAGAACGAAAGCTACGCCGAGCGTGAGCAGCACTTCACGCAGCGTAAAGCCACGGACAAAGCGCAGCAGGCCTTGATCGATGAAAAGCCCGAGAAACGCCACGAACAGCATCGACGCGGCAACGCCGAGAAAGAAACTTCCGGTTCCGACCGTGACCGAATAGCCGATATAGCCGCCGAACAGATAGAGCGCGCCGTGCGCAAGATTGACGATGCGCAGCAGGCCGAAAACCAGCGTGAAGCCGGATGCCACGATGAAAAGCAATGCCGCCAGCGTCAGCCCGTTCAGGATCTGGACGAGGTTGAGACTTGCCACGAGCTAGCTCCCGCCCGTCAAGGCATCCGGACGCTCGCTCAGATACCAGTCGTAGATCTGCTCGCCGGTCCAGAACGCGACATCGGGCAAGCGGCTGATTTTCTCGAGGATGCGCCGGAAGTGCTTCGCCCGATGCGGCGCACCCATGATGTAGGGATGAACCACCAACGCCATCACGCGTGCCGAATTGGCGCTGTCGTGATAGATTTGCTCGAACTGATCCATCGCGCGATCATGATATTCGCTGGCCTTATGATGCTGGATCAGCATCATGGCGACATCATTGCATTCCTGCGTGTAGGGAATATTGACGATAGGCTTCGAGCGCGTCTTCAGCACCACGGGCTGATCGTCCAACACCCAGTCGCAAACATAGGAAAAACCCTCTTCCACCAGAAGATCTGGCGTTTCCCAGGTTTCGGTGAGGCCGGGGCCAAGCCATCCACGCGGTGCCTTCCCCGTGAACTGCTTGATCACCTGAGCGGTCTTGCGAATGTCCTCGCGCTCATCGGCGACCTTCTGCATGTTCTTCTGGCCGAAGCCGTGGCCCATGAACTCCCAGCCACGATCCAGCGCCGCGCGCGAGATCGCTTCATACGTCTCGACGGCCTTGCCGTTGATCGCCAGCACCGCCCTGATGCCGTGGTTGTCGAGCGCCTCGAGCAGGCGCCAGAAACCGACGCGGTTGCCGTATTCGTGCCAGGCCCAGTTCGGAATATCCGGCAGCGGCGCGCCACCCGCCGGCGGCGTTAACACGGTGCGTGGCATCGTCTCGCGCGGGTCCCACTCCTCGATATTGACGATGACCCACACCACCATGCGGGCATTGCCAGGCAATTTCAGCGGCTTGCGATCAACGATCGCCGAGTACGAAATTCGTTCCTGCGGCAGCACGATCACAACTCCTGTCCGGCGATGGAGAAGGCCAGCGGCGCGAGGCCTTCCACCGAAACCACCAGCCTGTCTCCCGGCACGATGGGCCCGACACCTGCCGGCGTGCCCGTCATGATCAGGTCGCCGGCCTGCAACCGATAGGACTTCGAAAGGTTTGAAATGATTTCCGGCACATTCCAGATCATTTGACCGAGATCGCCGCGCTGGCGCTCGACGCCATTGACCGAGAGCGAGATCGCGCCGCTCAGCCGGTGCCCCACGTCGGCAACGGGATGAATAGCCCCGCACGGCGCAGACCGATCGAAAGCTTTGCCGATTTCCCAGGGCAACCCCGCCTTGAACGACTCGCGCTGTCGGTCGCGCCGTGTCAGATCAACCCCGACCGTGTATCCGAACACGGTATCCAGCGCTTGCTCGACAGGAACATCGACAGCTTCGCGGCCGATAGCGACAACGAGTTCGGCCTCGAACTGAAAATCCTCGGTCTGCGGCGGATAAGGGATGTCCGCGCCGCCGGCCACCACGGCATCCGTGGGCTTCTGGAAAAAGAACGGCGGGTCGCGCTCGTCGCCCTCCTTCATCTCGCGGATATGCGCGACGTAGTTGCGTCCTACGCAATAGACGCGCCGGACAGGAAATTGATCTTCCCGCCCAACGACAGACAACGCAGTAATCCGCGGACTGAAAACAAACATGGACCCAACCTGCCGGACCTTGATGACGGCAAACGTCAGCTCGCATCGGCGATCAGCGTCCACCTACCTGCTAATGATCAAATTATACAATCATGCCAATGTCAATCAAAGATGCATACATTTTGACAGGGGCTTGGAGTTCCTCCCCATTGGCCGCGGTGTTGTTCAATGGCGCTTTCTGTCGGTTCGACCAAACTCCGTCTTTTCATTTGCTGCAAGAATATGCCAATAATTCCGACTCAAACCCAGGAAAGAACCCGCCGATGGCGCCCCGCCCCCGACGATCCCTCACACCGCCCGAGGATGAAGTCCTCACACGCAGTGTATCCATAACGGATACACTGCGATCTTCCATCCTCGCTGGCGAGTTCAAGCCGGGCGAGCGGATCTACGAAGTCAATCTGTCGGAACAACTTGACGTTTCACGAACGCCGATCCGTGAAGCACTCAAGGTCCTCGCCGGCGAAGGGCTCTTGGACTACATCCCGAACCGGGGCTATCACGTCCGCGAATATTCCGTCGACGACATCGTGCAGGCCTACGAGATTCGCGCCGCGCTGGAGGGGCTTGCTGCCAAACGCGCGGCGCAGCTCGGCATGTCCGCCGAGAAACGCGCTGTCGTAGAAGCCGCACTTCGCGACGGTGAAGCGCTTTTGAACAAAAGTCGCCTCTCATCCGAGGATCGCAATCAATACGGCATCATCAACACTGCAATTCATAGTGCGATCCACGCGGCGGGCCAGTCGCGGATGCTGCGCGACATGCTGCGTCAATCCCAGCAAATCGCCCCGTCGTCGCATCGCAACGTGATCGCCTTCGAATTGTCGGACGTGCGCCGTCGCCACGACGACCACCATCGCATTTATGAAGCCATTCTCTGTCGCGACGGTGGCCGCGCCGAACTGCTGATGCGAGACCATGTCGAGAGCATCAAAGTCTCGCTGCTGCGCTCAATTTCGCGGGACTTGCTACCTCTCTAGAGCATGTCGGACTGCGATCATGCCTTAGTGGCGCGTTCATCAAGGCTTGAAACGCTGGTGGGCCCGGCAGGACTCGAACCTGCAACCAGACCGTTATGAGCGGCCGGCTCTAACCATTGAGCTACAGGCCCCGGCCGGACGTCCAATCGGCAACCGGCGTCGGCGCAGGCATCCCTTACAATGTCGGGTCTCGCGCTGCAATCCGCGGCGGCGGCTTTTCGGTCCGGCTCTCGCGACCACGCCGAAACCGCCTGACCGATGATTCCGCCTGAATCGGGCGTCAGCCCAACCGGCTCGCGTCTCGTCCAACCTGCTGGGAGACGCAAGGCGGACCCCGCATCACAGGCCGAGCCGTGTCCCACGCGCATCGCGTTGCCGAACGAAACCATCGTCCGGCAACGCCTGCATCGAACGGT
Organism: Pseudomonadota bacterium; assembly: GCA_963204905.1. Lineage (GTDB taxonomy): Bacteria > Pseudomonadota > Alphaproteobacteria > Rhizobiales > Xanthobacteraceae > 62-47. The sequence goes on from CAUJJN010000241.1 coordinate 80,648, forward strand.
TCAGAAGGTGGCGCGCGCCTTGACGTAGAAGGTGCGGCCCGGCTGCGGCAGTCCCCACGCCAGTTGGTAGTTCTGGTCCAGCAGGTTCTTGATGCCCCCGGCCACCTCGAAGTGATCCGTCACCTTGTAGGACACCTGAATGTTGGCCAGCGTGTAAGCGCCGGTCAGCACATAGGGAAACGCCTGCACCGGATTGGTGGAGACGTCACTCCAGCGATCGCTGGCGATCTCGACGCTCGGAGTGATCGTCAGGCGTTCAAGCGGCCGCCACGACATATAAAGGAACGCCTTGTGGGTCGGCACACCGGTCGGCCGCAGGTTCGGCTGCAACGGGTCCTTGATGTTGCGGTAGATGTACGTGTAGTTGCCGCCGACACTGACCTGCTGCGATAACGCCGTTTCGCCCGACACTTCGAAGCCGTAATAGGTGCCATTGCCAACGTTTTGCGTCTGGGTCTGGCCCGGACCGACCTGCACGGTCTGGATCAGATCGCGGACGTCACTGTAGAACAGCGCCGCGGCAAGCCGCGTGCTGTTGGCATAACGTCCCTTCCACCCGAATTCATAGTTCGTCGCACGTTCTGGACCGAGATTGGGGTTCGGAACCGCCGTGCCGAAACGCGTGCTGTACAATTCAAAAAACGTCGGGAAACGCGCACGATCCGACACACTGAAGTGCAGTTGCTCGTGATCCGAATAGCGCCAGACCGCGGCCGTCTGCCAGTTGAACGCGTTCGCGCCTCCCTTCGGATACTCGTAGATCCTGTTGGTGCCGCTGTTGAACTCCTCGGCCTTGCTGATCCAGTATTCGTCGTAGCTGATACCACCAACCAGATCAAAATTGTTAGTGACGTGAAAGGTGTCTTCTAACGCCGCCGACCATGTGGTCTGACTCTGGTTCTGTTTCGGCTCGACGAACCTGAAGGCCGGATTGGTCGGACGGTTGTCGTTCCACTCGGTGTGGAAATCCTGCCGATAGTGCAGCGCCGCCTTCAGACTGTTGCGCGGAATCAATTCAGTCCCCGCTTCGACCGAACCGCCCCGCGCATTGTCTTCATAGATGCTGCGAAAGCGGCCGTTGGCGGATTGCGTGGTGTAGGAGATATTGTCGAATGCATCGAGCGCATTGTCGAACGTGTTATAGTAGAGCTTGGTCTTGATGTAGGACGCCTCGCCGAGTTGCGTGTTCGAGGCGAACGACAGGTTCTGGATATTCCACCACGGCCAGCGCCAATAGCTATTCGGCGGCACCGGCGGGTTGTTGTAGACGTTTAGCGGCGCCCCCTTCTCGCCCGATTGCTTGATGAAGTTGATGCTGTATTCGTCGGTGGCATTCGGCGTGTAGCCGGCCTTCAGATTGATGCGCCAGTCGCGCGTGTCAGAGCTGAGCCGCTGCCCGGACGGCTGCAACGAGCTTGGCGTTGGCTGGTAGTTGCGCGACAGCGACCAGAAATCCTGATCCAGGTAGCTCGCACTTCCTTGCACGTAGAAATCCTGCTGGCGCGAGCCGAGCATCGCATAGCTATTCCAGCCTTGGAACGTGCCCCGGTTGTCGAAGGTCGCGCCGCTCATGAACTCGGCTTCGTAAGGCTTCACAGGCTTGCGGGTAACAAGATTGATCGCGCCACCCATGCCGCCCGGGCCGTTCAACACCGAGGAGTAGCCCTTCTGGACCTGAATCTCGGAAATATCGTTGGTGAGGAAGCGGCCATAGTCGAGCTGGTTGTCAGCCGGAAGATAGACGCGCACGCCGTCGATAGTCAGCGGCACTTGCCAGCGGCCGAAGCCACGTACGAAAATGTCGCTTTCGTTGCGGCGGCCATTGGAATCCAGCGTCGCCGAGACACCCGGAATGAGATTGACGGCTTCATCCAGCGTCTTTTTCTCGAAAGTCCAGGTCTGTTCGCGCGTCACGGTCGAGCTGCCGACCCCCGCCGCATCACCCTGCTGCGCACCAGACACATAGATCTCGCCGAGTTGATAAACCCCGCCACGATCCTGCGCCCCCGCGCCCACCGTCAAAGCCACAACAGCCACCGACGACAGGAGCGCGCTCCCGCCGATCAATCTTGATGAGTTCCCCACGCCAGCCCCACTGCGTTATCGTTATATTTACTTTAATATATCGTGTCTCACAGACTTCCGACGCGTCGCATTGGCGACATATTGACGCGGATATAACGTCACCAGCGAACGGCGCGGCGCATCGCGGCCTCAACACGTCACGTTGAGATCCCCGGCACGCAAAACAACGGTCGGTTTCTAAAGAGCCGGTCTGCTCATTCGCGGAGCAAGCATCAAGCGGCCGCGCGCTCTCAACAGCAACGCGACTACGATAAGGATGTTGATGGCGTTCCACACGGTCCCATTGAGGAACGCGGCGGCATAGGAACCAGTCGTATCGAAAATGACGCCGGAGATCCAGCCGCCGAACGACATGCCGACAACGGAAGCCAGGATAACGATGCCGACGCGCGTTCCGGCCTCATGAGCGGGCATCGATTCGCGAATGATGATGGCGTAGCTCGGCACGATACCGCCCTGAAACAGGCCGAACAGCGCCGAGATCACAAACAGCGAGCTCAAGCTGTCGAAGAACAGGAACAACATCAACGCGGTGCCTTGCGCGATCGACCCGATCAGCAATGTCCGTAAACCGCCGATACGATCGGCGAGGAATCCAGAGCCGATACGGCTGATGATGCCGAAGCCAAGCATCAGCGACAGCATCTCCGCGCCCCGCGCCGCGCCGTAACCCAGGTCGCCACAATAGGCCACGATATGCACCTGCGGCATCGCCATCGCTACACAGCAGGCGACGCTGGCGATGCCGAGGATCGCAGTCAGGGCGTTGTTGCCGAGACGCAGGTCGATGCGTGGCGCGGGTGCGTCGACATGCGTGTGTCGCGCCTCGTTGCCCATCTGGCTGCGCAACACCGTCGTCGCAATCGTCATTGCGATCGCGGCGAAGATGCCCACGACAATATGAGTTGGCCGCCATCCGAACGATTGAATCCCCCAATTGAAGACGGGTGGCCAAATCGCGCCGCCGACATAATTACCACTGGCGGCGATGGTGACGGCGAGGCCGCGATAGCGATCGAACCAATGCGAGGCTTCGGTCATCAGCGGCCCGAACGTCGCGGACGAGCCCAGCCCGATCAACAGGTGCAGGGCGATCACCTGCCACAGCGCCGTCGCATAACCGATGCCGATATAGCCCAGCCCCATCGCGCCGATGCCGATGCCGATGGCGGTGACAATGCCGTACCGGTCCATGATCTTGCCGGTGGCAACGCCGCCCAATCCAAAACCCACCATCACCATGGTGAAGGCCAGCGAGGCTGCGCCTCGCGAAGCGCCAAACTCGACCTGCACGACAGGCAGCGCCACCACCACCGACCACATTCCGACGCTTCCGATCGAGCCAATCAGGACTGCGATCGCCAATCGGATCCACGCCTTGCGGGAATCAGGGATAAACGTGCTCGAATCGGGCGAAGGATTGGAACTTTGTGCCATGACCCAACTTCGTCGGCTGGCACCCATGGGTCAAGCAATCCATCGCGCATTCGAGACATGCGCATTCACTGGCACAAAACAGGAACGTGACGGCGATGTCTGGGGTCGCGACGCCAATTCACTCCAGCCGTCCGTCCAAGATGGCGTTGGTTAACCCTTTGCTAACCATACACCGGGCAAATTTTGCCCAGTCAGAAGAGTGTCGTGATTGCGCAACCGGGGGCGGCCCGTGGATGCCAGTACGGTGCCTCACTTTCGAACCGGTGGCCCTCCGGCTGCCGCACAGACGTTTGCCGCGCGCGGGCGGCAAACGAGAGGGGACGCCGCGACGATGAGCGACACCACCCTGAGCCAAGGCGCCGAAAAAGCGGCGACACGGCTACCGAGCCTCGGCGATCTCGTCACCATGCTGAAGCGCGGCGATCTCGCGCTGGCCTTCGGCGTGCTCACCATTCTGGTCGTGCTGATCCTGCCGCTGCCAGCGGTGGTGCTGGATTTGTTTCTTGCGATTTCGATCACCTTGTCGATCCTGATCCTGATGACGGCGCTGTTCATCCAAACGCCGCTGGAATTCTCGGCCTTCCCGACCATCCTGCTGATCTCGACGATGTTGCGGCTGTCGTTGAATCTGGCCTCGACGCGACTGATCCTGACCCACGGTCACGAAGGCAGCGCCGCCGCCGGCCATGTCATCGAGGCGTTCGGCAATTTTGTGATGGCGGGTAACTTCGTCATCGGCATCATCGTGTTCGCGATTCTGGTGATCGTGAACTTCGTGGTCATCACCAAGGGCTCGGGCCGCATCGCCGAAGTCGCGGCGCGCTTCCATCTGGACTCCATGCCCGGCAAGCAGATGGCGATCGATGCTGATCTGTCCGCCGGCCTGATCGACGAGAAGACCGCCAAGGAACGACGCAAGGCGCTGGAAGATGAAAGCGGCTTCTTCGGCGCGATGGACGGTGCCTCGAAATTCGTGCGCGGCGACGCCATCGCCGGCCTGTTGGTGGTGTTCATCAACATCATCGGCGGCATCATCATCGGCGTCGCGCAACAGGGGCTCGGCTTCGCCGAGGCCGCGCGCACCTACACCCTGCTTACCGTCGGCGACGGCCTGGTGACGCAAGTGCCGGCGCTGATCGTCTCCACCGCCGCCGGCCTGCTGGTGTCGAAAGCCGGCGTCTCCGGCGCGGCGGACAAGGCGCTGATGAAGCAATTGTCCGGCTATCCGCAGGCGCTCGGCATGTCGGCGGGCGTGATGCTGGTGCTGGCCGCCCTTCCCGGCATTCCGATGATCCCGTTCCTGGCGCTCGGCGGCGGCGCAGCGGCGCTGGCGTGGAAATCCCGCAACCGCAATCAGGCAGTGGCTGCTGCCGAAGCAAGCACGGCGACGGCGGCCGCCCCCGGCGCCGCGGCCGCGGACGCCGCCGACGAGCCTATCTCGACGGCACTCAAGATCGACGATCTCAAGATCGAACTCGGTTACGCGCTGTTGCCGCTCGTCAACGCACCGGACGGCACCGATCGTCTCACCGAACAGATCAAGGCGCTCCGCCGCTCGCTTGCCATCGAGATGGGCTTCGTGATGCCCTCGGTGCGTATCCTCGACAACGTCCAGCTTGAGGCCAATAGCTACATCATCAAGATCAAGGAAGTCGACGCGGGCTCGGGCCGGGTCTGGCCGAACCAGTACATGGTGATGGACCCCGCCGGCAATCAGGTCGCGGTGCCGGGCATCCACACGACCGAACCGACCTTCGGGCTACCGGCCACCTGGGTCGACGCCGCGCTCAAGGAAGAGGCCACCCTGAAGGGCTACACCGTCGTCGACGCGGCGACGGTACTGTCGACGCATCTCACCGAGCTGCTCAAGACCAATATGTCGGACCTGCTGTCCTACGGTGAGGTACAGAAGCTCCTGAAGGAGTTGCCGAAGGAGCAAGGGGAATTGGTCAAGGACATCGTGCCGGCGCAGATCAATGTCTCCGGCATCCAACGCGTCCTGCAACTGCTCCTCTCCGAACGCATCTCAATCCGCGATCTCTCCACCATCCTCGAGGGCATCGCCGACGCGCTGGCGTTCTCGCGCAATCCAGCCACCATCGTCGAGCATGTGCGGGCGCGGCTGGCGCGTCAGATCTGCGCGCAGAACACCTCACCCAATGGCTACCTACCGCTGATCGCCCTGTCGGCAAAATGGGAGCAAGCGTTCGCGGAGTCCATCATCGGTCAGGGTGAGGAACGCAGCCTTGCGATGGCGCCGTCGAAACTCTCCGAGTTCATGACGGCGGTTCGCGACCGTTTCGAACAGGCCGCGCGCGAAGGGGAAGCACCGGTCCTGGTCACCTCGGCCGCGATCCGACCGTTCGTGCGCTCGCTTGTGGAACGATTCCGCTCGCAGACCAGCGTGCTGTCACAGGCCGAAATCCATCCGCGAGCCCGTCTGAAAACCGTCGGCAGCATCTGAACGGTAGCCGGATCAGGAAATCCCCTGCGACTTTTTGACAACAGGCAACCGTTTTACCGGATGGTTGACGGAGCGTGGATTCACGCCAGCAAGTTCCAGCTATTTTAGAACCACAATTAAATATTTGATATTTATAGTGTAATTATCAGTTCAAGAGACTTTGGGTTTCGGGATCGCGGGCCATCAACTCTTATCACCGCGTTGTGATAGCCCCTACGGAACGAAAAGCCGGTGTCTTACGTTCTTTTTCGTGAAGTTCGAAGCAGGGGTTTGAACCTGCCGGGGCGATGGGGTGACCCATCGCAAATGGCAGCGAAAAAACGGCAGGAGGCTTCCATGAACCATTCGATTTACAGCGCCGACCGCATGACCCACCTCAAGATCGTGGTGGTTGCGTTGGTGGCAGGCATCGCGGTGGCTGGCTTCGGCATTTCGGCACGCCTCGATGCGGATAGCGGTGTGCAAACCGCTCGCGTGATCAAGGCCGGCGCGCCTATCGCGGTGTCAAGTTCGGACGCTACGATGATGGTGCGCTAACAACGAGATAACTAACGAGGCCGAGATAGCTAAAGACGCTCGGTCAAGGACCAGTCGAGACCAAGAGATTACAGAGATTCACGAGGCTCTTTACCTTGCCCCCCAAAGTCGCCGCGTGAGTATGTCGCCTTAGTCAGTCCCCCCAAGCTGACCCGCGGCAAAAGAGAAACGCCCGTCCCCCCGCGGGCGTTTTTCGTTTGTGGAGTACCCTTCCACGCCGGACCTCGGTTTAATTCCCTCATTGCGAGGAGCAATGGCGACGAAAGCAATCCAGCCTTCGCTTTGCGGCTTTCCGGATTGCTTCGCTTCGCTCGCAATGACGGCTGTGAGGTCGGCGCTGCGACCTCGGCCGCGTCAAAGAAAAACCGGGCCTCACGGCCCGGTTTGATGCAGCGATTATGCAGGTTCTTGCGACTCAGGCGACGGCGCCGATCCGCGCCCGCATCAGGCCGATGCTGTTCAGGTCGGCCTGCTCGCGCGCGTTTTCTTCCGCACGCTCGCGAGCCTGGTCGCGTTCGTCGAGCAGTTCGACCTTCTTCAGTTCCTCGAAGGCCTCGCCGAGCTGCGCCTTGGCATCGTCGAGTTGCACGCGCAGTTCATCTGCAGAGCGGGTCAGGTTCTCGCGCCGCTGGATCGCCGCCTTGGCGTAGGTCGGATAGGCAAAATGGGTGGGATCGTTGATACCCGCGCGCTCCTGCTCGGTCGCGATCTCATGTTCCAGATCGACCGACATCCGCTCGAAGTCCGCGATCATGGCCTCGATCTGCGCTACCCTGCGCCGCTTCTCATCGACCTGAAATTTCTTCAGGCGAATGAGGGTTTCACGTGACTTCATCGACTCATACTCCCCAGAAGTCCCGATATGAAAACGGGACGACACCGGCTCCTCGTGGAGGCCCCGCCGGCGAACAACAGATGCTGGGATGATGGCCCGACAAAGTTAGCGTTCCGTTTCCAAGGTTCCTAAGATTTGACCAAGTCGTTGATAACCCTCGGTCAGACTGGTGACCTCGTCCTTCGCCTGCCGCAGGAAATTTTCCAGTGGCTCGTGCAGGCTGATCGCCTCGTCCACCTCGGGGCTGGAACCAGCGCGGTACGCCCCCAGCCGGATCAATTCCTCCATGTCGGCATAGGTCGCCATCACCTGACGACCCCGCGTAATCACCGGAAGATAGGCTGGATCCGCGCTGCGCGGCATGGTCCGCGACACCGACTTCAGGATGTTGATGGCCGGGTAGCGGCCGCGCTCGGCGATCGAGCGCTCCATCACGATATGGCCGTCGAGGATGCCGCGCACCGCGTCTGCCACTGGCTCGTTGTGATCGTCGCCATCGACCAGCACCGTGAAGATGCCGGTGATCGAGCCCTCGCCGGTGCCCGGTCCGGCGCGCTCCAGCAGCTTCGGCAATTCCGTGAAGACCGTCGGCGTATAGCCCTTGGCGGTGGGCGGCTCGCCGGCGGACAGGCCGATTTCGCGCTGCGCCATCGCGAAGCGCGTCACTGAATCCATCATACACATCACCGACTTGCCTTCGTCGCGGAAGTATTCCGCGATGGCCAGCGTCAGATAAGCCGCCTGCCGTCGCATCAGGGCCGGCTCGTCGGAGGTCGCGACCACCACGACGGAGCGCGCCAACCCCTCGTCACCCAAATCGTCCTGCAGAAACTCCTGCACCTCGCGGCCGCGCTCACCGACCAGCCCGATGACGGAGATGTCCGCATCGACATTGCGCGCCAGCATGGACAGCAGCACCGACTTGCCGACGCCTGAACCGGCGAAGATGCCCATGCGCTGGCCGCGGCAGCAGGTGAGGAAGGTGTTGAGCGCGCGGACGCCGAGATCGAGCGGCACGCCGACCCGCTTGCGCGAGTGCGCCGGCGGCGGCGCATTGCGATACGGCATCGGCACCCCGCCCTGCTCCAGCGGCCCCTTTCCATCGATCGGCTCACCCATGGCGTTGAGCACACGGCCGAGCCAGGACGGCGACGGCCGCACCATGCTGGAGGCGTTGGCGATCACCGCGCGGCAGCCGCGCCGTACCCCGTCGAGGCCGGCGAACGGCATCACCACGGCGTTGTTCCCGGTGAAGCCGATCACCTCGCACGGGATGAAACGGTTGGTTCCGGTTTCGATGACGATCCGAGCTCCCACGGACATCTCGTGGATCGGTCCGGCGACCTCCACCATCAACCCGCGCACCCCGACAACTCGGCCATAAATATTGACGCCGTCGATGTCGTCGATCTGGTTGGCCAGGGCTTTCATGGCGAAAACCTTAAGTTTCCGCGAATTGCGGGAATGACTTTAACTTCGTGTTTACCCGCATCGTTAATCATTGCGTCACTGTCTTTGGTGACTGACGGGACCCGCGCGTCTGAACGAGGTGCGAGTCCTAAGAGGCGGTTAAGCCCACCTCTTGATGCGAAACTTGAGTGAGAACGGAAGATAAAAGCTGTCTCTACGCGACGTTTTAGGGCGATTCGACAAAAATTGCACGATAGAGCTTGCGGAGAGGAATCAGGTTTTGTTAACCATATCCCGTCAGGATTCGAATCAGTTGTTCAAAGGCGTTTCCAGTGCCGCAAGTAGTGCGGACGACCTGACGCCCGGAGCGGCTACGATAGGGGACTGGCATGCGCGTATTGCTGATTGAGGATGACAGCGCCGTCGCGCAGTCGATCGAGCTGATGCTCAAATCCGAGAGTTTCAACGTCTACACGACGGATCTCGGCGAAGAGGGCGTCGACCTCGGCAAGCTCTACGATTACGATATTATCCTTCTCGACCTCAACCTGCCCGACATGTCCGGCTACGACGTGCTCAAGCAGCTGCGTGTGTCGAAGATCAAGACCCCCATTCTGATCCTCTCCGGACTCGCCGGCATCGAGGACAAGGTCAAGGGTCTCGGCGTCGGCGCCGACGACTATATGACCAAGCCTTTCCACAAGGACGAGCTGGTCGCTCGCATTCATGCGATCGTGCGCCGCTCGAAGGGCCACGCCCAGTCGGTGATCCAGACCGGCGACCTGATCGTCAACCTCGACACCAAGACCGTCGAAGTGACCGGCCAGCGCGTGCATCTGACCGGCAAGGAATATCAGATGCTGGAGCTGCTCTCGCTGCGCAAGGGCACCACGCTGACCAAGGAAATGTTCCT
>CAUJJN010000242.1 GCA_963204905.1 Pseudomonadota bacterium
GACCTTATCGCCCGCCTGCACGCCCTTGGTGATCACCGCGCGGCCGTTGACGCGATCGCCGGTCCGCACGAAGGTTCGCTCGGCGGTGAGGCTGGTCTTGCCGTCGTCCCCCTTCTTCTCCTTGATGAGATAGACGGAGTCTCCATACAGCGTGTATTCGACCGCTGTTTCGGGAACAGTGATCACCGCTGGCTTCTCCGGCAGCACCACCGTGGTGGTGGCGAACATACCCGGCTTCAAAATCCCTTCCGGATTCTGGATGGTGGCCTGCACGCGAATGTTGCGGGTGTCGGTGGATATCTGCGGCTCGATGGTGGTGATCTTGCCGTCGAAGGTCTTGCCCGGATAGGCGTCGACCTCGACACGCACCACCTGCCCGACCGCCAGCTTGCCGCTGTCCTTCTCCGTCACGGTGAAGTTCGCGAACAAGGTCGACAGATCGGTCAGCGAGACGATCTGCGTGCCGGCGGTGAGAAACTGACCGACTTCGACATGACGCACGCCGAGCACGCCGTCGAACGGCGCCCGCACCAGCTTCTGGGAAATGATCGCTTCGGTCTTGGCGATGCCGGCACCGGCCTGATCGAACGCCGCCTGCGCCTGATCCACGGTCGCCTGCGGCCCGAACTGGCGCGCCGCCAGTTGCTTGGCGCGATCGAGCGACAGTTCCGCCACCTTGGCCTGCGCCTTGAAGCTGGCGAGATCGCCCTGATCCGGCTTGTCGAACAGTTGCACCAGCGGCTGCCCTTTGGTGACATGGCTGCCTGCGGTGAACATGATGTCGGTGATGCGGCCCGAGACATCCGATGTCACGTTGACCTGATGCACCGCCGCAAGTTCGCCGACCGCGCGGAGCAGATTCGGAATCACTTCCGACTTCGCCTCGGCGGCGCTCACCGTCACCGGCGGCGGCTTGTTGTTGGCGAAGAACTGCGCGATCATATGGCTGCGGAAGGCATTGAAGCCGACCAGCGCGCCGACCAGAATCGCCAGCAAGATGCCGACGATAATGAACCAGCGCACCCGCCGAACCGGCTTGCCGCTTCGCGGCTGCTCGCCCGGTCCACGCGCATGGGTGTCGTGTTGAGTCTGCTCGCCGTTGGCCGGCATGTTCGAGTCCGTCGCTAATGTCATGTCATGCACTTTCCGCAGCTCTCTGCGGCATCAGGTCCGGCGGAAGATCGCGGTCCAGATGCGCGGCGATCGCTTTTTCGTTCAATCCGATTCCGCGAAGGATAAATTCGCAGACTTGCCGCTCGAATTGAGCGGCATCCCCGTAAGACAAACAATCCGTCGTTGGCAGCCGGGTCAGCACCAGTTGCAACACCATATGGTGAGCGAACCAGAACAGATTGATCGGCCGGTATCCGACTCTCGATGCGTCTCCTGTTTCGACCGCCCGCCTGAGCGATGCCGTGAAAACAGGTCCGATGAGTTCTCCTATCTTTTCGTAAAGAACGCGCGCGAACTCGCCGTCATCAAGCTGGCTCGTAATCATCAGCCGCAACCGCTGGGCTTCCTCCTCGTCCGGCGCATCGGACGTCTGAAGGAAGTGGCCCACCATGCCACGGATCAACACCACGAGTGTTTCGGTCGACGGCGTCAGGCCGAGCAACGTCACAAGCTTTGGATCGGCTTCGCAGGCTTCTGCCAGAATCGCGGCGTAGAGCGCGGATTTAGTCGGAAAATGCTTGAACAGCAATCCTTCCGAGATCGAGGCCGCGGCGGCAATGCTTTTCGTCGTCGTGCCGGCGAACCCGGTCCGGGCGAAGCAACGCTTCGCCGCCGAGAGGATCAGCTCTCGACGCAGATCGCCGGTCATGCGAATGGTGCTCATCCTACGTGAGTAAACACTCACTTAGTCAATGTCAAGTTTCTTGCTGCAATGCATCATAACGCGCACGTCAGGCGCCGTTGCCGGCCCGGCTTCGCAGACCGGCCAAAAGCGTATATCCCTGCCGAAAACGGGACAAAACATGACGGAAATCCCACAGGCCCTTGCGGCGAATTTCGACATCGAAAAACTGACGCCGGAATTTTACGCCGACCCCTATCCGACCTATCGCGCGCTGCGGGAATACGCACCGATGAAACGGCTGCCGAACGGCGGCTATTTCCTGACCCGCTACGACGACCTCGTCACCGCCTACAAGACCACGCGGGCTTACAGCTCGGACAAAAAACGCGAATTCGCGCCGAAATACGGCGACTCGTTCTTGTACGAGCATCACACCACCAGCCTCGTCTTCAATGATCCGCCGGCGCATACCCGCGTGCGGCGTCTGATCATGGGTGCGCTGTCGCCCCGCGCCATCGCCGAGATGGAGCCGGGCCTGATCGAATTGATCGACCGCCTGCTCGACGCCATGGAAGCGAAGGGCCACGCTGAACTGATCGAGGACTTCGCCGCCGCCATTCCGGTGCAGGTGATCGGGAACCTGCTCGACGTTCCGCACGACGAACGCGGCCCGCTGCGCGACTGGTCGCTGGCGATCCTCGGCGCGCTCGAACCCGTGATCAGCGCCGACGCTTTCCAGCGCGGCAATGATTCGGTGCGCGACTTTCTCGCTTACCTCGAAGTGCTGGTCGAGCGCCGCCGCGCCAAGCCCGGCAACCCGGAACGCGATGTGCTGACGAAGCTCATCCAGGGCGAGACCGACGGCGAGCGGCTGACCGCGAAGGAATTGCTGCACAACTGCATCTTCCTGCTCAACGCCGGCCACGAAACCACCACCAACCTGATCGGCAATGGCCTCGTCACGCTGCTGCATCATCCCGACCAGAAGACACGCCTGATCGCGCAGCCCGACCTCATCAAAACCGCCGTTGAGGAAATCTTGCGCTACGAAAGTTCGAACCAACTCGGCAACCGCATGACCACCGAGACCGTCGAACTGGGCGGCGTGACGCTACCGCCGCAAACCTCGGTGACGCTGTGCATCGGCGCCGCCAACCGCGACCCGGCGCAGTTTCCCGACCCCGAAAATTTCGATATCGCGCGAACGCCGAACCGCCATCTTGCCTTCGGCACCGGCGTGCATCAATGCGCCGGCATGGCGCTGGCACGCCTGGAAGGCGCAATCGCCATATCGCGTTTCCTGGCGCGCTTCCCGAACTACGAACTCGCCGGCGAACCAGTGCGCGGCGGCCGCGCCCGCTTCCGCGGCTTCACCAGCGTGCCGTGCAAGCTCGACGCATGATAGTTCCAATACGCAGGCCGCTCTCTTTTCCATCATTGCGAGCGATGCAATCCAGTTCTTACTTTGTGGCACTGGATTGCTTCGCCGCTTGCGCTCCCCGCAATGACGGCTGAAACGGGATCAGAACTCCATCGTGCCGCCCCTCATCCCTGGACCGTTCTTCTACGCCGTCGCGATACCCGCGGTGATTCTGCTTGGCTTGTCGAAGGGCGGGTTTGCCGGCATTGGCACCGCGGCGACGCCGCTGGTCGCGCTTTATCTGCCGCCGCTTGAAGCTGCCGCGCTGATCCTGCCGGTGCTGATCACGCAGGACCTGATGTCGCTCTACATCTATCGGCGCGACTGGGACGCGACCAATCTAAAGATCATGCTGCCCGGCGCGCTGGCCGGCATGGCCCTGGCGTGGCTGACGGCGGCTTACGTCTCCGACGACAGCATCCGCATCATTGTCGGGCTGGTGGGCGTCGCTTTCGTCGCCAATATGTGGCTGCAACGCAAGGCCGAAGCGCCGACGCGAGGACACCTCGCCAGCGGCGTGTTCTGGGGCGGCGTCTCCGGCTTCACCTCGTTCATGATGCAGGGCGGCGGGCCGCCGTTTCAGGTCTACGTGCTGCCGCAACGCCTGCCGAAACTGACGCTGGTCGGCACCACAACGATCTTTTTCGCGGTGATCAATGCGCTGAAGATCGGCCCCTATCTCGCGCTCGGCCAATTCAGTGCCGCCAATTTCACAACGTCGCTGCTGCTGCTTCCTATCGCCGCCGCCGCGAACCTCGCCGGCGTCTGGTTGGTACGGAAAACACCGACAGGATTGTTCTACCAGATCGCCTACGTGCTGCTTTTCATCATCTCCGCCGCGTTGCTGTGGCAAGGCGCGCGGGGGTTGATGCACTAGCCGCATTGCGAGGAACGTGAGCTCAGAAGCAATCCAGCCTTTGCTTTGCGACTTTCCGGATTGCTTCGCTCCGCTCGCAATGACGACTCTGCGGCTTCAGGCTCCGTCTCACCGACGTGCCGGCGGCTGAAGCAGAATCGTCGGGACGCCGCAGGTGCCGTTGCGCACCGTCGCAACCTGCGTGCCGGGTTTGCGACCCGCGCGCGGCTCCGACACGTCGATGCCGGCGGCCTGCATCCGCCGCCGCGCCGCTGCGATATCATCGACGCGGAAGCTCAAGCCCCACAGCCGGTCGCGACCGTCGGAATAGTCCTTGCCGGCGCGTTGGACCGTCTCGACGATGAGATCGCCGCAGCGGAAGAACATCAGGTGTCCCCAGTCGGCGTGGGACCGATCGAGCCGCATGTCGAGCCTGAGCCGCGCACCATACAGCGCGGCGGCGCGCTCCGGATCCGCGGTGTCCACCACGACGTGATCGAGGCCGGTGATCGGCGCGTCGGCGATGATTTCCGAAACCGGTCGTTGCCCGTCCAGTTCGAGAAAGAACAGCCGCACGCCATGCGCCGCATCGGTCGCCGCGCGGGTCCGTTGCCACGACAGCGATGCACCGTCGATGAGGTTGCGGCTGCCGCCATCAGTGACTGCTTCCGGTTTCAGGCCGACACGATCCAGCCGCCGATGCCAGTTGGCGATATCCTCGACACGCAGACACAGGCTCGCGAGCCCTTCGCCGTCAGTGTCGATGGCCTTGCGAATGTGATCCCCCGCCGCGGCCGCCGCCGCTAGCAACTCCACCGACATGTTGTCGAGGGTGAAGATCGCGGACGCCGACGCCGCATCGACGCTGCGCCAGGCCGGCTTGCGGCCGAGCAGCGCCGCATAGGCCGATGTCGCCGCATCGATGTCGCGGACGAGAACGACGACGTGGTCCAACCCGACGATCATGCAATCACTCCCAAAAACGAACGTCGAAATCCGAGCGCGCCGCGACCGGCAAACACCGCGTCACCGCCCAGCTTTTCCTCGATGCGCAGGCACTCGTTCCACTTCGCCATCCGCTCGGAACGCGAGAAGGAACCAACCTTGAGCTGTCCCGCGTCCCAGCCGATCGCGAGATGCACGATTGTCACGTCCTCGGTCTCGCCGGAGCGCGCGGAGACGATGGTGCCGAAACCCACCGCCTCGCCGGCCTCCAGCGCCGCGCGCGTCTCGGTGACGGTGCCGGCCTGATTGGGCTTGATCAGCACCGCCGTCGCGGCATTATTGGCCGCCGCCTTGCGCACGCGGTCGGCATTGGTGACGAGGAAATCGTCGCCGATCACCTGACAGCGATCGCCGTACGCGCGCGTGAAGGCGACGAAGCCCTCGGCGTCGTCTTCCGCCACCGGGTCTTCTATCGAAATAATCGGATAGGCCTCGCACCATTTGCCCAGCATGTCGATCATGGCCGCCGTGTCGAGCTTGCGATCATCGAGCGCCAGCGTGTAGGTGCCATCCTTGCCGAACTCCGACGCCGCGACGTCGAGCGAGATCGCGACATCGTCGCCGCCCTTGAAGCCCGCCTTGAGGATTGACGCCACCAGCGTATCGAGCGCCTCTTCGTTGCTGCGGAACGCGGGCCAGTAACCGCCTTCGTCCGCGACGCCTTGCAGCTTGCCGGCCTCTTTCATGATCGCGCCTGCGGCGAGATAAACCTCGGCGGTCCATTCCAGGGCCTGCGCGAAGGACGCAGCACCCGGACACATCACCATGAAGTCCTGAATGTCGACGCGCCGCGCGGCGTGCGCACCGCCGCCGAAAATCTGAATCTCCGGCAACGGAATGCGCACCTTGCGCCCTTGCGCGATGTACCGCCACAACGGCACGCCGCTTGCGGCCGCCGCAGCGTGCAACACCGCCATCGATGTGGCTACGATGGCGTTGCCGCCGAGCCGGCCCTTGTTCGGCGTGCCATCCAGTGCGATCATCGCCTGGTCGACTGCGGCCTGATCCACCGCATCCATGCCCGCAAGTGCCGCCGCGATCTCGCTGTTGACGGCATTCACCGCGCGACCGACATCGTGGCCGCCGAGCCTCTCGCCGCCGTCGCGCAAATCCATCGCCTCGCCGCTGCCCATCGACGCGCCGGCGGGGGCAATGGCGCGGCCGAACGCGCCGCTTTTCAATCGGACATCGACCTCCACGGTAGGGCGGCCGCGCGAGTCCCACACCCGCCGCCCCTTGATGCTTACAATCCGCGTATCGTTCATTCGGCAAGCTCCAAAGAACCTTTATCGTGACGCGTTTTCTTCACGCAAACCGGTATCCACTTCGCTCGAAAACGCTTTTGCCCAAACCTCGCGCACATCGGACAACCGCGACGGCGGCGAGCCGATCAGCGGCACCGCGATGCGACGCACGCGCGCCTTGTCGTTTTCATCCGTGATGTATTCCACCGGCGACTTGCCATCGACGCGTGCGAGGAACAGCGCCGGCAGCAGCCGCGCGGCGCGGCGCTCAAGATCGACGATCGGTTCCCAAGTCACGCGCGCGAGATAGGCCGCCGCCAGCGCATCGAAGCAGGCAAGAAAGCCGTCACGGGCACGCGGCGCCCACAGGCACTTCAGCAGCAGGTGATTGAGACAGAACGCAAGGTCGAACGCGGGATCGCCGTACCAGGCGCATTCGGCATCCAGCAGCACCGGCCCGCATGGCCCCACCAGAATATTCTTGGGGCTGACATCGCCATGCACCAGCGCCACCTTCATCGCCAGCGTCTCGCGCGACAGCCGCATCAGCGCGTCGGCAATATCCGGATGCGCCGGCGCGGTGGCTTCGAGATAGGGTTCGAGCCGGATGGCGTGAAACAGCGCGTCGTTGGCGAACTGCTTCGCCAACGCATCCGAATGCGCGGTGGCGGCGTGGATCGCGGCAACAGTGTCGCCGACACGCGCGGCAAAGGCCGGATCGGCGCGTCCCGCCGCGAGCTCCGCCTTCCACACCGGGTGATGCGCCGGATCGAGATAGGTCATCGCGAAAGCACCGATCTCCGCATCATGCGCCAGCACCCGTGGCACCGCATCCGGCACCACCTTCGCCGCCGTCCGCAGCCAATCGACCTCGCTGACATTGCGCGTCACCGGCACCTGCCAGTCGCGCGCGACACGCAGCTTTTGCAACGCGCGCTTCACCGCGAAAGTGCGATCGCCCGCCTCCACCTTCCAGATATCCGACGCCACCCCGCCGGTCAGCGCCGTGAAGCGCGGCGCCACGCCCGGCGGCACGAGGCCCGTATCGCGCAGAAACGACACGACGCCATCGGGCACGGCATTGTCGAATGTGTCGGACGGAAATGAGGTCAAGGAGCAGCTCCCATGCCGCCAGTTTTTGCAGAATGGCGGCCAAGCCGCAACCTAGACCTCACCCCTCACCGTCATTGCCAGGAGCGTAAGCTCCGAAACAATCCAGTTCTTGCTTTGTGGCCTTCTGGATTGCTTCGCTTCGCTCGCAATGACGGAGAGTGAGATGCCCGGTCTCATTCTTAACGGCCTTCCTACGGAAACAGCCCTCGCGTCTGCTTCGCGGCCCGCACTTTCTCCACGCCTATCGCCATCGCGGCGGTGCGGTGGGAAATCCCGTCCTTGCGGGCGCGCGCCACCATCTGGTCGAAGGCGCGATCGAGGATGTGATATTCGCGCCGCGTCACTTCCTCCTCCTCCCAGAACAGTTGCTGGAGATCCTGCACCCATTCGAAATAGCTGACCACGACGCCGCCCGAGTTGCACAAAATATCGGGGAGCACGAAAATCTGGTCCCGTCGCTGGGCCAGCACGAGATCGGCGTCCGGCGTGGTGGGACCGTTGGCGCCTTCCGCCAGCACGCGGCATTGCAGTTTCGCGGCCATGTCGGCGTCGATCACCCGCTCCATCGCCGCCGGCACCAGCACGTCGCACGGCAACGTCAGCACCTCGGCGGGATCGCATTGCAGCTCGCGGGAGAAGCCGGCGATGCTGCCATGCGCGGCGGCATGCCGAAGCAGCGCCGGAATGTCCAGCCCGGCGGCGCTGTGCAGCGCGCCGGTGTGATCGCTCACCGCGATCACCTTGACGCCGAAGCGATGCAACTCAGCGGCGGCATGGGAGCCGACATTGCCG
The DNA here is from genome assembly GCA_963204905.1 of Pseudomonadota bacterium. Classification (GTDB taxonomy): domain Bacteria; phylum Pseudomonadota; class Alphaproteobacteria; order Rhizobiales; family Xanthobacteraceae; genus 62-47. The sequence goes on from CAUJJN010000242.1 coordinate 8,229, forward strand.
AACCCCTGCACCACCGCCGTCGCCGTTGTCGGCGCGATCTGCAAGTCCCCCAGCACGCGCTTCGCGAGATAGGCAACGCCGCGCCCGGTCGCCTCGCGCCGCCCCAGCGTGCCGCCCGAACTCACCGGCTTGCCGGTGACGATCTCGGTGACGGTACGGCCCTGATACATCGAATAAGTGTCCATGAACCACGCCATGACCTGCTCGTTGGTGCCCATGTCCGGCGCCATCACGTCGGTGTGCGGGCCGACGAACGGGATCATCTCCTGCATGTAGCGGCGCGAGAGCCCCTCCAGTTCGCGCTTGGAAATCGACGCCGGATCGACGCGGATGCCGCCCTTCGCGCCGCCATAGGGCAAGCCGACCAGCGCGCATTTCCAGCTCATCCAGATCGCCAGCGCCGCCACCTCGCCGATGTCGACGCTGGGCGCGAAGCGCGTACCACCCTTGGTCGGCCCCATCGTCAGGTGGTGTTGCACGCGATAGCCCTCGAACACCGCGATGGTGCCGTCGTCGCGGTGGATCGGGCAGGACACCGTGATGGCGCGCTTGGGCAAGAGCAGCCGGTCGCGCTCGTCATGCGGAATGGCCAGATGATCGGCAATCACCGCGAACTGCCGCGCCGCCATGTCGAAAACCGCACCCGAATACACCGACATGATCAACCTCCGATGGCTCGATCGCGGGGAACCCGGCGCCCGTGAGGATCGTTCAATACTGGCGCGCGCATCGCCGCAATGATGCGACAGTTGTAACGCAGGGTTGCCTGCGACAGCGAATTAATAGTTAGAATGGAACGCGATAAGCGGCGCTAATGGATGCGGCGTAACCCCTGAACGATGGACCGAACGATGCAGGCACTTTTCATCGGACAAACCTACATCGACGTGACGTTTCTCACCGATCACATGCCGACCGGCGACGAGAAACATGTCGCCTCCAACTATGCGGTATCGTTCGGCGGCAACGCGGTGACGGCGGCGTTCTGCTGCGCGCGGCTCGGCATCGTGCCGGACCTGCTCACCACCGTCGCCGACGACTGGCTCGGCCGGATGTTTCAGGACATGGCGGTGAAATACGGCATTCCGCTGCACGCCCGCAAAGTGAAAACGTCGTCGCTGTCGTTCATTATGCCGAAGGACGGCAAGCGCGCCATCGTCCGCTGCCGTGACGACGATCATCTGCACCCGTTTCCGATGCTGAACCTCACCGGCTGCCGCGCGCTGCATGTCGACGGCCATCAGCCAGAAGCCGCGCTGCATTACGCCAAGCTGTGCCGCGAGGCCGGCATCCTCACGTCGCTCGACGGCGGCGGCTTGCGCGACAATACGCATGAATTGCTGGCATTCATCGATGTCGCGATCGTCGCGGAGCGGCTGTGCGAGCAGATGGAATTGAGCCCACGCGCGATGCTGGACTATCTCAAATCGCGCGGCTGCCGCATCGGCGGGGTGACGCTCGGCGAACGCGGGCTGGTCTGGTACGACGAAACCGGCGTGGTGCGCGAGGTGCCTGCGCTGAAAATACCCGCCGCGCGCGTCATCGATACCAACGGCGCCGGCGATGTCTTCCACGGCGCCTACGTCTATTCCTATCTCAGCGACCCGTCGAAAAGCTGGCAGGAGCACTTCGCGTTCGCGCAGGCGGCCTCGACGCACAAAATCCAGCATCTCGGCAACGAAGCCGGCCTACCGACGCTCGCCGACATCGCGGTAGTGCGCGAGGAGTTTCAGAAACCGGCAGCGGGGAAACTCCGCGCAGTGCGGCCGTGAAGAAGAATATACCTCACCGTCATGGCCGGGCTTGTCCCCGCCATCCACGTCTTTCTTGTGGCTAGGTTGTTATAACGTGGATACCCGGCACAAGGCCGGGCATGACGAAAAGGATCGCTTCGTCATTGCGAGCGAAGCGAAGCAATCCAGAAAGCTACGAAGCAAGGACTGGATTGCTTCTTCGCTTACGCTCCTCACAATGACGAAATCACACCATCGCCTTCTTGAGATCGAAGCTCATATCGGCCGCCTGTTGCGGCGTGATGGAGCGGCTGGCGGCGAGCATGCGACGGCCGAAGACGTGATCGCCGGCGCGGTTGACCGACTCGACCCCGATCATGCGATCGCCCTTGTAGCAGAACACCGAGAACGCGCCCTGCTCCGGGTCGCCGCGCAGCACGGCATGATCGAAGCCCGCCGTCAGTCCCGCCATCTGCAATTTGTCGTTGCCCTGATCGCTCCAGAACCACGGCAGACCGTCATAGATTTCCGGCTTGCCGGTGAGGCGTGCGGCGACACAGCGCGCCTGATCGGTGGCGTTCTGCACCGACTCCAACCGCAGCGGCGCGCCGAAACGCGGGCTCTCGAACAACGCGCAATCGCCGATGGCGGAGATATCCGGATCGGCGGTGAGAAGTTGCGCATCGACGATGATGCCGGCGGCCACCGGCAAACCAGCCTCCGCCGCGAGTTCGACATTCGGCAGCACGCCGACGCCGACCACCACGAGGTCGGCCGGCAACTGCCGCCCGTCACTCAAGGATACGCCCGTCACCTTGCCATGCGCGCCTTCGATCTCGGTCGCGCGCACACCGAAGTGTATGCGAATGCCGGCTTCGCGATGCTTGCGCTCGAAATAAGCCGAGATGTCCTGCGTGACCGCCCGCGCCATCACACGCGGAGCCAATTCGAGCACATCGACCTCAAGCCCTTTCGCGCGCGCGGTGGAGGCGAATTCCAGTCCGATGAATCCCGCGCCGATCACCACGAGCCGCTGCCCCGCCTTGATGTGGGTCCGCAACGCCTCGCTCTCGGCGAAGTTGCGCAGATACATCACGCCCTCGAGGTTGGCGTTCGGCACGTCGAGCAGACGATTGCGCGCGCCGGTCGCGAGCACCAGATGCGCATAGTCATGGGGCGCGCCGCTATCCAGCAACACTTTATGCCGGGCGCGATCGATCATCACCGCACGCCCTGAAACGAGCGTGATATCCTGATCGGCATAGAATTTCGCCGGCCGAAACAACACGCTGTCCGCGCCGCCGGTCCCCTTGAGATAGGCCTTTGACAGCGGCGGTCGCTGATAGGGCAACAGCGCCTCGTCGTTGATGAGGCGCACCGGGCCTGTATAGCCGGCTTGCCGCAACGACACCGCCACCTGGAATCCGGCGTGTCCCGCGCCGACGATTAAAACCGTTTCGTTTGTCATCACCTTGCGTCCCATCCCTGCGGACCTGAAAGCCAGCGGGCCTGCCGAGTCCGCCGGCATGATGCACGATCCGGACCGCTTGTCATCAGTGGCGTGAATGGCGTTAAATGCGAGCCTGCTTTCACGCGAAAGGTTTTTTCCGCATGTCGACCCCGGATTCCGATCAACCCGCCCTGCTCGCCATCGATGGCCCCGTTGCGACCCTGACGCTCAATCGGCCGGATGCCTTCAATTCGATCAATCTCGCCATCGGCCAACGACTGGAGCAACTGGCGCTTCAGGTCGAGGCCGACGACAACATCCGTGTGCTGGTGATCGAGGGCGCGGGCCGCGCCTTCTGCGGCGGCGGCGACATTCAGGTGTTCGGCGCGAACATGCACAACCTCGAGCCGGTGATCCGCGAACTGCTGAAGCATTTCCACGCCTTCACCACCGCGCTGCGACGAATGCCGAAGGTGGTCATTTCCAGCGTCCACGGCTCGGCGGCGGGTGCCGGAATGTCGCTCGCCTTCATGGCGGACGTGTGCATCGCCGCCACTGACGCGAAGTTCACGGCCGCCTATCACAAGCTCGGCGTCTCGCCGGACGGCGGCGGCACCATCGGCGTGACCGAGATCGTCGGCGCGCGGCGTGCGCTGCAAATCTTCCTGGCTGAAGGCAGCTTCTCCGCGCAACAGGCCTACGACTGGGGGCTGGTCGCCAAGCTGGTGCCGGCCGCCGAGTTGAAAACAGCAACGCGCGAACTGGCACAGCGCATCGCGCAGAACGCACCGGCTGCCATCGCCGGCACCAAGGCGCTGATCCATCAGTCGCGGTTTAAGTCCGTCGCACAGCAGCTCGACGCCGAGGTGCAAAACATCATCGGCTGCATGCAGCATGACGATTTCCGCAACGCCGTGAACAAGTTTCTCACCAAGTCAAAGTGAGGCGGCATAGACCTGTCCGTCATTGCGAGGAGCGTTACCGACAAAGCAATCCAGTCCTTGCTCGTGGCTTCCTGGATTGCTTCACGCGCAACGACGACTGACCGCAATGACGACTTTCAAAAACAAACGCCGGGGCGGGATCATCTCCCGCCCCGGCGCCGTTGTGAGTCCGCGTTACTTAGGCGGCGTTGAAGCCGGCGATGGCTTTCACCTCGAGGAAGTCCTCAAGGCCGAATTTGCCCCACTCGCGGCCGTTGCCGGACTGCTTGTAGCCACCGAACGGCGCGGTGCGCTCGTTGGGCATGCCCTGCAGGTTGACGTTGCCGGCGCGGATCTGGCGGCCGACCTTGCGCGCGCGCTCGACGGTGCCGGCCGAAACGTAGCCAGCGAGACCGTACGGCGTGTCGTTGGCGAGACGAACGGCGTCGGCTTCGTCCTTCGCACCCATGATCGCCAGCACCGGCCCAAAGATTTCCTCGCGCGCGATCGTCATGTTCTCGGTGACATCCGCGAACACGGTCGGGCGCACGTAGAAGCCCTTGTTGACGCCTTCCGGCAGACCCGGACCACCCGCAACCAGCGTCGCACCCTCGTCGATACCCTTCTGGATCAGATCCTGAATCTTGTTCCACTGGTTGCGATTGACGACCGGACCGATCGTGGTGCCTTCAGCGCGCGGATCACCCGCCTTGGTCTTGTCGGCGACACCCTTGGCGATGGCGGCGACTTCCTTCATCTTCGACAGCGGCACGATCATGCGCGACGGCGCGTTGCACGACTGGCCCGAGTTGTTGAACATGTGGGCCACGCCGCCGCCGACCGCCTTCACCAGATCGGCGTCTTCCAGAATGACGTTCGGCGACTTGCCGCCGAGCTCCTGGCTAACGCGCTTCACCGTCGGCGCGGCGCGCTTGGCGACGTCGATACCGGCGCGGGTCGAACCGGTGAACGAGATCATGTCGATATCCGGATGCTCGCTCATCGCGGCGCCGACATCCGGGCCGAGACCATTGACGAGGTTGAAGACACCCTTCGGAACGCCGGCCTCGTGGAGGATTTCCGCGAAGATGAGCGCCGAGGTCGGCGTGTATTCCGACGGCTTCAGGATCATGGTGCAGCCAGCGGCGAGCGCCGGCGCAACCTTGCAGGCGATCTGGTTCAGCGGCCAGTTCCATGGAGTGATCATGCCGACCACGCCGACCGGTTCTCGCACCACCACCGCAGAGCCGACCGGTTCCTCGAACTGATAGTTCTTGAGCACGTCGAGCGTGGTCATCAGGTGGCCGAGGCCGGCGCCGGCCTGTAACTTCTCGGCCATCGGCAACGGCGCGCCCATCTCATCGGACACCGATGCGCCGATATCCTTGAGGCGGGACTTGTAGACGGCGATGATCTTTTCCAGCAGCGCCACGCGCTCCTCGCGGGTGGTCTGCGAGAACGTCTCGAAGGCGCGCTTGGCGGCGGCGGCGGCCTTGTCCACGTCGGCCTTCGAGCCGAGCGCGACCTCGTACATGGCCTCTTCGGTGGCCGGATTCACGACCGGCGTCGATTTCTTGACCGCGGGATCGACCCACGCGCCGTCGATGTAAAACTGCATGCGATTGACCATGACGAAACCTCACAGACTTGCGGGATTGGAAGGAACGGAAGCGTTCAACGACCATCCTTGCATGGAATCGTGGCGAAATGAACCCGCCCGACGCGACCCGCCCTTGCGGGTGACGCATCGGCTCAGCGTCTTAACGCAAGAGTTGGACTACACCGCCATTTTCCGGTGACGCACCGGGCGACCGGGATTGAGACCTTCCGCCGCATCGAGGATGGCATTGGCGTCGATGCCGTAGTGCCGATAGAGATCGTCTATCGAACCGGTCTGGCCGAAGTGCTCGACGCCGAGCGCTTCCATTCGGTGACCGCAGACGGCCCCGATCCAGCCCAGCGTCGCTGGATGGCCGTCGAGCACCGTAACGATGCCGCAGTCGCGCGGCAGCGGGGCCAGCAGTGTCTCGATATGGCTCATATAGGGCGCACCGCGCCGCTCGCGGCGTATCCGCCGTGCCGCGGTCCAGCCGGCATGGAGACGATCCGCCGAGGTGATCGCCAGCAGGCCGATATCGCGGCGGCTGTCGCCAAGCAACCCCACCGCCTCGATGGCTTCCGGCGCGACTGCACCGGTATATGCCACCACCACCTCCGCATTCGGCCCGGGCTTGCGCAGCCAGTAAGCGCCGTCGGCGATGTCCCGCTGCAGGTCCGGCGTCATGATTCGCGTCGGCTGCTCGATGGTCCGCGTCGAAAGCCGCAGATAGACCGAGCCTCCGTTGCGGGTGCCGTCACGCGCGCTGCCCTTGTCGTCGAGATCACGCTGCATGTGCTCGAAACCCCAGCGCATGATGGTCGCGAGTTCATCAACGAAAGCAGGCTCGAACGACGCCAGCCCGTCCTGCGCCATGCCGATCAGCGGCGTCGCGATCGACTGGTGCGCGCCGCCCTCGGGCGCCAGCGTAATGCCGGAGGGCGTCGCCGCCACCATGAAACGCGCGTCCTGGTAACAGGCGTAATTGAGCGCATCGAGCCCGCGCTCGATGAAGGGATCGTACAAGGTCGCGACCGGCAGCAGCCGCGCGCCGTTGATGGAATGCGACAGCCCCAGCGCCGACATCAGGATGAACAGGTTCATCTCGGCGATGCCGAGTTCGATGTGCTGGCCCTTCGGGGAATAGTCCCAACTGAAGGTGGAGGGGATTTTCTCCTTTTTGAACACGTCCGCCATCGCCGCCCTGGCGAACAGCCCGCGCCGGTTCACCCACGCGCCGAGATTGGTCGACACCGTGACGTCGGGCGACGCGGTGACGATGCGGGCCGCAAGCTCGCTGTCGCCGCGCGCCAGCTCGTTGAGAACAAGCCCGAACCCTTGCTGCGTCGACATCCGCGCGGACGCGGGAAACGGCAACTGCTCCGGCACGTCGATGGCCGGCGTCTCCAGCCGCCGCCGACCGTCGCGGTTGAAGGACGCGGCCTTGAGGAATGCTTCCAGTTCGGCGGGCGACTGCGCCAGTCCCTCGAACTTCTCCCACTCGTGTCCCGGCCGGATGTTCTGCGCGGCGCGGAACGCCTCCATCTGCGCCGGCGTCATCAGCCCGGCGTGGTTGTCCTTGTGGCCCTGGAACGGCAGGCCGACGCCCTTGATGGTGTAGGCGATGAAGCACACCGGGCGGTCGTGATCGATGGCCTCGAACGCCTCCAGCATACTGGCCATGTCGTGACCACCGAGGTTCGACATCAGCGCCAGCAGTTCGGCGTCGCTGCGCCGCTCGATCAAGGCGCTGACATCGCCCTGATCGCCGATCTCGTCCTGCAATCGCTTGCGGAACGCCGCGCCGCCCTGAAAGCATAGCGCCGCGTAGACCTGATTGGGACAGCTATCGATCCAGCGCCGCAACGCCGCGCCGCCGGGCTCCGCGAACGCCGCCTGCATCAGCTTGCCGTACTTCACGATCACCACGTCCCAGCCGAAATTGCGGAACATGGTCTCGAACTTTTCCCAGAGCCCTTCGCGCACTACGGCGTCGAGGCTCTGGCGGTTGTAATCGACGATCCACCAGGTGTTGCGCAGGCCGTGCTTCCAGCCTTCCAGCAGCGCCTCGAAGATGTTGCCCTCGTCCATCTCGGCGTCGCCGACCAGCGCGATCATGCGGCCTTCGCGACGATCCTTCATGAAGCCGTGGGCGCTGACATAGTCCTGCACCAGCGAGGAGAACAACGTCTGCGCCACGCCGAGGCCGACCGAGCCAGTGGAGAAATCGACATCGTCGATATCCTTGGTGCGCGACGGATAGGACTGCGCGCCCTTGTATCCCCGAAAATTCTCCAGCTTCTCGCGGGTCTGATGCCCGAACAGATACTGGATCGCATGGAAGATCGGGCTGGCGTGCGGTTTCACCGCGACGCGATCCTCCGGCTTCAGCACCGAGAAATACAGCGCCGACATGATGGTCGCGAGGGACGCGGACGACGCCTGATGACCGCCGACTTTCAGGCCGTCGCCATTTGCCCGAATATGATTGGCGTGATGGATGGTCCAGGACGACAGCCACAGCACCTTGCGCGACAGGGCGGAAAGCAGTTCGAGGCGGCGCGGGTCGATCGGCATGGTGATATCTCGCGATTGTGCAGCAGATTCCTGCGGAGACAACGACATGCCCCCGCCTTGTGCCGGCCATGACGCCGGAATGCGATAGGCGTGAGAATAACTCAGGGGCGACTACCGGATTTCTCAATTTCAATCGACATCGATCCAGATATTGGGATAATTTATCAATTCAGATATCAAAAATAGAAATACATTCCAATGACGGCCATCGACGCCATCGACCGCAAGATCATCGCGCTATTGCAGCGGGACAGCCGCATCACCATGCAGGACCTGGCCGACAAGGTCGGGCTGTCGGTCTCGCCCTGCCATCGCCGCGTCAAGCTCCTGGAGGAGCGCGGGGTCATCACGCGCTATATCGCCACCGTCGATCAGCAATCGCTCGGTCTGCACGTCAGCGTCTTCATTTCGATCAAGCTGGCGCGGCAGAAGGAAGAAGACCTCGACCGCTTCGCGAAAGCGATCTCGGGCTGGGAGGAAGTGCTGGAATGTTATCTCATGACCGGCAACCGCGACTACCTGCTCCGCGTCGTGGTGGCCGATCTCGCCTCCTACGAAATGTTCCTGAAATCCAAACTGACGCGGCTCGACGGCATCGCGTCAATCGAGTCAAGCTTCGCGCTCAGTCAGGTAAAGTATTCAATCGCGCTGCCGGTGTGAGCATCGACTTAAACGTCATTGCGAGAATCGATAGCGACGAAGCAATCCGGGAGCCGCGAAGAAAGACCGGATTGCTTCGCTGCGTTCGCAATGACGATAACGGCCGCTTCACGCTCCCGGCGCGCGTTCCAAGGTGTCGCGCATTTGTGCTTTGCGGATGCGCTCGCGGTGGGCGATGTAGAGGCCGCTGCAAATGATGATGCAGGCCCCCACGACGGTGAAGCGATCCGGAATCTCCGCGAACATCACAAAACCCAGCACGCTCACCCATACCAGTTGGCTGTAGGTGAACGGCGCCAGCACCGAGGCGTCGGCGTGGCGATAGGCCAGCACCACGATCCAGTGGCCGAGCGTCGATGACATGCCGATCAGGACCGCGATGCCGACCTGCTGCCAGGTGGGCGTCACCCAGAAAAACGGCACCAGCAGCGACAGCACGACGAAGCCGACGATGGCGGACCACGCCATGGTGGTCACCGGGCGATCGACGCCCGCGATCTGCCGCGTCAGCACCAGAGCGAAAGCCCAGCCCAGCGCCGAGACGATGGGGAAGAACGCGGCGACATGGAACGCGGCGGTGCCGGGCCGCACCACGATCAAGACGCCGACCAACCCGACAAGCGTGGCGATCCAGCGCCGCACGCCGACCTTTTCCGACAGCATCACGATCGACAGGCAGGTGACGAACATCGGTGCGATGAAGGCGGTCGCGGAGGCCTCCGCGATCGGCAGATAGCCGAGGCCCCAGATGAAGAACAGCGACGACGCCACCAGCCCGATGCCGCGCAGCACCTGAATCACCGGGCGCTTCGTGGCGAGCACGTTGCCGCCGCGCCGCATCAGCACCGCCGGCATCATGATGATGAGAAACACGAAGAAGCGTATCCAGGCGATTTCGACCGCCGGCAGGCCACGCGTGAGATATTTCGCCAGCGCATCCGAACAGGCGAGGAACACGGTGGAGGCGATCACCAGCGCGATGCCGCGGAACGGCCTGTCGGTCCGTTGCGGGGCGCGCGCCGCGGCGCGGCGCGGCGCGGCGGGACTTGCGGGAATCTGATCGGCGAAGGCCGTAACCGGCGCGGTGGGCGGAGACAAAGCGGAGGCTCGGGATCGCGGGGCCAAAGGAAAGCCGGACCAAACGCGAATCGCACCCGGACGACAAGGCACGAAAACAGGATGCCGATATGCGTGGCTACAGCATCGGCAGCGAACGCGGCTTCGCACCGCGCGGAAACGCCGCATCGATGCGGGCGATATCATCCGCCGCCAATTTCAGATCGAGCGCGGCCGCGTTGTCGGCGGCGTGGGCAACGGTCGCAGCCTTCGGGATCGCGAACACGGATGGACGCCGCGTCAGAAAACCCAGCGCGACCTGACGCGGCGTCGCGCCGTGCGCGGAGGCGACTTCCGAGAGCACACGGCCCGGCGCGGAGTTTGCGGCGGGAAAGTCATCATGACCAAACGGCGAATAGGCCACCACCGCGACGCCGTGCGCCTCGCACCACGGGATCACCGCATGTTCGATGGCGCGCTCGCGCAAATGATAGAGCACCTGATTGCAGGCGATCCGCCCTTCGCCCGCGACGTCCAGCAACTGATCGAGATCGTCCGCATCGAAATTGCTGACGCCCCAACTCTTGATCTTGCCGTCCGCGACAAGCTGCTCGAAAGCCGCCACCGTCTCCGCCAGCGGATACGATCCGCGCCAATGCAACAGATAGCAATCGAGCCGGTCGGTCCTGAGCCGCTTCAGCGAACGCTCGCAGGCGGTGATGGTGCCGCGCCGCGAGGCGTTGCTTGGAAGCACCTTCGAGACAAGGAACACCTCGTCGCGCCGCCCGGCGATGGCGTCGGCCACCACCAGTTCGGCATCGCCATACATCTCGGCGGTGTCGATATGGCTCATGCCGAGATCGAGACCGCGCCGCAGCGCCTCGATCGCTTTCCCACGATCGCCATGGTCGATGTGCCAGGTGCCCTGACCGACCGCCGGCACATCGACACCGGCCTCGCCGAAAGGATGTCCATTGAACCGTTCCGTCATCACGAAATCCCGTCGATTCCGATGTCCGCTTTTGACCGGCTTGTGCGGCGCGCGCGGACGTTGTGAAATAGCCGCCATCCATGCCGAAACTGCGGCCGCATCAGGAGAAAATCAATGCTCGACCACACCAAGTCCGCGTCCAGCCTGACGCCTTCGACCGCCGCACCCGAAAGTCTCGGCATGTCGGGCGACCGGCTCGGCCGCATCGAGGATCATCTCAAGCGCCGCTATCTCGACACCGGCCGCTTTCCCGGCACGCAGACGCTGATCTACCGGCGCGGCGCCATCGCCCATTCCGCGGTGCAAGGCTATGCCGACCTCGAGCGCAAGACGCCGATGAAGGACGATACCATCTTCCGCATCTATTCGATGACCAAGCCAATCACTTCCGTCGCCTTCATGATGCTGGTGGAGGAAGGCCACGTCGCGCTCGACGAACCGGTGCACAAGTACATTCCGCAATGGCGCGACCTCAGGGTGTTCGTCGCCGGAACGCCGCCGCTGTTCCAGACCAAGCCGGTCACGCGGCCGATGCAGATCGTCGATCTGCTGCGTCACACGTCGGGTCTCACCTACGGCTTCCAGCAGCGCGGCAATGTCGACGCCGCCTATCGCGCGAAGAAGATCGGCGAAGTCGAAAAGTCAGGCACCATGCAGTCGATGATCGACGATCTCGCCGGCATCCCGCTGGAATTCTCGCCGGGCGATGCCTGGAACTATTCCGTCTCCACTGACGTGCTCGGCTATCTGATCGAGAAAATCTCCGGCAAGCCGTTCGAGCAGTTCCTGAAGGAGCGCATCTTCGATCCGCTCGGCATGACGGACACCGACTTCTTCGTTCCCAAGGAGAAGGCGCATCGCTTCGCCGCCTGCTACAACGCCACCCCCGGCGGCATGGCATCATTTCATTCACCGGGGCTCAAGGGCGACCTGACGCTTCAGGACGATCCCACCACCAGTTCGTTCCTGACGCCACCCTCGTTCATCTCCGGCGGCGGCGGGCTCTGCTCGACGGCGGCGGATTATCTCACCTTCTGCCGCGCGCTGATCCATGGCGGCGAGCTTGGCGGCGTCCGGCTGCTCAGCCCGAAGACGCTGCAACTGATGACCGCCAACCATCTGCCG
>CAUJJN010000243.1 GCA_963204905.1 Pseudomonadota bacterium
TTCGCTCTCATCGCCAAAAAATCGCACGTAACCGCCAAGCGGGATCGCCGACAGTTTCCAGCGGGTGCCGTGCTTGTCGTTGAAGCCGGCCAGTTCGGGGCCGAAGCCCAAGGAAAACGTCAGAACCTTTACGCCCGCCCAACGGGCCACCAGGAAGTGTCCGAGTTCGTGGAAGAAGACAACGATGGTCAGAACAAACAGGAAGGGAACAACGTAACCGATCACACCATGGCTTAACGTACTGAAACCATGCAGAAAAAACTCAGACATTCGTATTCCCTCACCCAGAGCCGCAACGGCGCGACACGCCGCCGGACTCTGTCACGAAGTTCCTAGGATGCCTTTGCGGCAATTTGAGGCAAGAGGGAGGCGGCAAGTTTTCTCGCGTTATGGTCAACGGCGATCGCGTCGTCGGCCGAGCTGAGCGGCGCGAGATTACCGGCGCGAACCCATTGCTCCAGCGTTGCCTCCACCAGCCGCGCGATAGCGCCGAAGCGGATTTTCTTGCCGATGAAGGCTGCCACCGCGATTTCGTTGGCGGCGTTGAAAACCGTGGTCGCCCCCTGCCCGGTCCGCAGCGCCTCGAAGGCCAACCGCAAGCCCGGGAAACGTTCGAAGTCCGGGGCCTCGAAGGTCAGTTGGCCAATTTTGGCCAGATCGAGCCGCGTGGACGGCCCGACGATACGGTCCGGCCAGCCGAGACAATGCGCGATCGGGATCCGCATGTCTGGCGAGCCCAGTTGCGCCACCACCGAGCGGTCGGAAAACTCGACCAGGCCGTGGACGATGGACTGCGGGTGCACCAGCACGTCGATCTGGTCCGGGCTCAAGGCGAACAGGTAGGCGGCTTCGATCACTTCGAGGCCCTTGTTCATCATCGACGCCGAGTCGATGGTGATCTTCTGGCCCATGCTCCAGTTCGGATGCTTGAGCGCCTGCTCCAGTGTCGCCTGCTCGATATCGGCCGCGGCCCAGGTCCGGAATGGTCCGCCGGACGCGGTGATGATCACCCGCGTCAGTTCTGCGCGATTGCCGGAGCTGAGCGCCTGAAACAGCGCGTTGTGCTCGGAATCCGCCGGCAGGATGCGCGCGCCCGCATCGACCGCGCGCTGCATGAAGAAATCGCCGGCGCAGACCAGGCATTCCTTGTTGGCCAGCGCGATGGTGGTGCCGCGATCGACCGCCGCCAGCGTCGGCTTGAGACCGGCCGCGCCGCTCACCGCCGCCATCAGCCAGTCGGCCGGGCGCGCCGCCGCCTCGATGATCGCACTCTCGCCGGCGCCGCAGGCGATGCCGGTGCCGGACAGCGCCTCCTTCAAGTCATCGAGACGGGCGGGATCGGCAATCGCCGCGAAACGCGCGTTGAACTCGCGCGCCAGCTTGGCCAGTCCTTCGACGTTGCTGTGTGCGGTCAGGGCCTCGACCTGATATCGATCCGGCGTAAGCCGCAGCAGGTCCATGGTGCTGTCACCGATCGAACCGGTCGCACCGAGCACGGTGATGGAGCGCGGGCCGTTGATGGCCGGCTGATCGTTCCTCAACGGTACTGCGCTCATTCAATCACCACATCAAAAGGCCGCGGCCGGCCCCATCGAGACCCCCACGCATTACGCCGATCACGGCGGCCATGACAATGGCCGCGACGAAACCGTCGAGCCGATCCAGCAAGCCGCCATGGCCGGGAATGACGTTGCTGGAATCCTTGACGCCGAAGCGCCGCTTCACCGCGGATTCAAACAGGTCGCCAAGTTGCGACACGATCGACAGAACGGCGCCCAGCAACAGCAGCGGCAGCATCCGGCCGAACCCCGACGCGGCGAACCCCGCCGCCACCGCGAGGCTGCCGGCAAAGCCACCGATGGCCCCGGCCCAGGTTTTCTTGGGGCTGACCCGAACCCATAATTTTGGCCCGCCGATGCCGCGGCCGGCGAAATAACCGCCGATGTCGGTGACCCAGACAATCAGCAGCACGAACAGCAAGGCGATGAAGCCGGATTGCGGATCGGCGCGAACAAGCACCGCGCCGAACAACGCGCTGGCGGCGTAAAGCAGCCCTGACAGCGCCCAGACGCGGTTGATCCGCGCCAGCGCGGCGATCGCGATCAGTCCGACGCCGATCGCCAGCAGCGCCCATTCCGGGGCTCCGATGGCGAGCGCGATCCCGGCCACGGCGAGCGGCGCGATCCCGGCGGCCGCAACGCGCGGGTTGATCGCCTGCACCACGACCAGCCACTCGGCGTACATGCCCATCGTCGCAAGCGTGGCCAGGACCGCCCACAACCAACCGCCGAAATAGGCGGCGGCAACGGTCAGCGGCGCCAGCACCACGCCCGCCAGAATGCGCAGGGTCAGATTCCTGGAATCGCCCCCCGGCGGCGCCTGTGGCGGCGTCACGCGCGACCCGATCCGGCTTTGGCGGCGAGACCGCCGAAACGACGCTCGCGCTTGGCATATTCGGCAATGGCGTCCTCAAGCGCCGCCTTGTCGAAATCCGGCCAATGGAGCGGCAGGAACACCAACTCGCTGTACGCGGCCTGCCACATCAGGAAATTCGACAGCCGCTGCTCGCCCGAGGTGCGAATGATGAGATCAGGATCGGGAAGCTCCGAGGTGTCGAGATATCCGGAGATCGCCGCGACATCGATGCTCGAGACATCGCGCTTGCCTTCCGCGACCTCGCGCGCCAGCCGCTGCGCGGCATTGGCGATTTCCTGCCGCGAACCGTAGTTGAACGCGACCGTGAGATTGAGGCGGACGTTGCCGCGCGTCAGGTCCTCGGCCTCATTGAGCAGCGCCACGATATCGGTGTCCAAACCGCCGCGCTCGCCGATCACCCGGACGCGCACGCCGTCGCGATGCAGCGAGACGAGGTCGTTGCGGATGAAGCGGCGCAACAGACCGAACAGATCGCCGATCTCGCTTGCGGGCCGCGACCAGTTCTCCGAGCTGAACGAAAAAATCGTCAGGTAACGGATGCCCAGTTCACTGGCGGCGCGGACCACGCGACGGAGCGCCTCGACGCCGCGCCGATGCCCCTCGGCGCGCGGCAGGCCGCGTGCCGCCGCCCAGCGACCGTTGCCGTCCATGATGGTCGCAACATGCTCCGGCGCACCGGAGCGATCCGGTCCGTCCGTCAGGGACATTGCGACATTCGACATCGGCTTGAATTCCTGGGAGCGCGGGCGCGATCCGTTGACGTTAGACGGTGAGGATTTCCTTTTCCTTGCCGGCCAGCATCTGGTCGATCTCCGCGATCACCCCGTCGGTGGCCTTTTGCACATCGGTGGCGAAACGCTTCTCATCGTCCTCGGAAATCTCGCTGGCCTTTTCAAGTTTCTTCAGCATGTCGAGACCGTCGCGGCGAACATGACGCACCGCGACCTTGGCGGCTTCAGCATATTTGTGCGCGACCTTGACCAGTTCCTTGCGGCGCTCCTCGTTGAGTTCGGGAATGCGCAGCCGCAGAACCTGGCCTTCAGTGGCCGGGCTGAGGCCGAGGTTGGAATCGACGATGGCCTTTTCCACCGCCTTGACCATCGACTTGTCCCACACCTGAACCGACAGCAGGCGCGGCTCCGGCACGCTGACGGTGGCGAGCTGGTTCAGGGGCATGTGGCTGCCATAGGCCTCGACCTGCACCGGCTCCAGCATCGACGCCGCGGCGCGCCCGGTGCGCAGACCGCCCAGTTCGTGCTTGAGCGACTGCGTCGCGCCCTGCATACGCCGTTTCAATTCGTTGATGTCGAAACTCCCGGACGGCATACCGCTCTCCTTCTTGAAATCGCAGACTTGTTCTCGCGTGGCCGGTGCGGGTCAGGCTTCACCCCCGCACAGCCACCACGACGCGGATCGTTCCGTGCGCCGCATCAGCCGGCAACAATGGTGCCATAACCCGTTCCGCTGAGAATCGCCCCGATCGATCCCGCCTCCACGATGGAAAACACGATGATAGGCAGCGAGGTTTCGCGGGCAAGGGCGAATGCGGTGGCATCCATCACCTTATAGCCGCCTTCCAGCGCCTGGGAATGGGTCAGCCGGTCGAACCGCGTGGCGGTCGGGTCGCGCTTCGGGTCGGCGCTGTAGACGCCATCGACATTGGTGGCCTTGAGCACCGCCTGCGCACCGATCTCGCCGGCGCGCAACACGGCGGTGGTGTCGGTGGTGAAGAACGGATTGCCGGTTCCACCGGCCAGCAGCACGATCTTGCCTTCGGCCAGATAACGGTGCGCGGCCCCCCGGGTGAACAACTCGCAGACCTGGGGCATCACCAGCGCCGACAGCGTGCGCGCCGGCTGGCCACGCCGTTCCAGCGCGGCCTCCAGCGCCAGACAGTTCATGACGGTCGCCAGCATTCCCATGGTGTCGCCGGTCGGGCGCGACACGCCGCGCGACGACACCTCGACGCCGCGAAAGATATTGCCGCCGCCGACGACGACGGCAATCTCGACACCGAGCTGCTGCGCCGCGACGAGATCGCCGGCGACGCGGTCCATGGTGGATTGATCGATGCCGAAGGAGTTGCCGGCGGCGAAATATTCGCCCGACAACTTGACGACGACCCGACGGTAGACTGGCTCACCCATGATGCGATCGATCCTCCGATGAGCCTGACGCCTACGTCTCCCGGTGTCGTGATCCGGACATCGGGTCCTTAAGCCTTGGTCTGTCCGCTTGCGGCGGCGACTTCCGCGGCGAAGTCCGACTCGGCCTTCTCGATTCCCTCGCCGAGAGCATAGCGCACAAAGCCCGCGATTTTCACCGGGCCGCCGACCTTGCCTTCGGCTTCCTTCACCGCCTGCCCCACCGACTTGCCGGTGTCGTGGATGAAGGCCTGCTCGAGCAGGCAGACTTCCTTGTAATAGGTCTTGAGACCGGACTCGACGATCTTCTCGATCACGTTCTCAGGCTTGCCCTGCTGGCGATACTTGTCGGCCAGCACGTCCTTCTCGCGCTTCACCACTTCCGGATCGAGGCCGGAAGCATCGAGCGCCAGCGGGTTGGCGGCGGCGATGTGCATCGCGACCTGACGACCGAGCGCGGACAGTTCGTCGGCGTTGCCGGCCGATTCCAGCGCGACGATCACGCCCATCTTGCCGGCGCCGTCAATGACCGCACCGTGGACGTAGCTCGCGACGACGCCCTTGCCGACTTCGAGCGACGCGGCGCGACGCAGCGTCATGTTCTCGCCGATGGTGGCGATGGCGTCGTTGATCGCGGCTTCGACGGTGGCGGAGCCGACCTTGGTGACCTTGATCTTCTCGACGTCGGCGCCGGCGTGCAGCGCGACCTGCGCGATCATCTTGACCAGTCCCTGGAACTGCTCGTTGCGCGCCACGAAGTCGGTTTCGGAATTGACCTCGACGAGAACGCCCTTGGTGCCGGACGTCATCGCACCGATCAGACCTTCGGCGGCAACGCGGCCGGCCTTCTTGGCGGCCTTCGAAAGCCCCTTCTTGCGCAGCCAGTCGATGGACGCCTGCATGTCGCCGTTGTTTTCCGTCAACGCCGCCTTGCAGTCCATCATGCCGGCGCCCGTGGCCTCGCGAAGCTCCTTGACCATTGCCGCGCTGATCGTTGCCATGTCCGTTTTCCTTTTGCCTGTTCGGGCGAACGCCGCAACGTAACCGCCGCGTCGTTCACCATCAGGGATATCTCAGGTGATAAAGCCGAAAGCGCGCAGCCGGCTGATGCCGGCCGCGACGCGAAACGTTACTCCGCCTCGGCGGTCAGCGCCTTGGCCTGCGAGACCCAGGCGTCGGCGCGGCTCGGCAGGCCGACTTCTTCTCCGATCGTGTGCGCGGTGGCGCTGTCGAGTTCGGCCAGTTGCCAGTAGTGGAAGATGCCGAGGTCGTTCAGCTTCTTCTCGATCTCGCCCGACACGCCGGTGAGCTTCTTGAGGTCGTCGGCGGTGCCGCGCGGACCTGCCAGACCCTGGAAGCCGGCGGTGGCCGGAATCTCTTCAGCAACCGGCTTCACGGCGGCGCCGATATCGATGCCCGAATCGCCCTGCGCGCGTGAAATGCCGTCGATCGCGGCACGCGCGATCAGATCGCAATAGAGGCTGATGGCGCGGCCGGCATCATCGTTGCCGGGCACGAGATAGGTGATGCCCTTCGGGTCGCAGTTGGTGTCGACGATCGCGGCGACCGGGATGTTGAGCCGCTGGGCTTCCTGGATCGCGATGTCTTCCTTGTTGGTGTCGATGACGAAGATCAGGTCCGGCAGGCCGCCCATGTCCTTGATGCCACCGAGCGAGCGATCGAGCTTGTCGCGCTCGCGCTGCAGGGTCAGACGCTCTTTCTTGGTATAGGCACTGGCGTCGCCCGACGACAACACTTCGTCGAGATGACGCAGGCGCTTGATCGAACCCGAAATGGTCTTCCAGTTGGTCAGCGTGCCGCCGAGCCAGCGCGAATTGACGAAGTACTGGGCCGAACGCTTCGCGGCTTCCGCGACGCCGTCCTGCGCCTGGCGCTTGGTGCCGACGAACAGGATACGGCCGCCCTTGGCGACGGTGTCGCTCACCGCCTGCAAGGCGCGATGCAGCATCGGCACGGTCTGCGCGAGGTCGATGATGTGGATGTTGTTGCGTGCACCGAAAATGTACTCGGCCATCTTGGGATTCCAGCGGTGTGACTGGTGGCCGAAATGAACGCCAGCCTCAAGCAACTGACGCATCGTGAAATCAGGAAGTGCCATTTTTAGTTCTCCGGTTGGTTCCTCCGGAAACGTGTGAGCAACCCGAGCTTCAAAGCGACATGCTTTGCGGCCCGGAGTGCCACCGGACGGCCAAATCAGCCATGTTTCCGTGTGAGATGGCGCGGCTTATAGCCGCCGCGTTCGGTCGGCGCAAGGATTTCCGGCCGTTATCCGGCCGACAATGCGATGGAACAACACCGGCCCGACCTTCCGGCCGGGCCGGCGTTTTGTCAGCATCGCGGGACGTTTGGCGGACACCTCTTGGGCGCGGCGGGTCGTGGCGGCGCCGGACGGGCGACCGGGGCGGGTCGCGGGGGCGGCGCGGCCCGAGGCGGCGCGACCGGTCGTGGCGCGGGGGCCGCGCGTGGCGGCGGCGCCATCCGCGGCGGCGGCGCTGGCCTCGCGGGCTGCACCCGATGCGGCGGGGCGGCGCGCGGGGGCGGAGGCATCATGCGCGGGGCCGCGCGGGACTGCGGCGCGTTCCGAGGCGCGTGGACCGCCGGCTGCGGCGGACGAGCAATCTGCGACCGCTCGGGCCTCCGTGCTTCAAAGCCCTGCGGGGGGCCGCGTCGCGGGGGCGTCGCCGATCCGGCCGGCCTCGCCACATGAGGCGGCATTCCGGCGGCCGGCGACCGGCGCTCAAGCACTCCCGGCCTGCCCGCGTTCGGCATCGGTTGCGGACCGCCCTGCGCGGGCGGCGCGCCCCTGACGCCTGGCACCGGAAGCGCATGCGGCAACGGCATTCCAGCGGCCGGTGGGCGGCCCGGCGCGGCGAGCGGCGGCGACGGGGCGACCGGGGGCGCTGGCCGACCGGCCGGCGGCGGGGTCATGCCGGGCTGCTGCACCAGACGCGGCCCGCCCTGCAGTACGGCCGGACGCCGCGCGAATCCCGCCTGCGGCGCCGTATTGACGGTGGCACTCGGCGGCACCGAGGCCTTGCCCTGTTGAATCAGCGCGGCGCGACTGGCGACCGCCGCCGGCAAGACCGCGCCGATCGGCCGGAAACCGCCTTGTCCGCCGGACGGACCCGTTCCCGACCCGGCGCCGGGAAGCGGCCCCACGAACGGTCGCGCCGGATTGAACGTACCCGGCGGAGGCTGGCGGTTGATGACGTCGTTGATCACCGTGGTGTTATGGATGTTGGCGAAAATGATGTTGTTCGCCGGCGGCCGCACATATACCGGCGGGCGCACATAAACCGGGATCGGCACGAACAGCGGCTGCGGCAAATAGAACAGCCCGATCGGCGGTGGCGGCGGCGCAAGCACCACGAAGTCATCCGGCGGCGGCGCCAGATAGTAGACCGGCGGCGGGGGTGGCGGCGCGAAGTCGAAGACCGGATCGCTGAACATCAGGACCGGACGATCAATATAGACGATCTCATCCGGCGGCGGCGGCGGCACATCGTAGTCGATC
>CAUJJN010000244.1 GCA_963204905.1 Pseudomonadota bacterium
ACGACATCATGGTCGCGGCGCATCAAGGCGTCGAGGTCAAGACGATTCCCGGCATCGAAGTGCCGGCGAAGCCTTCGGCCGCGAATGCCGCTGCGCTCGCGGCGCTCGACGACGATGCAAGGATCGGCCCACCACCAATCCTGACGCGACGCGGCGCAGAGATTTTGGTGCGCATCGAGAAAATGCTGGACGAGGCCGGCAAGACCGTCGGCAAGACGTCATCGATCGATTCACCAGGCGCGATCACCACTGGCTCGGCAGCGCCCGCAAGCAGCCTTGCTTCGGCGGCACAGCCGGCGGATCAAACTCCCCCCACAGGTCGCAAGAAGCCGTGAAAGCGTTCGGCGTTGCAACGATGAGAACGGTCCAAGCGTGCGTCTGATCCTGATGGCATTGTTGATCCTCCTGGTCGCCACTGTCGTCGGCCTCGGCGCGACGTGGATGACGGCGACGCGCGGCACCGATCTCGGCACGTTGACCATCGGCGCATGGACCGCACGTCCGCGCATCGGCACGACGGACATCAATCCTTACGCGCGCGCCACCGTGGTCCGCAGCGGCGAACTTCCGCTCGGCACCGGCGACGGCATCGCTTTCATCGCCACGGCCGATGACGCGAAACGCCCGCTCGATGGGCGTTGCGATGTCGTTGTCAACGGCATCACGCCACCGGCGCGGTTCTGGACGTTGACCGTCTACGACACGAACGGTCATCTCGTTGCCAACACGTTGCAGCGTTACGGCTTCACCAGCGAGGAGATCGTGCGTAACATCGATGGTTCGTTCTCCGTTCGCCTCGCAGCGCGCGCGCGCGCTGGAAATTGGCTGCCGACCGGAGGCATCGAACGCTACCAGTTGATGTTGCGTCTTTACGATACGCCAGTGGGCATCGCCACGCGAACGCAACGCGACGCGCCGATGCCATCAATCACCACGGCGGGTTGCCCATGATCCGATGGCTGGCGGCACTTCTCGCGGGCCTGCTGCTCGGCGGCCTGGTGCATCTGATCAGCGTGCTGGCGTTCCCGCGCATCGCTTCCCAGGATGCCTACTCGCGGCTCGAGCGCATCACTCCGGTAAACGCGGTGAAGGCGTTGCCGCTCGCGGACCCCAACAACGCACCGATCCCGTTCATGGATCCTGCTTTCGCCACCGCGATCTGCCGCTACGATCTCTCAAACGGTCCGATCAAACTCGCGGTACCGGTGAGTCAGGCCTATACGTCGGTATCTTTCTATACCGACGGCGATGTCGCCTACTACGCGATCAATGATCGTTCCGCCGGACGCAAGGTGATCGAACTCGATTTAATGACGGAAGGCCAGCACGCGGCCCTGCCGGAAGACGAGGAAATCACCGCGGCGGACCGGCTGATCGTCGATTCCCCGACATCGACAGGACTTATCGTACTCAAGGCGCTCGCGGCAGATACAGGCCTGATGGCACAGGCCCAGGCATCGCTCGCTGCCGCGACCTGCCGGGTGCAAAGCGAACCGCCGCAAAAGCAAGGCGCGACGCCGCGCGCAGGTCGTTAATTTATCATCCGCGCGTCGTCAGGACGCGCCCCGGAACCGGCGGCGTCGCGATGGTGACGTTCGACGCTTGCGCGGCGAGATGTTTGATCAGGCGATCCGCATCCGCCGCCGCGCCATCGGGCGCATGAATCACAAGCCGTTCCAACGCCCAACGATAGGATGACACGCGTTGTTGCAGACACTGCTGCACCCACTGAACGATCAACGCGTTCTCTTCCATACGCGCGGTCGCGTCGGTTCGTTCCGCCGGGGACAGTTCGGAGATGTATTTCAGACTGGCTTGCCGCTTGCGATCGAGACTGATGACCCGATCCGCAACGGGGAAAAATGAATCGAAACGCGTCAGATCGTTGCGGACATCCTCCATCAATTGCGCATAGCGCGAGGCGTGCGAACGATGCGGCTCGTCGAGCAGCAGCTTTCCATAAGCCGTGCGGTCGAACACAATTTTCTCGCGCCATGGCGACGGCAGCGGCTTGTAATCGCCGACAACGGTTCTTTTTGCGGGGCGTGCGTGAGGCGGCTCGATCAGCGGGTAGGCCAGATCGCGCATCTGCCGCTCGCTGTCGGTGAGTTGAAATTGCGATGCCGGGAGGCCGACGCTTCCAGTCGCCTCGACGCCAATCCAGCGATGCATGTCATCAGTGCGGACATCCGGGCGGGCACGACCAAAATCGCCGCCGCTACAGGCACCGAGGCCCAAAGCAACCGTAAGACACAGCAGCGGCAAGGCTGCTGCGTGTGCGCGCGCCAACGATGCTGTCATGAAACCAATCCGGCGATGTCAGGATCGCGCGCGACGGCGACGACGGCGTCCCGCCGTAGCTCCCTCGTCCGGATTGTTTCCGTTGTTCTCGTCCGTCCCGCGTTCGATACGAACCACGGGAAGGATCAGCACATCGCCCGTGGTCTCGAATCGGGCGCCGCCCGCGATCGAAGCGGAGCGCTGTGCCGCCGCATCGACCGGAAATTGAATCACAATGCCCATCTCGCTCTCCTGCCGCCACCAGAACAGGCTGGCCACGTCGACTTTATTAAGAGCAGTCATGGTTAACCGGTCGTTAAAGGCCACGCGCTAGAGACGGGTTCAAGTTCCCAGGTCAGCGTACACGCGAATATGACGACAACACCTCCCCTGCTCTCCGGCCTCGATGGCTTGATGTCGCTCTCTCGCCGCGAGGGCGTGGACATCCGTCCGACGCTGTTGCGGGTGTTGACTGATCTTTATGTGCAGGCGCCGTCGCATACCGACGACGAAGAGCGGCAATTCGTCGAACTCACGTCCCGGCTGATCGATCAGGTGGATGACGCCACGCGCGCGTCGGTCCGCGCCAGGCTCGCGATTTATCCGAAAACGCCGGTCGTGATCGCCGAACAACTCGGAATCGGTGCGCGAGATCGCGCGCAATCCGTGCCGCTTGCGCGATCGATCGCGCCAACGGAATCCGAACCCGCGCCCGTAACTGACAAGGGTGCGGATAGTGCCGCGGCACCGCTGCTGATGTTGCCGGACGATGCGGCGCAGATCAGCGAGATGTTCTTCGCAGCCGACTCCAGCAAGCGCGTGGCCGTTCTATTCCATTTGACCGACACGTCCCTGAAAACCGCATCCCGCATTCCGATTCCTCGCGCAGAACGCGCCATTCAGATCCTGGAGATGGCTGCGTTCGCGGAGGACACCGAAAATTTCACGCGTGAACTGGCCGACGCGATGATCCTGCCGACCCGCATCGCCACCCAAGTGGTCGAGGATAGCGGGGGCGAGCCGCTCGCCTGCGCCCTCAAGGCGCTGGGCATGAGCAGCGCCGCGTTTCAGCGTGTCCTCCTGTTCCTCAACCCCGAGGTCGGTGTCTCGGTGACAACTGTCTACAGGCTCTCGCGGCTATACGACCAGATCAGCGAACACGCGGCGCTTGTGCTGCTCGCCGCCTGGCGTGGCGCCAGCATACCGAACGTCCGCCCGAAATACCGGCCGCTGCTCCACGATGACGAGCGCCATCGCGCCCGCGCAAATCAACCACTGTCGCGTCCTGACGCTCAACAGGCGACGCTGGATGCCATGCGCCCGACACCACGTCGCGCATCTGAGGATTGATCAGGGCTTGGCCAGATCGAGAAAGTGACGACCGGCCTTGTCTTCAACCTCGACGATCCAGACATCCGGATCGAACCGGATTTCCTTGGCCATCCGCTCCTCAACGTCCGGCTCGGCCATCGCCTCACGCGAAGTTGCCACGAATATGCGCTCGATCGGGTGGCTGTCGTCGTATGCACTCTGCGGTGCGGGCGCAAATAGCCAGGCTCGGCCATCCAGCAACACGAGTTTGACAAACACCGCGCCCGCGTCGTCGGCGCCACGGCGTCGCACCGCGCCGAAAATCCCTTCGGTCTGACAGCGTCGCAGATACGCCGCGACCCAGATGGCTGACTTCAATCTCATGGAATCACGCTAGCGGGTTGGCGTCACCAACGCCAGTGATTGCCGCGCTCCGAAGGCTTCGACGCGAATTTCTTGTCAGTCGATTGCCTGCCCTGTCACCGCGCTGAGTTCGCGGACAAGCCGATCGGAGACTTTGCCAGTCACGGGCAGCTTGCGTTCGCGTTCGAACTTCTGGATCGCGGCCTGGGTGTCCGAGCCCACATTGCCGGTCGGCTTCAATTGGCCATAACCATACTTGGTGAGCGCGCGCTGCACATTCGCGGTGCGCCGCGTCGAGGTGATGAGATCGCCGAGCGCATCGTGATGCGCCGCGGGCTGCGCCGACACATGCTTTGCAGCCGGGGCACGCGGCGCCGGGACAGGCTTGGTCGAAGCCGGCGTATCGATGCTCCTCGTCACGGCCGGGCCAGTGTCCGCAACGGCAGCTTCGGCACGGCTGATCACGGCTTCGCTGGGTCGCGGTCGGGGTAACGGACTGTTGGAGAGAAGCGCCGCGGTGTCCGACGGCGCTGTCAGCGGAATGGCCGTCGTCTTGCCGAACATCGGCGATGGATGATGGCCCGCTTGCAGGAACAAAGCATTGATCAGAATAGCGATCACCGCGGAGACGGCCAACGCCGCGGCGAACGTGTCCTTCGGACTATGCAGCAATATCCGCATCACAATTCCGCGTTCCGCTTTCGGCTTTTGCTTCGCATCAACCTCGGTTGATCGACGGCGGCGTCGGCTCCCGCCACCATCGGCAGTCATCGCTTTAGGCACTTTTCCTCACTCGATCTGTCGTCATCACTTGTCGCGGTCCGGGAGTGAGCGTCGCGACATTGTCCGCCATCGGCGCTGACTTTGATTTCAACGGCAGCGCGACGGTCACCACGGTGCCCACGTCCAGCTTGCTATCCAACGATACCTCGCCGCCGTGGAGGCTCACCAGGCTTTTGACGATCGACAAGCCAAGACCTGTGCCTTCGTATCGTCGCTGATAGGTCTTGCCGGCCTGAAAGAAGGGATCGCCGATCCGCTTCAGATCATCCGCTGCGATGCCGACACCCGTATCGCGAACGCGGAGCAACAACCTCTCACGCTCGATCTCGGCCGAAACCGTGACACTACCGCCGCGCTCGGTGAACTTGATCGCGTTCGAGACCAGATTCAACATGATTTGCTTGAATGCGCGTGGGTCGGCGACGATTCGCGGAAGATCGTCCGGTACGGTCGTTACGAGCTCAATCCCATTGTCGCGCGCTTTCAGCGCCAGAAGATCACAGCAATTGATCAGGGCTGGCCGCGGATCGAACGGCTCGGGCGTGATTTCAAACGTCCCCGATTCCATCTTCGACATGTCAAGGATGCCGTTGACGACCGCCAGGAGATGCAAACCGGAATCATTGATGAGCTGAGCGTATTCCTTGCGACGAGTTGCATCGATCTGCATCGCGTCCTCATGCACGATCATTTCCGAGAAGCCGATGATCGCGTTGAGAGGCGTGCGCAGTTCGTGGCTCATGGTGGCGAGAAACCGGCTCTTCGACGCATCCGCCCGCTCGGCGGCCGCGCGCGCCGCCTCGAGTGCGTATTCCTGATGTTTCCGATCCGTGACGTCACGCATTACCGCGACGACATCGGCTTGGGGCCGCGTCGTGCCATCAGCAATGGTTTCGAGCGGCCGGCAGCGCATCTCGATCCAGACGAACTCAGGTGCACCCGGATAGCCGTTCCCGGCCTCACGCGCGACATCGCGCCTGACACGGAATTCGACGTCGCACGACTGGCTGCCACGCGCGGCATCCGACAGTGCCGTCAGATATGCCGGGCGATCGGCAACGTGAACCCGCTCGAACAGACCGTGTTCGGCCAGTTCCGATGCCGCGACGCCAAACAGACCTTCCGCGGCGGGCGATATGAATTCCACCGCACCGTCGCGACGATGACGCGAGATCACGTCGCCCATATGGCGCGCCAGCAGGCGATATCGATCCTCCTCGGCATTGAGAAGCGATGCGCTGGTCTGTGTCAGCGACTGCGCGCCCAGCGCAAGACCGGCAGCATAAAGCGCCGCCGATCCGATCCCGACTCCAACAAGAGCGTGGCTCGTTGTGATTCCGGAATAAACAACCGGCAACATTTGAAATTGCGTCAAGCCGATCAATGTCGCCACCGCCGCCAGTGCCAGAAGCGATGCGAACCCGACCACGCGCCGGGATGCCGACAGAGCGGCTTCGAGCGGCACCGCGATCAACCAGACGGCGGCGAAGGATTGGATTCCGCCGCTCATGGTCGACAACAGCATCACCAGCCCGACCAACGCCACCGACGACAGCACATGCGCCATTTCATAACGGCCGGTGCGGGATAAGAAGTAAGACAGCAGGATCGGCGCAATCAGCCACGCGACGGCGACAACCTCCATGAAGCTGGGCGCGCCGCGGAATGCGAGATAGACCGGAAAGGCGGCGAAGGCCGCAAGGCTGCCCAACAGGCGTGGCGCCATGAAAGCACGGTGACGCGCGCCCGCCAATGCGTCGTAACGCACCGACGGATGCAGCAATTCATCAAGGCAGCCTTTGAGAACGGTCGATGCTGTCACAATCTTGCGCTTCGGCTTGGTCGTCTTGGCAGACGGACCGGAACGCCCCCTTTATCGTTGGGGCACCGTGTCAGACCGAACTTAAGCGAACGCTAAGGCCCCAGGCAGCGACGGCAAACTCGACCGCAAGACGCGATATTCGGTGTCAAACGCAGCCGCATTCGCCCCAAATGGTGAACGTGTGGTTTCCAATCTCTGCCGGTTATGGTTTCGAAAGTATGGACGGCGGAAAACCTCGCTGCGTTGTCGCGTCCTCGCACCTCAAGGGAAAATTTACGGCGAATCCAATCCTTCGAATTTTAAGCGAATTTTCCGACAACTGCGCCGGCATCGAATACCGGGGATTTATTCCCGACTGCTATGACGGAAGCAGATTGCGAAACTCAATCGCGACGAGATGAAAGAGACGACGGGGACGCGAGATGTTTTTCCTGCTTCGAATGGCATTCTGGCTCGGGCTTGTGCTCGTGCTGTTGCCGCGAGACGCCACGCCGGAATCGGACAAGCTGCCACAGGTCGGCGCCAGCCAGGCGATTTCGGCTGCGACGGCTGCCGTCTCCGACATGACGCAATTCTGCACGCGACAGCCGGCGGCCTGCGAAGTTGGCGGTCAGGCGGCGGCCGTTATCGGTCATCGCGCGCAGGACGGCGCCCGGAAAATCTACAAGATCATCACCGATCGGCATTCGGACCAAACCGGATCGATCGACGGTGACACCGACAGTTCCGCTTCGACCGGTTGGTCAGCGAACACGTTGACGGCCGAGGATCTCCGCGCCGAATGGCGGCTTGACGGTGGCACGGCCACCAATTGATCGGGCCGATTTATCGCGTTTTCATCCGAATATCGCTTTAAGTCCGCCGCATCCCTATATATGGCATAGGGAACAATGCAGGCGGCCATGACGATCGACGAGATTCGCGACAATTTTGAACTTCTGGAAGAATGGGACGACCGCTACCGGTATGTCATTGAACTCGGCCGCACGCTTGAGCCGATGCCGGACGCGGAGCATTCTGCTGAAAACAAGGTCAACGGCTGCACCAGCCAGGTCTGGCTATCGCGGCGGATCGACAGGGACGCCGAGGGTCGGATTGTCCTGCGCTATCTTGGCGACAGCGACGCACATATCGTCCGCGGACTGATCGCAATCCTTCTGACGTTGTACGGCAACCACACGCCACAGCAAATTCTCGCCACCGACGCTCTCGCCGTCTTCGACGAGTTGGGCTTCCGCGAACACCTGACACCGCAACGCTCGAACGGTCTGCGTGCCATGGTCGAACGCATTCGCAACGACGCGCGGGAAAATCTCGCAACCGCGTCCTGAGCGTATCTCACTTCGGGTCGACAGCAAGCGATCCCCTCCGCACACTTTTTCGTTCCTCAGCCGCCCTTAGATGAGGCATCGTCCGCGAGCCAGACGCGCAAGCGTGCGCTCCGGTCGCCGACACTTTCGCGTTCCAGGCCGTAGTGCCGCGCAAGGCGGCCGAGCGCCAGTTGCAGCACCACCTTGGCGGAGCGCGACGGCCAGCCGCGCTCGTGTTCGAGATCTTCAAGCCCACGCAGAAAACAACAGACGTCCAGCAGCACACCGGCGAATTCCGGTCCGCACGCCTCCAGTGCCAGTCGCACCCGCTGCCGCGCCGCGACGATCAGATCTGTCATCTCGCCGGCGCCGTTCCCGCGTGAACTGCCGCCCGTCGGCGTCGACCAACTCGACGTCACGCGCGGCGTCAGTTGCGCGCGCGTGAAATCCGCGCGCAATTTCTCGCCGGCGACGAATTGCATCGGCTCGATCATCGCCCGGCCGTCCCGCCCCTTGCGCCGTGCGAGCCAGGCCAGCGGACTTTCGCTGTCATTCATCAGAACGCGCGCGACACCGGTATCCGTCATGACATCATGAGTGGCGAGGTCAAGGTGCCGCGCCCTAAAGCTATCGATCTCGGGACCTGCCGAGATGGCGGAAGCGTTGTGGAGATTGCGTTTGCGACGTCGTGTCGAACCGGACATCATCACCACCCCTTCTGCGCTGCGGGGTGGGAATATCCCGGTGCCCGCCGGCAGGCCCGCTCCAACGCTGAGAGTCGGCGGTCGAGTTCGCGGTTGTCCCGGCGATCCTCGACCACCCGACAGGCGTGGGCCACCGTCGTCCGATCGCGATGGAACATGCGGCCGACCGCGGCGAAACTCAGGCCGAAACAGACATGAACGAGATAGATCGCGACCTGCCGGGCGAACGCGGCCTGCGGCGCGCCGCGCGTTGCTACCAGCAAGTCATCCTGATCGAGTTCGAAATCGCGCGCCACACGCAGCGTCACGAACCACAGCACGCGTTCGGTGGAGAGGCTGCACGAGGAAGACGAGACATTGGCGGTCGCGGATGCAGAGTGATCCATCAGATACTTTTCCTAGGATTATTTTCTTATATCCTAGTCCAAGTTTGCCGACCGGGGATAGCGAAATGCGAAAAATTTCGCGAGAAGGCGCGGCCAGCTATTTTCGCCGACGCTGCTGCTGTCCAAGCCCCATCTTCTTGGCAAGCTGCGACCGCGCCACCGCGTAGTTCGGCGCCACCATGGGATAATCCGGTGGAAGCCCCCATTTGTCGCGATACTGCTCCGGCGTCATATTGTATTGGGTACGCAAATGGCGCTTGAGCGATTTGAAACGCTTGCCATCTTCGAGGCAGACCAGATACTCGGCCGTCACCGATTTCTTGACCGTCACAGCCGGTTTGGCCGGCTCAAGCGAGGTTTCGACCCGCCCCGTCGCGACATGCACCAGCGCGGCATGAATCTGGCCGATCAAGACCGGAATCTCCGAGGCCGGCGTCGGATTGTTGCTGACGTAGGCCGATACGATATTCGCGGTCAGGTCGATGAAACTTTTGCCAGGCGTTTCAACCATCGATGTGATCTTTCCTTGAACGGGGCTGGCGGCGTGACGGCAAAGGCGAAATCGTCATCTGGCGCGATTTACATGAACGCGCAACTGGTCGATGGACGCGAACCTCATCATCCCTTCCGGCATCTCGGCTTCGATCGAACCGTCCGCGTAGAGTGAATAGGCCATGCCGTCGACCGTTCCGGATTTCACAACGGTCGTCGATGCCGCGGCCTGCCCGGACGAAGATATCCTGTCTCCGCGCGACGGCGACGAAAGGATCGCATCGCGACGCGGCGCTGCCGAATCTGCGCGGGGGGGCCGCTCACCGCGCGGCCATGTCTCGTTGAAGCTCGGATGAGGCTGTGCGGTCCTCGTGCCGATTACTGGCGCCAGATCCGCGGGCAGCGTGCTCACCGGAGATTTCGCGTCCCCCTCGACCTTCTCGCGATCATTGCGGGAGGACGAAAACAGCAGATTGCGGCGGGCCCGGGTTGGCGGCGTAGCCGGCGGAGCAACATCCGGCGAGAGCTTTGTGCTCTCGACATCGACCCGTACTGCCTCCGGTTCGGATGCGACGCTCTCACCCTTCCGCACTGCGGCCGTCCGCCGCGAACCGGGGACGACGCTTTCCGACGGGCCATCACGGCTGTCAAATTCGCCGCGATCCAGTCGACCCTCTTGCCTGGCGATCGAGCCGGCGGGAAGCAAATGTTCATCCGTCTCGCGAGACATGGCGTCAACCGAGCGCTCGCGCAGGCCCAGCCTGACAGCCTTGAGTTCGCGAACCACAACACCGAGCCCCATCAGCAACAGGCCGTTGCAGATCGCGATTGCTCCAGCGAGGATCATGGTGTTGCCGAAGCTGAACTCCTTCACCGGAATACCGAACCAGATTGCCACGCTCCCCGCCAAAACCGCGGCGATACCGGCAATCATCAGCAAAGCCATATGGAACTCCACCCCCAACGCGGCGCTTCAGCGACCGCCATCCTGGACCTACGATAGCTTCATATCGCCATCACCGCCAACCGCAATTGCGGCAAAGCGGTTTTGGTTTCCGCCGCAAGCGAAGCCAACCATGCATTTCCGGTATCTCGCCCTCCGGAAGCCACCGCTTGATGGGCATCATGGACGGGTTTACGCTCCGTCATCATAACGGTCTGACGGAGAGAGATCATGTCGCCCGCCGAAGCTCGCCTCAAGGAAATCCCGTCAACGATGACCGAGGCGGAATGGAGCCAGCGCGTCAATCTTGCGGCGGCCTACCGTCTCGTCGCCTATTACGGATGGGACGATCTGGTGGATACGCACATCTCCGCGCGGGTCCCGGGACCCGAGCATCACTTTCTGATCAATCCCTATGGCTTGATGTTCGATGAAATCACCGCATCCAGCCTGGTGAAGGTGGATCTCGATGGCAACCAGCTCACCGAAAGCGAATACAGCATCAATCCGGCCGGCTTTACCATCCACTCCGCCATCCACGAAGTGCGCGAGGATGCCGGCTGTGTGCTGCATCTCCACACCCCCGACGGCACAGCCGTTGCGAGCTGCATGGAAGGATTGCTGCCACTGAACCAGACGGCGCAACTCGTCACGCACGACCTCGCCTATCACGATTACGAAGGAATCGCGCTGGACCACGACGAGCGCCCGCGCCTGCAAAAAGACCTCGGCGACAAGAACCACATGCTGCTGCGCAATCACGGCACGCTGACAGTCGGCCGTTCGGTAGCGTCGGCGTTCGAGCGCATGTTCCATCTCGAACGCGCCTGCACCATGCAGGTGCGCACACGAATGCTCGGCCCGACCGCTTATCCCGTCGAGCAGACGGTGATCGACAAGAACGCGCGGCTGGTGGAGAACCGCGACCGCGCCGAACTGCGCGCGACCAAACTGGTATGGCCGCCGCTACTGCGCAAGCTCGACCGGCTCGACCCCAGTTACAAGACCTGAGATTTGTTGTAGACTGGCACCCACAAACCTCTGCACGTCTTCAAACGCCGCCCAATTCCGGGCGGCGTTTTTACGTTATACCTTTCTTTGAGTCCGACTCAAAATGCGGCCGATCAAATCAAGATGCGCTCTTTCGTCATTGCGAGAAGCGACGCGACGAAGCGACCCAGAATCTTTTCAAAAGGCTGGATTGCTTCGCTTTGCTCGCAATGACGGAGATCCAAGGCCGCGCGTTCGATAGATTTGCCTGCTGTTCGCTCAGGCTCTTGGATCGTCGGGCTCCCGCGCTCACACCTTCGGCGCTTCCGCCAGCGCCGCGAGGATGCGCGCCCAGGAGCGGATGCCCTTCTGGAAGCTCTTGAGGTCGTACTTCTCGTTCGGCGAATGGATGTTGTCGTCGTCGAGCCCGAAACCGACCAGCACGCTGTCCAGTCCCAGCACCCGCTTGAAATCGCCCACCACCGGAATCGAACCGCCCGAGCCGATCAGCTGCGCCTCGCGCGCCCATTCCTCGGTCAGCGCGCGCTTGGCCGCCGCGAGCGGCTTCATGTTCCAATCGAGCGACACCGCCGGCGCGCCGGAATGATCGATGAAGTCAGCGCGACAGTCCTTGGGCAAGCGTTCCCGGACAAAGTCGCGGAACGCGGCCCGGACCCTGTTGGGGTCCTGACCACCGACAAGCCGGAACGACACCTTGGCGGTGGCGTGTGAGGGGATCACAGTCTTGGAACCTTCGGCGGTGTAGCCGCCGAAGATGCCGTTGATATCGCAGGTCGGCCGCGAGAAGACCTGTTCGATCAGCAGTCGATCCTTTTCACCGGCGGGGAGCGACAGGCCGATCGGTTTGAGGAAAGAATCGGGCGTGAAGTCGAGCGCCTTCCATTGCGCCAGGATGTCCGGCGGCAAATCCTTCACGCCGTCGTAGAAGCCGGGAATGGTGACGCGCCCATTGTCGTCGTGCAGCCCGCCGAGAATTCGGGTCAGCACCCGGATTGGATTTTGCGCGGCACCACCGAACAGGCCGGAGTGCAGATCGCGATTGGCGGCGGTGATCCGCACCTCGTCATAGACAAGGCCGCGCAGCGCCGTGGTGATGGCTGGCGTATTCGG
Source organism: Pseudomonadota bacterium (assembly GCA_963204905.1). Taxonomy (GTDB): domain Bacteria; phylum Pseudomonadota; class Alphaproteobacteria; order Rhizobiales; family Xanthobacteraceae; genus 62-47. The sequence continues at coordinate 12,516 of CAUJJN010000244.1, forward strand.
GTCCCACATGCTGGTGTCGCAGACCAGGGCGAAGTCTGCCTTGAGGTCGCTCCGGTTGCTCTCGAGGAAGCTGACGAGATGCTTCGAGCCGACCTCCTCCTCGCCCTCGATCAGGAAGGTGACGTCAAGCGGCAACGCGCCGGCGACCGCGACCCATGCCCGGCACGCTTCGACGAAGGTCATCAACTGTCCCTTGTCGTCCTGCGCGCCGCGCGCGACGATGATCTTGCGGCCGTCGGCATGATCGGTGACGACCGGGTCAAATGGCGGCGAGTGCCACAACTCGATCGGATCGACCGGCTGCACGTCGTAGTGTCCATAGAACAGGACATGCGGCCGCGTGCTGTCGGTTTTGTCGGGTTTGGCAACGATGGCGGGATGCCCCCCGGTCGGCCGGACCTCGGCCTTGAAACCGAATGAGGCAATATCGCTCGCGAGATAATCCGCTGCCGCCTTGCAGTCGCCGGCAAACGCCGGATCCGCCGAGATCGATTTGATACGCAGCAATTTGAACAGCCGCTCGAGGCTGCGATCGAAATCCGCATCGATATGGTCGAGTACCGCAGCCAGTTTCATCATCGATATTGTCCCGTTTAACTTTCGCGATCCATCAACGCTTCAGCAGACTTCCCAGCGCGCCCCGCACGATGGAGCGGCCGATCGAGCCGCCCACTGAACCGCCCACCGACTTACCGAGATCGGCGACGATCCCACCGACCACCTTGTTGGTCACAGAGCGGGTGACATCGCGCGCGATCACCTGTCCCGTGCTCAACTTGCCACGCGGCGTATTGGTGCCAAAGATGCTGCCGACGATCGAACCGATCTGGCCGAATATACCGCCTCCCGAGCCGTCAGAGGGTGCGCCGGCAACCCGCTTCTGCAAAACTTCATAAGCGGATTCGGAATCGATCGCGGTGTCATATTTGCCCTTCACCGGACTGCCGGCGAGAATGGCCTTGCGTTCTTCCGGCGTCACCGGCCCGATCCGCGCCGAAGGTGGTCGGATCAACACCCGTTCGACGATCGAGGGCGTCCCCTTCTTTTCGAGAAAGGATACCAGAGCCTCGCCAGTGCCGAGCTCAGTGATGACCTGCGCGGTATTCAGCTTGGGGTTCGGACGAAACGTCTGCGCGGCCGCCGCGACCGCCTTCTGATCACGCGGCGTGAAGGCGCGAAGCGCATGCTGGACGCGGTTGCCGAGTTGCGCCAACACCTTGTCCGGCACATCGACTGGATTTTGCGTCACGAAATAGACGCCGACGCCCTTGGAGCGGATCAGCCGCACCACCTGCTCGATCTTCTCCATCAAGGCTTTCGGCGCATCGTTGAACAACAGATGCGCCTCGTCGAAGAAGAAGACCAGCTTCGGTTTTGGCGGATCGCCTACCTCGGGAAGCTCTTCGAACAACTCCGACAACATCCAGAGCAGGAACGTGGCGTAAAGCCGCGGATTCTGCATCAGCTTGTCGGCGACAAGAATGTTCACCACGCCGCGCCCGTCGCGGTCGGTCCGCATGAAGTCCTTCAGCTGGAGCGCCGGCTCGCCGAAAAACTTGTCGCCCCCCTGATTTTCCAGCACCAGAAGTTGGCGTAGAATGGTGCCCACCGACTGTTTCGAGACGTTCCCGTATTGCGTGGTCAGTTGCGCCGCGTTCTCACCGACCAGCGTGAGGATCGCGCGTAAATCCTTCATGTCGAGCAGCAACAGACCCTGTTCGTCCGCGACGCGGAAGGCAATGTTGAGCACACCCTCCTGCACGTCGTTGAGGTCCATCATTCGCGACAGCAGCAGCGGCCCCATTTCCGAGACCGTGGCGCGAACGGGATGGCCCTGCTCACCGAACACGTCCCAGAACACGGTCGAGAATTGATCCGGCTGGAAAGTCAGCCCGATTTCCTTGGCGCGCTTGAGTATGAAGTCTTTCGCTTCACCGATCTCGGCAATGCCGGACAAGTCACCCTTGATATCGGCTGCAAACACCGGAACGCCGGCACGCGCAAAGCCCTCCGCCATGACCTGCAGGGACACGGTTTTGCCAGTGCCTGTCGCGCCCGTCACGAGACCATGACGATTGGCGAGGGCCAGCGTCAGCCAGGCCGGCTCTTCGCCCTTGCCAATAAAGATCGCGTCGCTGGTGTCGGTCGTGGTGTCGGTGGTCGGCATCGCTTGGCCTCTTCGCGCGCACGGGTTGAGTGGCTGCGCTATCCTACCGCATGTTGCGGGTCAGGTGGAACAGGGCACATGCCGAAAGGCGACCGCGCGATGCGACGAAACGTCGGTGAGGCAACGCGTCCTCTGTCTCGTTGAAAATCTGAAATCCCTTCCAATGATGAAACTTTCAACTTGCATCGGCATTTGCTCTTGCATTACTGCAACAGTCCTTGCGCGATTGTTATGGGACAAAGGTTCAAGCGCCTGCGCTGCTTGTGTTTCCCGTTGCAAGAGCCCACAATGGACCGACACAATAACGTGCCGATACTCAATCGGCTGGGGCGGGGCGTATGAGTCAAGTTTGTATGAGCATAACCGCGAGCGCCGAGCGCGGCGCGGGGCATGCGGGCCGTTTCTCCCGGCGAAATCTTCTTCCATCAACGACCCGCCAGCACCATCGTCATGCCAGCAGCACGCCCCCGCAAAGGCCAGTGCAAGACTGCGGGGGAACTCGCAGCCTTATCGCTTTGGGCGGTGAACTTTCCGGCGCTTTCCAAGACAGAGCAAATGCGGATCGCATGGGCGCGGTCCGCAGAGGGACATCGAGACACGCCTCGTGCGGCTTTACACCGTCCGTCTAAGCACCTTACTTACCGCCGAGCACAATGACATATCCGATTTCCAAGATTGACGGCATGACGGCCTTTGCTGCGTCGAAACTCAAGGCAGCGGGCATTCGCACGACGGAAGGATTGCTGGAAGCGGCACGCACAGCCAAAGGGCGGAAAGCGCTGGCCGCGAAAACCAACTTCACCGAGCAGCAATTGCTGGAATGGGCCAACATCGCCGACTGCATGCGCATACCCGGCATGGGTAAGGCGAAGGCTGAATTGCTGCGCGCCGCCGGTGTCACCACTGTGCGCGAATTCACCCATCGGAATCCGGCGCGTCTGGCGCAAGCGATGAAGGATGCCAACGGCAAGCGGAAACTGGTGCAGGTGCTGCCGTCGGAAAAATCAATCGGCCAGTTGATCGAGCAGGCTCGCAAGCTGCCGCTGAAGATCACTTACTGAGGCAGGCTTCCGGCCAGGAAGGGCTACACTGCCGTTCCGTTTCAAGTCCATATTGAATATTGACTCGGAAGCCGGAACCGCGCAAAGCGAGCGCATGATTTCGACGGCTTCCCGAGTAGCGCCAATGACCGGACACAAGCTCCTGGATGCGCTACTATCTCGCCCCGTC
>CAUJJN010000245.1 GCA_963204905.1 Pseudomonadota bacterium
ACGACTTCAGTTCATCACGGTTCGCGACATGCAGCGATGCGTCGGGCTCAGCGCCTATTGTCCTGCCGCGTGCGTATCACAACAGACAACAGCAAGGTCGAGACGGCATGTCCCTCCTCGAAGGCACGTTCGATTCCCGAAGCAGTCCGCTGGAAGTGATCGAGGAGATCGCCGCCACGCATGACTGGTCGTTCGAACGCTCGGGCGAGGACGAGATCACCATCATCACGCAAGGGGCATGGACCGATTACCAGCTTTCCTTCACCTGGATGAATGAGATCGAGGCGCTGCATCTTGCCTGCGCATTCGACATGAAGATTCCGGCGGCGCGGCGCGGCGAAGTGCAAAAGCTGATCGCGGCGATCAACGAGCAACTCTGGGTCGGGCACTTCGATATCTGGGTGCAAACCGGCACCGCGATGTATCGCCAGGCGCTGCTGTTGCCGGACGGGCTGACAGCATCGAGCGCGCAATGCGAGGCGATGCTGTCCGGCGCCATCAGCGCGTGCGAACGCTATTATCCAGCGCTGCAATTCGTGGTGTGGGCCGGCAAGTCCGCTGCCGAGGCCATGACCGCGGCAATGTTCGACACCGAGGGCGAGGCGTAAAAGGCGCGCGCGTCATATCCTCACGTTATTGCGAGGAGCGTAAGCGACAAAGCAATCCTGCCTTTGCTTCCTGGCTTTCCGGATTGCTTCGCTTCGCTCGCTATCACGGTTCAATTTTGCTCGCCCCCCAAAGAAAGACATCGATGACCGGCACAACCCCGGCCATGATGCTATTCTATGCTAGCATCGCACACCCTGATTGATTACGGACCTCTCCATGACCGAATCCTCGAATCCGCTCGCGCAAATTCAAGGCACCGTCGTCCTCGCCGGCGCCGGCAAGATGGGCGGCGCATTGCTCACCGGCTGGCTGGCGCATGGGCTCGCTCCGGCGCGCGTCGTCATCATCGATCCGCATGTGTCCGACGATATTCGCACCCTGGCTGCGAAAGGCGCGCGTCTCAATCCCGCGCCGTCGGACATCGGACAAGCCGACGCGCTGGTGCTCGCGGTCAAGCCGCAGATGTTTCACGACGCCGCCGCGACGCTGAAATCATTCGTGCGGTCCTCGACGCTGGTGGTGTCGATCATGGCCGGCACCACCATCAAGGCGATCAGCGGCGCCTGTGGCGGCAACGTGGTGCGGGCGATGCCTAACACGCCGGCGGCGATTGGGCGCGGCGTTACCGTCGCGGTGCCCGACACGACCGTCGGCGCCGGCCAACGGGCCCTCGCCGACGCCCTGCTCGCCGCCACTGGCAAGATCGAGTGGCTCGACGACGAGACGCTGATGGACGCGGTGACGGCAGTGTCGGGCTCGGGTCCGGCCTACGTGTTCCTGTTGGCAGAGGAACTGGCGCGTGCCGGCGTCGCGGCAGGCCTGCCGGCGAAGCTGGCGGCAACACTCGCGCGCGAGACCGTCGCCGGCTCCGGCGAACTGCTTTATCGCTCCGATCTCGATGCCGCGACCTTGCGCCGGAACGTCACCTCGCCCGGCGGGACGACGGCAGCGGCACTTGGCGTGCTGATGGGCGATGACGGTTTCCAGCCGCTTCTGGAACGCGCAGTGGCGGCGGCAACCAAACGCTCGAAAGAACTTGCGAAGTAGTTTCGACGACGTTCGACGAACCATTAGGCTATCCATTCGTCATGGCTGGGCTCGCCCCGGCCAACCACGTCTTTCTTGCTGAAATCTCGCAAGGACGTGGATGCCCGCGACATCGGCGCGCGAAGCGACGCCGTTCTTCGAACGGCTATGCGCGGGCATGACGACGGATAGGACCTTTAAATCGAACCCTACACCGGAATCCGCACAGTGGCGCGAAGACCTCCCATCGGGCTGTCGCCGAGGGTGACGTCGCCGCCATGCGAACGCGCGATGTCTCGTGTAATCGCGAGGCCGAGCCCGCTGCCGCCCTGGTCCTGATTGCGGGCATCGTCGAGCCGCAGGAACGGCTTGAACACCTCTTCGCGCATGTGCTGCGGAATCCCCGGCCCGTCGTCATCCACCGTCACGCTCAACCAGCGATGATCGCGATGCCCCGAGATGGTGATGGTTTTGGCGTAACGCGACGCGTTCGACACCAGATTGCCGAGGCAACGCTTGAACGCCGCGGGTTTCACCGTCACCACCGGCAGCCCCTGGAAAGACACGGTGGCGACATCGCCGTTGCGCTCGGCGTCGCCGCGCAACTCCTCCAGCGTCGCGGAAATGTCGGTGGGCTGGGCCCGCTCGTCGCCGTCGCCGCGCGCGAAGGCGAGATAGGCTTCCAACATGCCGGACATCTCGTCGACATCCTTGCGCATGCCTTCGAGTTCGGGATTGTCGCCTATCAATTCGAGTTCGAGCTTGAATCGCGTCAGGATGGTGCGCAGGTCGTGGCTGACACCGGCCAGCATCGCGGTGCGCTGCTCCATGGTGCGCTCGATGCGGGTTTTCATCTCGATGAAAGCGTGCGCCGCGCGCCGCACCTCGAGCGCGCCGCGCGGCCGGAAGTTCGGCGCCTCGCGCCCCTTGCCGAAACTCTCGGCCGCATCCGCCAGCCGCACGATGGGCCGGATCTGGTTACGCAGGAAAAGAACGGCGACGATCAGCAGCACCGACGAAGTGCTGAACATCCACAGGAAGAAGATTTCCGAATTCGACGCATAGGCGGCGCTGCGTTGCGCGAACACCCGCATCACCGAGTCGTCGAGCTGGATACGGATTTCCACCAGCGAGGAGCGGCCGACGGTGTCGATCCAGAACGGCCGCGAAATCTGCCGGCCGATCTGCCCCGACAACGACTGGTCGAGCAGCGAAAAGAACGGCTTCGGCCCCGGCTGCGGCATGTCGCCCGGCGGCAGGAAGTCCACCACCAGTCCGAGCCGCTGTTGCGCGATCTTGCGCAGCAAGGCGTGATCCTTGTCCTGCGGGTAGCCCTTGTAGACATCGATCAGCGCCGCGATGTCCTGCACCACCGTCGCTGACAGCCGCCGCGTCACCGTGTTCCAGTGCCGCTCCATGAACACGAAGGCCACCACGGATTGCAGCACCACCATCGGCACGATCATGATCAGCAGCGCGCGGGCGTAGAGACCCTTGGGCATCCAGCCCTTGAACGAGTTGCCGAGCCGCTTGTTGAAGGTCGAGGCGCGCTGCGCGGCGCTGCGGATCAGCGTCAGGCCGGCATCGATTGTGCTCATCGGACCAGGCTCATCAGGCAAGACACCGGGAAAGGCATTGGGGAAAACATCCGGCGCGACTCACGGCGACGCGACCAGACGATAGCCGATACCACGCACCGCTTGCAGGAAGAGCGGATTGGCCGGATCGCGTTCGATCTTGCGGCGCAGCCGATTGATCTGCACATCGACGGCGCGCTCGTTGACGTTGCCTCCGTTCCCGGTGAGATCGCCGCGCGGCACGGTCTCGCCGGGAATGACCGCGAGAATGCGCAGCATTTCACGCTCACGGTCGGTGAGGTGAATGACGGTTTCGCCCTCGCGCAGTTCGCCACGATCAAGATGATAGACGAACGGTCCGAACCGCACCGATTCCACCTTCGCCACCGGCGCGGGGGTAGCGCGCTTGAGGATGTTGCCGATGCGCAGCAGCAGTTCGCGCGGCTCGAACGGCTTTGCGACGTAATCGTCGGCGCCGATTTGCAAGCCTTCGATGCGACTTTCGGCTTCGTGGCGCGCGGTCAGCATCACGATCGGCACGGTGGACGTGGTGCGGATGAAGCGGGCCAGATCGAAACCGGTTTCGCCCGGCATCATCACATCCAGAATCAGAAGGTCGAAATGCAACCCCTGCAACTTGGCGCGCGCGTCGGCGGCGCTCATTGCCGTGGTGACGCGATAGCCCTCGCCAGCGAGAAAGCGCGACAGCAGATCGCGGATGCGGCGGTCATCATCGACCAGCAGCAGATGCGGGGCATCGTCGGCGGGTTGGATGGGTGGTCGTGCCATGGTTGAAACCGTTGTCACTTAGAGCATGATCCCGAAAAGTGGAAACCGGTTTTCGGACAAGATCATGCTCAAACAAAAAACTAGTCCCGCGTCTCGGGACGATGATGATCCAGCAGGCTCTCAAGCACCTTGTCCGATTCTTCGCGATCGATCATACCGCGCAGAAACTCGCTGACTGCGGCGGCGTCCGACGCGCTCAGACCCCGCATCGCCCGGTTAATCCGTTCGGTCTGCAAACCGGCCAGCCTGGCGATCAGCGTCTCGCCCTTGACGGTGGCGAACAACAGGCGCTGCCGCCGATCCTGATCGCCGGCACGCTGCACGATATACCCTTCCTCGAGCAATTGCTTGAGGACACGTCCCAGTGACTGCTTCGTGATCCGGAGGACCCCGAGAAGATCGGCGACCGTCAGGCCCGGATAGCGATGCACGAAGTGCACGACACGGTGATGGGCGCGGCCGAAGCCGAATGTCTCCAGCACATGATCGGCGTCGCCGACAAAATCGCGATAGGCGAAGAACAGCAATTCAATGATGTCCCAGCGCAGCGGGGCCCCGCCGCTGCCGGCCGTGGCGTCTGGCGGGGCAGCCATGCCTTTTTTGCTCGCAAAATTTATGTCAGTCATATTGACGTATCTAGGTCTCAATGTTACAAAAAGGACGATGATGACGAAATATTAGATCGTTTTCGTCCCCATTCCTGGTTTTAAGTTTGCGCGGTCGATCCGATTGCCGCGAAGCCAGGGCGAAAGATCTGCACCACCCGATTGCCGGCCCACGGCCCGGCAAACATACTGGAGTTCGCCTATTCCGCAAAAGTTGAAAGCCGCTTTGCAGGTGGAATGGGCATAAAGTTGACGACAATCCGACCAGGCGCTTGAGCGCACGTCGCTAGATCCGGGAGATGACCCATGGGAGTTTCGTTCGATAAAGCCGATGGCTCGCTCTGGTTGAACTTCGACGTCCAGCCGAAGGCCGATGCAACGTCCGACGCCGACCGCGCCGACAAGCTGAAGGATCCCGGATTCGGCCGGGTGTTCACCGATCACATGGCGATCGTCCGCTACAGCGCCGGCAAGGGCTGGCACAGCGCGCGCGTTGAATCCCGCGCCAACTTCCCGCTCGATCCGGCGACCGCGGTGCTGCACTACGCACAGGAAATCTTCGAGGGGCTGAAGGCCTACCGGCGCGAGGACGGTGGCGTCAACTTGTTCCGCCCCGACGCCAACGCCAGACGCTTCCGCAACTCGGCCGACCGCATGGCGATGGCGCCGGTGCCGGAAGCGGTGTTTATCGAGGCGGTCGAGCAACTCGTCCAGATCGACCGCGCCTGGATTCCGGGCGGCGAAGGCAGCCTCTACATCCGTCCCTTCATGATCGCCAACGAGGTGTTCCTCGGCGTCAAGCCGTCCTCCGAATATATCTTCGCGGTGATCGCCTCGCCGGTAGGCTCCTACTTCAAGGGCGGCCCCGCGCCGGTCTCGATCTGGGTCTCGGAGAACTACACCCGCGCGGCGGTCGGTGGCACCGGCGCTGTCAAGTGCGGCGGCAACTACGCCGCATCCTTGCGCGCGCAAGCGGAAGCCATCGAACGCGGCTGCGACCAGGTCGTGTTCCTCGACCCGAACGAGCATCGCAACGTCGAGGAACTGGGCGGCATGAACGTGTTTTTCGTGTTCGAGGACGGCTCGCTCTCGACACCGCCGCTCGGCACCATTCTGCCCGGCATCACCCGCGATTCGATCATCGCGCTAGCCAGGGAAGCCGGCAAAACGGTGCGCGAGGAAGCCTATTCGATCGACCAGTGGCGGGCGGATGCCGCCAGCGGCAAGCTGAAGGAAGCTTTCGCCTGCGGCACGGCGGCGGTGATCTCGCCGATCGGCAAGGTGTGCTCGGCCAAGGGCGACTTCACCATCAACGGCGGCGCCGCGGGCGACGTCGCGATGGGGCTGCGCAAGAAGCTGGTGGACATCCAGTACGGCCGCGCCGCCGACACGCATAACTGGATCAAGAAGGTCCTGTAGCTGGGCGCGGAGTTAGTCCGCTCCCTCTGTAACCAACACTCGCATCGCTTCATTCAGCGCGGGACCACCGGTCCCGTGAACGGGACGGTGCGCGCCAATTGCTCGAAGCATTTTCGTCAGCATGCACCGGAGCCATCACATGGGCGTTTCATTCGACAACATCGACGGCGTGATCTGGTACGACGGCAAGCTGGTGCCGTGGCGCGATGCCAACGTCCATCTCCTCACCCACGGACTGCACTACGCAAGCTGCGTATTCGAGGGTGAGCGCGCCTATGGCGGCGAGGTGTTCCGCAGCACCGCGCATTCGGAGCGACTGAAGAACTCCGCGCGGATTCTCGATTTCGAGATTCCCTATTCGGTGGCCGAGATCGATGCCGCGAAGAAGCTCGTGCTCGACAGCAACAGGCTGACAGACGCTTATCTGCGCCCCATTGCCTGGCGCGGCTCGGAGATGATGGGTGTGTCGGCGCCGTCCAACACCATCCACCTCGCCATCGCCTGCTGGACCTGGCCGAGCTATTTCGATCCCGCCGAACGGCTGAAGGGCATCCGCGTCGCGCTCGCGGAATATCGCCGGCCCGACCCGCGCACCATTCCGGCGTTGGCGAAGGCCTCGGGGCTCTACATGATCTGCACCATCTCCAAGCACAGAGCGGAGCGCGCCGGCTATGCCGATGCAATGATGCTGGATTGGGAAGGCCGCGTCGCCGAATGCACCGGCGCCAACATCTTCTTCGTCAAGGACGGCAAGCTGCACACGCCGATTGCCGACTGTTTCCTCGCCGGCATCACCCGCGCCACGGTCATCGATCTCGCGAAACGGCGCGGTATCGAAGTGATCGAGCGCCGCATCATGCCGGAGGAATTGTCAGGCTTTAGCGAGTGCTTCCTCACCGGCTCGGCCGCCGAGGTGACGCCGGTGGCCGAGATCGCGCACTGGCGATTCACGCCGGGCGCGCTCACCGCGCAACTGATGCAGGACTACGCTGCCGAGGTGCGGTCGAAGCAGGCGGCGGCGTAACCGTCATTGCGAGCCAAGCAATCCAGTCCTACTTTCGTGGCTGCTGGATTGCTTCGTCGCTATCGCTCCTCGCAATGACGATCCGACTAAGTCGGCACCAGCCCCAACCGGTCGCGCCGCATCCAGCGCCGGATCATGAGGATGGCGACGACGGCGAGCCCGGATGCCAGCCCAACCCAGATGCCGACGCCGCCGTAGCCGAACTTGAAGGCGAACAACAGGCTGAGCGGCATGCCGCAGCCCCAGTAGCCGAACGCGGCGTAGAGCATCGGCACGCGGGTATCCTGCAAACCGCGCAACATGCCGGCGCCGATCACCTGCGCGCCGTCGGCAAGCTGGAAGATCGCCGCCCATAGGAGGAACAGCGCCGCCATCTCTGCGACCGGGACGTTGGCCGGATCGGTGACATCGATGAAGGCGCCGATCAGCACTTTCGGAAACGTCATCAGCACGAAACTCATCGTCGCCATGAACACCATCGCCATCGCGAAGGCGGTCCAGCCGGCGCGGGTGATGTCGTCGCGAAGGCCCGCGCCATGCGCCAGCCCGACGCGCACCGTCGCCGCCTGCCCAAGCCCGAGCGGCACCATGAAGGACGCCGCCGCGATCTGGATCGCGATGGAGTGCGCGGCGATCGCCGCCGTACCGAACTGCCCCATCACGAACACCGCGGCGTTGAACAGCGTGATCTCCAGCGCCATGGTCGCGCCGATCGGGACGCCGAGCCGCCACAAGGTGACGAAACGAGGCCAGTCCGGCCGCCACCAGCGCCCGAACAGATGGAAGCGCCGGAACTGGCGATCCACCAGCACGACCACGACGAGGCCAACGAACATGAAGGTGTTCGACAGCATCGTCGCCAATCCCGAACCGCGCAGCCCGAGCGCCGGCAGACCGAGATGCCCGAACACCAGCGCCCAGTTGGCGGCGATGTTGAACAGGATAGCCGCCACCGTCACCACCATCGCCCAGATCGGCCGCTCCAGCGCGGTGACGAACGAGCGCAGCGTGATGAACCCAAGCGCCGGCAGGAAGCCCCATTGCAGTTCGTGCATGAACTGATGTGCGTCCGCCGCGAGTTGCGGCTCCTGCCCCAGCGTCAGCAAGACCTTGTCGGTATGCCACAGCAGAATCCACGCAGGAATCGCGACGATGACCGCGGACCAAAGCCCCTGCCGGAAGGTACGCCGGACGTCACGCACCACACGATGTCCGCGACCGATCGCCTCCGCCATCATCGGCGAGGTCGCGGTGACCAGACCGATGGCGAAAATCAGGAGACCAAAATAGAGATTGACGCCAAGGGTGGCTGCAGCGAGCGCCGACGGGCCGAGACGGCCGACGACAATGACGTCAGTGGTGGTCAGCGCAATCTGCGCGAGATTGGTGAGCACCATCGGCCAGCCGAGCGCCAGTGTCGCCCGGAATTCTCCGAGCCAGGCGTCGCGCGTGAACGCGTTCTGGCGGGCAGCGAAAAGCATGGCGATACGATCATCAAAACGGCGGCGTGGTTGATATGACGGTGCGAAAACACGAAGCGAAAGACAAGAAAGCGAAAGACAAGAAAGCGAAAGACAATGAAACCTCCGGCGGCATCGCCGGAGGTTTGCATCTGTCCTTCGCTGGATGGACTTTATTTAGGCGAACGGCGGTGATTTGACCAGAGCCGCAACGCAGGGCGGCCATGCCTGCGGCAAAGTGAGGCCGGGCGAACTCTAATCGTCATTGCGAGCGAAGCGAAGCAATCCAGAAAGCCACACGAAAGAGCTGGATTGCTTCGTCGCTACGCTCCTCGCAATGACGAAGAGAGACTCCCTTCCTGATCAAACCTTCAGGCCAGCGTCGTAAGCGTCGCGGCGTCGATCCAGAACACCTCGCCTTCGGAGTCCTCGGTATCGAGCCAGAGCATCGGCAATTCGGGATAGGCCGCTTCCAACGCCTCGCGACAGCGGCCGATCTCACACAGTAGGCCGCCATGCGGTGTCAGGTGCCATGCGGCTTCGCGCAAAATGCGATGCACGATGTCGAGGCCATCGTCGCCGCCGTCGAACGCCATCTTCGGCTCATGGCGGCATTCGCGCGGCAGGTCCGCCATGCCCTGCGCATCGACATAGGGTGGGTTGCTGATGATGAGATCGTAGCGCGTGTCGCCCAGCGGCGCGAACAGATCGCCATTGTAAAGCGCAATGCGGTCTTCAAGGCCATAGTCGGCGACGTTCCTCGCCGCGACCTTGAGCGCATCCTTCGACAGGTCGACCGCATCGATACGCGCGTTGGGAAAATGGCGGCTCGCAAGAATCGCGAGACAGCCCGAGCCGGTGCAGAGGTCGAGCACGCTTTCCACCGCGCCGAGATCGTCGATCAGCGCGCCGCTATCCGTCTCATCCGATCCGGAGAAATGCGAGTCCAGCAATTCGCCGATGAAGGAGCGCGGCACGATCACCCGCTCGTCGACGTAGAACGGCAAGCCGCGCATATAGATCTTGTTGACCAGATAGGCGGTGGGCTTGCGGGTCACGACCCGTGCCTCGATCAGGTCGAGCAGCTTCGCGCTCTCGGTGGCCGTGACGCGCGCGGTTGCGAACATTTCGAGCTGATCGGGATGCAGATGCAGCGTCTCGCAAACCAGGAACGCGGCATCCGCCACCGGATCGGTGGTGCCGTGCGCGAAGGCCACATCCGCCGCGATGAAACGGCTGACCGCGTAGCGTACGAAATCGAGCAGCGTCAGCAATTCGCCGCGCGCGGGCCGGACGATTTTCGCGGCTTTCGGCGCACGAAGCGGCACGGCTTTCTTCGCAACGGCACGCGGCTCTTTCGCGCGCGCTTGTTTGGAGAGTGATTTCTTCGCCATCAGGATTTGGTCCAGCGCGCGGCGGCGTCATCATCATGGGCGGCGGCATCGACCCAGTTCGTGCCGGCGGCGCTTTCCTCGCGCTTCCAGAACGGCGCACGCGTCTTCAAGTAATCCATCAGAAACTCCGCCGCCTCAAATGCCGCCTGCCGGTGCGACGAGGCCGTGACCACCAGCACGATGTTCTCGCCCGGCCGGATGCGGCCATGGCGGTGAATGACCGTGACGCCAAGCAGAGGCCAGCGCGCCTGCGCCTCCTCGACATGACGGCCGATCTCGGCTTCGGCCATGCCGGGATAGTGTTCGAGGGTCAGCGCGTCGAGGGCATCGCCGTCAATTCCGTCTTGCGCGCCGCCGCGACAGACTCCGCTGAACGACACCACCGCGCCGACATCGGTGCGGCCAGCGGTCATCGCGGCAACCTCGCGTGCGGTGTCGAAGTCGGGCTCTTGCAGGCGAATGGTGACGGGAGTGGTCATGGGATTACGATACTACGATTTGCGACATCAGATCGAGTTCGATCCAAGCCGTCATTGCGAGCGAAGCAATGACGGAAAGGCATGATGGCGCCAGAACCCGTCACACCCTAGCCGCCGGTCATCGGGGGGAAGAACGCGATCTCGCGCGCGCCGGCGATGGTTGTCTCCGGCGGCGCATGCGCGTGATCGATCGCGGCGCGGATCACGCGCGGCGTCTCGAAGGCGTGGGCGTAGGCCTCTCCGCGCCCGGCCAGCCAGCCGATCAGGTCGCCCACCGTGCGCACGTCGGCCGGCGGCTCGACGTTTTCTTCCGCCTTGCCGATGCGTTCACGCACCCATGCGAAATACACCACCTTCATGAATCGGCCTCGATGAGATGGTGAATGCCGGCACGGAAGTAATCCCAGCCGGTGTAGATCGTGAAGATCGCTGACAGCCACAAGAGCGCTATTCCGATGATCGTCGTGAACGGAAAAATCATGTCGCCAGCTTGGCCCGCCAGCAGAAAGCCGATCGCCACCAGTTGCGCGGTGGTCTTCCATTTGGCGAGCCTGGTCACCGGTACGCTGACCCGCAGCGCCGCGAGATATTCGCGCAGACCCGACACCAGGATTTCGCGGCACAGGATGACGACGGCGGCCCACAGGGTCCAACCGTTGATGATTTGATCAGCCGCCAGCATCAGCAGGCAGGAGGCGACCAACAGCTTGTCGGCGATCGGGTCGAGCATCCGGCCAAGCGCCGATTGCTGGTCCCAGATGCGGGCATAATAGCCGTCGAGAAAATCGGTGATGGCGGCGGCAATGAACACCGCCAGCGCGACCCAACGGAGCCACAGCGGCCCGTCGAGAATGGACTGGGCATAGATGCAGCCGACCACCACCGGGATCGCCGCGATCCGGGCAAATGTCAGGATATTCGGGATCGACAACCCGTTTCGCGCCGAGCCTCTGGTGGTCACCGTATTCATCCGTTCTACCAATACCGCCGTTTCGTGAAGGTCAACTGTCGGAATATCAATTTCACCCATCAGCCCGGCTGCGCGTGAAAAAAATCGAAAATCCGGCGGGCGCTCTCGGCGCTGATCCCCGGCACCTTGCCGAGATCAGCGAGCGAGGCCCGCTCAATTTCCTTCAGCGTGCCGAAGTGATGCAGCAGCGCGCGTTTGCGGGTCGGGCCGATGCCGGCGATCTCCTGCAACCCCGCCTCGCGGAGGTCCTTCTTGCGCAATTTGCGGTGCGAGCCGATCACGAAACGGTGCGCCTCGTCGCGCAACCGCTGAATGAAATAAAGAACCGGGTCGCGTGGTTCCAGCTTCAGGGGTTCGCGGCCGGTCATGAACAGGGTTTCGCGGCCGGCGTCGCGATCCGGTCCTTTCGCCACCGCCATTAGCGAAACCTGGGTGAGCCCAAGGTCGTCGAACACCGCCTGCGCGGCGTTGAGCTGGCCACGTCCGCCGTCGATAATGACGAGGTCGGGCCATTGCTGCGGCGTGTCATCGCTGGCCTCGGGTTTTTCCGGGTCCGGCCCCTGCGTCAGCAGTCGCTTGAACCGCCGCTCCAGCACCTCGCGCATCATGGCGTAGTCATCGCCCGGGGTCAGCCCCTCGGACCGGATGTTGAACTTGCGATACTGATTTTTCAGGAAACCGTCCGGCCCGGCGACAATCATGGCGCCGACCGCGTTGGTGCCCTGAATGTGGCTGTTGTCGTAGACCTCGACCCGGTTCGGCACCTTCGGCAGCGCGAGAATGGTCGCCATTCCCTGCAACAGCCTCGCCTGCGTCGCGGTGTCGGCGAGCTTGCGGCCGAGCGCCTCCCGCGCGTTGGTCAGCGCGTGGGCGACGAGGTCCTTCTTCTCGCCGCGCTGCGGCGTCGTCACCTCCACCTTGAAGCCGGCCTTGACGCCGAGCGCGCTCGCCAGCAATTCGCGCTCCTCGATGGCATGCGACAGCAAGATGAGTTTCGGCGGCGGTTTGTCGTCGTAGAACTGCGCGAGGAATGCGCCCAGCACCTCCTCGCAGGTGAACGACTTCTCGGCGCGCGGGAAATAGGCGCGGTTGCCCCAGTTCTGCCCGGTGCGGAAGAAGAACACCTCGATGCAGAAATAACCGCCTTCCTGATGCACCGCGAAGACGTCGGCTTCCTCGACGGTGCGCGGGTTGATTCCCTGCGTCGACTGGATCGCCGACAGCGCCGCCAGGCGGTCGCGATAGATCGCCGCGCGCTCGAAGGCGAGATCGTCCGACGCCTTCTCCATCTCGCGCGCAAGCTCTTCCTTCACCGCGCGCGAGCGGCCGGAGAGGAAGTCGGTCGCCTCACGGACCAGCGCGGTGTAGCCGGGGAAATCGATCTCGCCGGTGCACGGCGCGGCGCAGCGGCGGATTTGATAGAGCAGGCAAGGCCGTGTCCGGCTTTCGAAAAACGAGTCCGTGCAGGAACGTACCAGAAAGGCGCGCTGCAAGGCGGTGATGGTGCGGTTGACCGCGCCGACTGAAGCGAACGGCCCGAAGTAACGCCCCGGCCGCGACTGTGCGCCGCGATGTTTCAGCATCTGCGGGGCCCAGTGATCGCCGGTGATCAGGATATAGGGAAACGACTTGTCGTCGCGCAGCAGCACGTTGAAGCGCGGCCGCAACTGCTTGATGAGGTTGGCCTCCAGCAGCAGCGCCTCGGTTTCGGTGGCGGTGGAGACGATCTCCACCATGACCGTCGCCGCGATCATCCGCGCGATGCGGGCGACGTGGCCGGTCGGCCGCGCGTAGGACGACAACCGCTTGCGGACGTTCTTGGCCTTGCCGACATAGAGCACATCATTTGCGGCGTTCAGCATCCGATAGACGCCGGGCGAGGTCGGCGCCAGCCGCACCGCGCGCTCGATCGCCGCGCGCCCGACCGCGAACGGGCCTTCCGCCACCACCGCGGAACCTTCGTCGATGGATTCCGGAAGCTGCTCCTCGTCGTCCTCGCCGTTGCCACCGGCCGCGCTCGCAGGATCGATGTCTTGCGTCGCCGGGTCGAGGCCGGGAGCGGCGGGCACGTTGTCGGGGTCGGTTCCCGGCAGCGTTTGCCCTTCGCGGAATTTCTGGTTTTTCGAGGAATCGGTCGCCATGCGCCCAAACTAAGCGTTGCGACGGCAACTCGCCAGCCGCCGACAGGCCCGGCGCGGTAACACTCCGCTAACCACGATCCCCCGCGCAGGCCCCGCGTTAAGAACCGCTTAACGCCCGAGGTTCGATAAATTTTAGCGATTTTGTTGCGAATTCCGTAACCGTGAAGGCTGCGGCAATAGTGTTGATGAGGTGTGCGATGATCAGGACAACATGGGCAGCAGCCGCTCTCATGGCCGCGACATGCGCCGTGGCCATGCCCGCGCAGGCCGCGGACTGGTCGTATGGCGCGCGGGGTCCGTATACAGTCAATCAGCCGCTCAACGCCTATAGCTGGGCCGGTCCCTATCTCGGCGGCAACCTCGGCTACAATTGGGGCACGGTGTCCAACAATCCGACCCGCCCCTCGGGTTTCATGGGCGGCGTCCAGATCGGCTACAACGTGCAATCCGGCCCGCTGGTGATCGGCCTCGAGGGCGACCTGCAACTCAACGGCGCGGACAACCGCTTCGCCGGCTGGAAATTCAGCAACCCGTGGTTCGGCACTGTGCGCGGCCGTGTCGGCTACGCGATGGACAACGTCCTGCTCTACGGCACCGGCGGCCTTGCCTTCGGCACCCTGAGCGGCGAAACCGCTACCCAGCGCGAAAGCCATACCTCGGCCGGCTGGACCGTTGGCGTCGGAGCCGAATTCGGCCTGACCCAGAATATCAGCGCCAAGGTCGAATATCTCTATGTCGACCTGTCGAGCAGCCGCTTCGGCATCACCGGGATGCCCAACGCCTATTCGTCGAATATCGTTCGCGTCGGCGTGAACTACCGTTTCTGATCAAAGCAAAAAGACTTCGGATTCTCGACTCCCGGCCCTCGTGGCCGGGATTTTTTTGCGCCCCAACCCACCCGTCATTGCGAGGAGCGTTGGCGACGAAGCAATCCAGACTTACTTCGTAGTCTTCCGGATTGCTTCGCTTCGCTCGCAATGACGGATCAATGATTCGTTACGGCTTCGCGACCTCGAGCCGGAAGCGTCCCGCACCGCCAAGCCCGAGCGGCTTCTGTAATTCCGGCAGCACCGTCCGCAGGTCGGCGGCAAGCGTCCATGGCGGATTGACGATCAGGAGCCCGCTCGACACCAGTCCCTGCCCCTCGCCGGCGGGCGCGACGCTGAATTCCAGCCGCAGGCATTTGTCGGCCGCGCCCTTCGTGGCTGAAGCCGCCGCGACCTGCCGCGCCAATGCATCAGTGGCCCGGCGGTTTTTCACCGGATACCACAGCATGAAAATGCCAGTCGGCCACTTCGCGAAGGTTTCAGCGAACACCCGCGCCAGCCGTTCGAACTCGTCGGGCTGCTCGAACGGCGGATCGATCAGCACCAGCCCGCGCCGCTCGTTCGGCGGCACGAAGGCGGGCAGCGCCGTCCAGCCGTCCAGATCAACTACGCGCGCCTGCTCGTCGCGGCGCAACGCATCGATCAACTGCTTGCGCGGCGCCGGCGCGACCTCGCACGCCACCAGGCGGTCCTGCGGCCGCAACAAGGCCCGCGCGATCAGGGGTGAACCGGGATAGGTTTCCAGCTTGCCTGGCGGATTGAAAGACCGCACGATATCCAGATATGGCGCGATCAGCGCGCCCGCATCCTGCGAAAACCGCGCTGCCAATACCCGCGCAATGCCGGTGAGCCATTCGCCACCCCGCACCGCCTCCGCGCCGGTGAGATCGTAACGGCCGGCCCCGGCGTGGCTGTCGATGACGCGGAACGCCGCCGGCTTCTCGTGCAGATAGGTCAGGATACGGACCAGCACGAGATGCTTGATGACGTCGGCGAAATTGCCGGCATGGAAGGCGTGGCGATAATTCATGCCGCACTTGTGACGATATCGTGCGACGAAAGCAACCTGATCCCGCACGAACAGAACAGCCTTACAGCGCCACCGTAATCGGTTACAACGGGACATCATGCGTTTCAGCTTCATCCACGCCGCCGACCTGCACATCGACAGCCCGCTCGCCGGCCTCGGCCTGAAGGACAAGGCCGTGGCCGAGCGGTTTGCGCGCGCTGGGCGCCGCGCCGTCGAGGCTCTGGTGGCGGAAACCATCGCCAGCGAGGCGGCATTCCTGATCATCGCCGGCGACGTGTTCGACGGCGACTGGAAGGACGTCGGCACCGGACTGTTCTTCGTCCGCGCCATCAGCGCGCTGCATCGCGCCGGAATCCCGGTCTATATCGTCAAGGGCAATCACGACGCCGACAGCGTGATGTCGCGCGATCTGCCCTATCCCGAGACGGTGCACGTGTTCCCGTCGAACAAGGCCGTCACGCAACTGCTGGAATCGCAGCGCGTCGCCCTGCACGGCCGCAGCTTCCCGCACCGGCTGACCAACGACTTCGTCCAGACCTATCCGGCGCGGCGCGAGGGCTGGCTCAACATCGGCGTGCTGCACACCTCGCTCGACGGCACGCGCGGCCACGAGGGCTACGCGCCGTGCAGCGTCAGCGATCTGAAAAGCTTCGGCTACGACTATTGGGCGCTTGGCCATATTCATGCCGCCGAGATCGTCAGCCGCGATCCATGGATCGTGTTCCCCGGCAATCTTCAGGGGCGCAGTGTGCGCGAGACCGGGCCCAAGGGCGCGATGCGCGTCACCGTCGAGGATGGCCGCATCGTCGACGTGACGCCCCTGGCGTTCGACGGCGCGCGCTGGGCGCATCTCGAGATCGACGTCGGCGACATCGACAACGAGGCCGATGTCCTAGCCCGTATCGATGCCGCATTGATGGATGCGCACGGTGCCGCGGAAAGCCGCCCGCTGGCGGCGCGGGTGACGCTGCGCGGCACGACGCCGCTGCACAACCGGCTGGTGGCGCGACGCGAGGAGCTTCGAGACGAACTTCGCGCCGGCGGGTTCCGCATCGCCGAGGATTGCTGGATCGAGCAACTCAAGATCCGGACCACCGCGCCGCAGGATACGACGGTGGCGGACGCCGACGCACTCGATATCGATGCCATGCTCCGCGAGGCGGCCGCTGATCCGGACTTCGCCGCCACTCTCGAACAGTTGATCAAGGACATTGAGGACAAGCTGCCGAAGGACCTGCGCGACGAATTGCGCAAATCCGACGTGCTCGCCTCGCTGAGCGACGATGCGCGCGCGCTGTTGGCGGGTGCGCGGACATGAAACTGGCGCGGCTGGGCTTCGAACGCTACGGCGCCTTCACTGATCGCGTGCTGACGCTCGACCCCACGGCCACGCTGCACGTCATCCACGGCGCCAATGAAACTGGAAAGACGTCGGCACTGTCGGCGATCGGCGATCTCCTGTTCGGCTTCGGCGCACGCACGACCTACAACTTCAAGCACGACAACAACGCGCTGCGCATCGGCGGGCTGTTGCAACATTCCGACGGGCGGCAGCTCGCGATCCGTCGCCGCAAGGGCAGCAAGAACACACTGCTCGATGATGCCGATCAGCCGCTGCCGGACGACACGCTCGCGCCATGGCTCGGCGGCATCGCCCGCTACACCTTCGACCGCGAATTCGGCCTGACGGCGGAAGCATTGCGGCGTGGCGGCGACGATCTGCTCAAGGCCGGCGGGCGCCTCGCGGAAACCCTGGCGGCGAGTTCGGCGGGCCTGAGCGCCCTGACGCAACTGAAAGATCGCCTGCAAGGCGAGGCGGATGCGCTGTTCACGCCGCGACGCGCCGGGAGCAAGACGTTCTACATCGCCGCCGACCGCCGCGAAGATGCCGAACGTGCCTTGCGCGACAGCATCGTCACACGCGACGCCTTGCGCGAGGCGGACGACGCGGTGCGCGAGGCCGACGCGCGACTTGCAACGCTTAACAGGACGCACGGCGAAAGCGGCAAGGCACTGGCGCGTTGGCAGCGCACTTTGCGGGTTCGCTCGAAGCTGACGCGGCTCGACCAGATCGCGGAGAAACTCGCGGCAATCGCCGATCTGCCTGAGGTCGCCCCGACAACGCTTCTCGAATGGTGCGAGGCGCTTTCCAACGACGCCGAGATCACGCGAGAGCTGGCGCGGCTGGACAGCGCCGACGCGGAGGGTGCCACAGAGATTGAATCGCTGGCGATCGACGAAGCGTTGCTGGGACACGCGGCCGATATCGAGGCGCTGCGCGACCGCATGGGCGCCATCCGCAAGGATTTCGACGACCTGCCGCGCCGCCGTCAGGCCCGTGACGCAGCATTGGCGGTGCTCGACGACAGCGCGCGGCGGCTGGCGCTGCCATCGCATGCCGCACTGCTGTACAAGCTGCCGACCGACGCGGCGCTGGCGTTGGCCCGCGATCTGATCGTGCGCCGAAAGCAGGTCGAACAGGCGATCACGGAAGCGGAAGCACGCCACACGCGCCTGCAACGCGAGTGGGACGACTTCGCCGCCGAACAAGCCACCGCATCCGCCGTCATCGATCCCGAACAGTTACGACAGCGCTTCGACGCGCTGGGCGACATCGCTGCGCAGGCGGATCGGCTACGTCGCGAAGCATCAGTGCTGGCGATTGAGACCGAGACGCTTGCCACAACCGCTCGTTCCCTCGATCCATCGCCGGGCGCGCTGGACGATCTGCCGACGCTGGCGCTGCCGGATAACGCGCTGATCCTCCGATTCACGCACGATGCCGCGCAGCACGACGACCGCACGAGGCAGATCAAGACGTCGCTCGCCGCGCTCGACGACGCCATCGCAGCGACAGAAGCCGAACTCGCGCAACTGTCCAGCGCGGGCGCGATGCCGGGCCGCGCCGATCTGGCCACGGCCCGGCAACAACGCGACGATCATTTCACCAGACTGCGCGACGCGTTGGACGGCGACCGCGCCGTTCGCGACCAGAGATTTGCTGAGGCTGTTCAATCGTCGCGGACCATCGACAGCATCACCGATCTTCTGCTCAGCGACAGCCAACGTGCCACCCGCCGCGAGGACGCCGAGCGACGGCTGACGACGCAACACGCCGAACGCGAACGCATCGCCAGCGCATTGATCGACGCACAGGCGCAGCGCGCCGCCGTTGAACGAGACTGGGCGCGAGCATGGACCCCGGCCGGGATCGCACCGCGCGCCCCGACCGAAATGCAGCGGTGGCGCGATCGCCTCGACGACATCCTCCAACGCCTCGGCAAGCTCGACGCCCAGCGCGCCAATCTCGCAGCGCTGAGTGCTGCTCTCGATGCCGGCAAGGCCGCGACGATCGCGTTCCTCGAAAGCGCCGGCCGCACGCCGGACCGGACGCTGGCCGCCGAGATTCTCTATCGTGAAGCCAAGACCCGGCTCGACGAATTGCACGCGGCATGGACCGAGGCCCGGACCCGCGCGGTGAGCCGACAATGCATCGAACGAGACCTGCGCGAGGCTGAGACTGCGCGCACGACAGCACAAGAAGCGCTCGCCGTGCTGATGCAGACATGGCCCGGGGCGATGGCCGGCATCGCCCTTGCGGAGACAGCGACGCCCGCCGAAGCCGAGGCAACGCTTTCGGTATGGCAAGGCATCGCGCTGCCGAAAGCCAGCTTCGAGCGCGAAAGCCGCAGCGTATCGACCATGGAGGCCGACATCGCCGCGTTCGATCGCGACGTGCATGAAATGGTCGATCGACTCGCGCCGGACCTGAAGGCGGACACCACGCCCGAAACGCTGTCCCGCCTGTGGCGGCAACTCGATGCGATGCGCCGCGCCAACGACGTGCGCACACGCCTCGACGGCGCGGCGACGCAACGCGCCGCATTGCGCCATGAGACGGTGGCGCGGCGGACGTCAAACGACTTGCGACTTCATCACGCGCGCGAGGCGTTGCGTTGCGCCGATCCCGACGCGTTGGCTGCCGCGCTGGATCGCCTTGCGCTCCGCCAGCAACTCGAAAACGAACGCGCCACACTGCGACGCGATCTGCTCGAAACCGGCGACGCGCTCGACGAGACGGCGTTGCGCGCGGAGCGCGCGGGGCTTGATCTCGACGCGTTGCCCGGCGATATCGAACGCGAACAACTGCGGCAGACGCAACTGCTTCAGGAGATATCGACCGCTTCCGCCTTGCTTCAACAGAAACAAAGCGCGCACGACAGCTTGCTGCAAGGCCGCGACGCCAACGCTGCCGCCAGCGAACGCGCCCAAGCCAGTGCCGAACTGCTCTCGATCGCCGAAAGCTGGCTGCTGCGCGCTGCTGCCGCGCGCCTTGCTGGCCGCGCCATCGAGCGGCATCGCGCGCGGATGCAGGACCCGATGATTGCGCGCGCCGGGGAATTGTTCGCGGCGGCTTCCGACGGTGCTTTCGCCGACCTCGTCATCGATTACGGCGATGACGATCAGCCCGAACTGAAAGCCCGCCGCGCCGAGGGCGAGCGGGTCGGCATCGCCGGATTGAGTGAAGGGACCCGCGACCAGCTTTTCCTCGCGTTGCGGCTGGCGCTGCTGGAACGCCGCACCGCGGAGCCGATGCCGTTCATCGGCGACGATCTGCTGAGCAGTTTCGACGAGGCGCGCACGCTGGCGACGCTGCGGCTGCTCGCGGCGGGTGGCACACGACGCCAGATCATCCTGTTCACGCACCACCGCCATGTCGCGGAGCTGGCGCAGACGATCGGCGACCACGACATCGATTGCGTGACGTTGTAGCTCCTCGTCATTGCGAGCGAAGCGACGCAATCCAGAAAGTGACAAGGCAAGGGCTGGATTGT
>CAUJJN010000246.1 GCA_963204905.1 Pseudomonadota bacterium
CGACTTGCATGTGTTAAGCCTGCCGCCAGCGTTCGCTCTGAGCCAGGATCAAACTCTCAAGTTGGACTTGAAACTTTAAACCGGCTGATCACAACGTTTGACGAGGTCCCACCATTTGTTGACCGAAGCCAACTTGCTGTCTGCGATTCACATCGCGGACAACGATGGTGTAACCTTTGAAACGTGTACCGCCGAAGTCTTTCGTCCGGCCTCAATGCACGAAAGCCGAAGCCTTCCTACAATCGAGACCCGCAAGGACTCCGCCGTCCACGTTTCTCTTTCTTCATCTTCACTTGTCAAACAGCCCGGGGCCAAGCCCCACTCCTGAGATCAGGAGGTCCGAAGTTTCACTCGACGCCGAATGACAACCGATAACTCTCGGCTGTTGATTCACTCATCAAAGTGAGGGACTTCAAAGGCGCGGCTGGAAGCCTTGGCCCAGAGGGTCAAAGCGTCGCCGCGCTCAGTGGTCGGGTTATAGGCCCTCCCAATCGGGGATGTCAACGCAAATCGTCAAGAAATCTTCATGCAGTGCAAAAAATTTCAAAGCCCTATAAAAACAGGGCTTTTCGACGCTGCGCCGTACTTGAGCCATATTCCTGCGACGTTCTGGCAGAAAGAAATTTCTGTATCGCCGGGGATCGAGACGACCTTTGGCGCGATCGGGTTCCGGAGATCGGCGATCGATGGTGATCTTCCGCCGGCTTTCCTCTCTGACGAAGAACTCTACGACCAAGAACCTTGAGCATCAGGCCGGGAGCAGACTGGCGACAGAGCGTCGACAGACCTAACGCGCTCCAGGCAACCGGGCCCGACAGTGATTTTGGATCGCCAGATCCGAAATCATCGTGATCTCGGATGACACAGGAGACACCGACGCCATTGACGTTGCCAGCGCGGATCAGCACTTTGCCCCGCGATGCTTCGAACCATGGCGCCGCCAGCGATGCAACGCGGATGGTGACGAAATCTTGGGGGACGACGGATTGAGCCAGAAGACGCCACGCGGAGCCCAGCCGGGACGGGCCGGGGTCATCGACCTTGGCCACGAACCGCCGCTGTCGGTCGATGGCTCGGAAGCGGCCGTCATCGACCGTCGTCGCATCTCGGTCCAATGGTTCAGCGGGACGATTCTCACCGGTCTGTGCGGCGCGGCCTTGATCGGCGGCGCCGTTTTCGCATCGCTCGACGGCGAAATGACCTTCGCCAAGATTCCTGAACGCGCCGAGGCGACCTTGCGCGGCGCCTTCGGCGCCAACGACCGGCTTGCGACCCTGCACAAGAGCGACCGCCTGCCGCCGCCGAGCGATACCAGCACCGCGCGCACGGTGATCCGCGTGTCCTCCGCCGCGCAGGTCGGCAACCGCGAGGTGATGCGGGTGCGGCCCTATATCCGCATCGCAGGCAACCTGGCACTCTCGACCAGCGACCTCTCCAGCAAGATTCCGCCATTCAACGCCCAGCGCCTGCTCACCGACGTCGGCTCGGCGCAGACGCCCGCCGACGACGCCTCGAGCGCCGCCGAGCCGGACGCCGAAGTCTCCTTCGTCACCCGCGATCTCGGCACCGTGCTGCCACGCGCCAGGATCAGCGCCAGCATCGCTATCGAGGACGTGCTGATGCGGGTCCGCGACGCCTCGAGCTGGCGCAATCAGAGCGGCGTCCGCTACACCATGGCCAGCGCGACGCCCGACGCCGCAGCCGTGCCCAGCGATATGAAAATGGCTTATGCCACCGAGGGCGCCGCGCCGGATCCCTACGCCGGTTTCGAGGCCCGGATCGTTCCCGAGAACGTCACCCTGCTGCCGAAGACCAAGGATCAGATTACAGGCGGCAGCGCGACCAACGAGCGCATCCACCTCGTCAAGAAGGGCGACACCGTCACCTCGGTGCTGGTCGACCAGGGCGCCACCCCGGAGGAAGCCCGCGCCATCGCCACGACGCTGGGAGCCCGCGGCCGCGACGGCGGGCTCCGCGAAGGCCAGAAACTCCGCATCCTGATGGAGCCATCCGGTCCCGGCAAACGCCTGCAACCCTATCGCGTGATCGTCGCGGGCGATTCAACGATCGAAGCTGTGGTCGCGCTCTCCGATCTCGGTCGTTACGTTCCGGTCGACGCGCAGAGCTTCAACACCGCGACCGCCACACCCGACAGCAGCGACGACGAGGAGGAGGACGATGGCCGCGGCGTTCGGCTTTACCAGAGCATTTACGAGACGGCGCTGCGCTACAAGGTCCCGACCTCGGTCATCGAGGATATGATCCGCATCTACTCCTACGATGTCGATTTTCAGCGCCGCGCCCAGGCCGGGGATTCGTTCGAGGTGTTTTACGCCAGCGACGACGAAACCACGCCGATGATCGAAAAGGACGACGTCCTGTTCGCATCGCTGACGGTGGGCGGCGAAACCAAGAAGTATTATCGCTTCCAGACCGCCGATGACGGCATCGTCGATTACTATGATGAGAGCGGCAAGAGCGCGAAGAAATTCCTGGTCCGCAAGCCCGTCAACAACGCGATCATGCGTTCCGGCTTCGGCGCGCGGCGCCATCCGATCCTCGGCTACACCAAGATGCACACCGGCGTCGACTGGGCCAGCCCCTACGGCACGCCGATCTTCGCCTCTGGCAACGGCATCGTTGAAAGAGTCGGCTGGGAGGGCGGCTACGGCAAGTACATCCGCCTGAAGCACAACAACGGCTACGAGACCGCCTATGGCCACATGTCAGCCTATGCCAAGGGCATCGAGCCCGGCAAGCGGGTGCGTCAGGGTCAGGTGATCGGCTTCGTCGGCTCCACCGGGCAATCCACCGGCGCGCATGTGCATTACGAAATTCTGGTCAACGGGCGTTTCGTCGATCCCATGCGCATCCGCCTGCCGCGCGGCCGCTCGCTCGACGGCGCGCAGATGGCGTCATTCGAAAAGGAGCGCGCGCGGATCGACGGATTGATGGCCAGCCGCACCGCGGCGCGGGTCTCGGAGAACATCCCGGCCCAGCCGGTCGCCGCAACGACGGGCCGAAATCAGGCATCGGCCACGCGAACCATCAGCCGCTGAACACCAACGGGCACGAACGTCGGCACGATCCGTGCCGACCTTCCGGGCGGCACGCTTCCTTCCGGTTGCGACGCGCGGCAACGGCGCGACGTGGCGCGCGGCGGCTCGCCGAAGCGATCCGTCACTTCACCTCGATCTCGATTCGCTTGCCCGGCGCGACCTGAAACGCCGTCTCGACCTTGCGGTCGTCGCCGAGATCGGACACCGCGACGTAGCTGCCCGCGTTGAGCGTGGCGTTGAAGCTGGCATCGTAGGAATAGGTGACCGAGGCCCGCTCGCCGTTGATGTCCTTCTCGGCCGCGAAGATCTCGATATGCTTCGCCCCCGGACTTTTGATCGCGGCGACACCCGCGTTCAGCAAGGCGACGAGCTTGGTGGTCTGGCCCGACGCCACCTTGACGTCGAAGGCCCGCTTGGCCGCGCCGACCGACACGTTGATCTCATAGGCGCCGGACGGCAGATCGAACTTCGAAAGGTCGTCGTAAAGCGTGGCGATCCAGTCCCCCTGCTCGCCATCGGCGTTCCTGGGCTTGCGAACCTCGACCGTGAGGCCGCTCGTCACCTTCGGTCCGCCGGGCGCATACAGGCCGCTGACGAACAGCCGCCCGGCGTCCATCGCGACCGCGACATTGATCTGATCGCCGGCCGCGAGCTTGAACGACTTTTCCGCCAGGGCGCTGCCCTTGCTGAGACGCAGCGTATAATCGCCCGCCGCCAGCACGAAACGCGGAACGGCTTCGTAGTTGGTGGCGACCACGTCCCCCTTGCCGTCGAGCACCTGCCAGGTCGCGCCCTCCAGCTTGCTCTCGGCTCCGATGGCCGAGCCCTCGCTGGTGACGTAGCCAGCATCGAGCACCAGATCGAACGACGCGCGCTTGCCTTTCTCGACCTTCACGGGAAACAGCTTCGTCATCTGCCCGTACTGCACCTCGAGAAGATAGCTGCCCGGTTCGACGGTTCCGGCGAGCGGCGCGCCGTAGAATATCGCGCTGCTGTCGCCCTTCTCACCACCCTTGTCAGCGAAGAAATTCCAGCCGACGCCGTCGTCGCTGACCGGATCGAGCCCTTCCGCGAGGCGGACGGTCGCGCGGACGTTCTTGCCCTCGAACTCGTCCTTGACCGGCTTCGCGGGCGCCTCGCTGGCGACCTTCGCGCCTTGCGTCGCCTCTACCGCGCGGCCCAGCGCCGTCTCCAGCGTCGCCGCGTTGCTGGCGTCGAGATAAACCCCGCCGGTGGCGCGCGCGATGCATTGAAGCTGGCTTTTCGCCGCCGGATCGGTGACGGCGAAGCCGATCACATGGGCGGTGAAGCCGACGCCCGCTTTCTTCAGTTCAGCGGCAACGGCGCACGGATCGGGCGCGCAGGTTTCGATGCCGTCCGACACCAGCACCACCGTCGCCTTGTTCTCGGTCGACTTCAAAGCCTCCGCCGCCGCGCGCAGCGAATCGGCCATCGGCGTCTTGCCCTTCGGATTGAGCGCGTTCACGGCAGCCCTGATCCTGTCGGGATCGAAGCGCGAGACCGGCACGATGGTCTCGATGTCCTTGCAGTCGCCGCGGCTGCGATGGCCGTAAGCCATCAGGCCCAATCGATCCTCGGGCTTCCACTTGGCGAGAATCGCGTCCACCGCCGCGCGCGCGGCGGAAATCTTGGTCTGTCCGTCGACCTGTCCCCACATCGAGCCCGATGCGTCGAGAATCAGCATCGCATCGGCATTCGCGGCCGCGGCCGCGGCCGGCGTTGCGACGGCAAGAAAAGACGCGGCAGCCGCGATGGCCGCCGTGCGACAGGCATTTGACAGGCGTAGAGTCACGCGTTCCCCCAGGTTCGACAAAGCATGAATCTGTGAGTCGAAGCCGGGCGGGATTGGTTCAAGCTGCGTCAGCGTCGCATTGACGCAGCGATCGGCGCCGTCGCGTCGATGGCGTGCGATTCGCGCAACGAAAAGTGGGCGGGCAATTCCCGGCCACATAACAATTAAACACACGGGACAGCCCAACAGTCTGGACGGCGTCAGTTGATCGCGAGTTTTCCCGTCGGCAGATCGGGGAACTCGTCCTCGATCTCGGGCTTCGCGAGCTTGCCGTTGAAGGTCAGGCCGCCCTTGCCGGCGGCGATCTCGACGTGATCGCCGTCGCGGACCTCGCCCGCGAGGATCATCTCGGCGAGCGGATCCTGCACGCTGCGCTGGATTACTCGCTTCAAGGGACGCGCGCCGTAGGCCGGATCCCAACCCTTCTCCGCCAGCCAGTCGCGGCCCGACGCATCGAGATCGAGCGTGATCTTGCGGTCCTCCAGCAGCTTTTGCAGCCGCTTGAACTGGATCGCCACGATCGAGCCCATCTCGTTCCGCTGCAACCGGTGGAACAGGATGATCTCGTCGATGCGGTTGAGGAACTCGGGACGGAAGTGCTTCCGCACCAGATTCATCACCTCTCCGCGCACCGCGCCCGTGTCCTCGCCCTCCGGCTGGTTGACCAGGAACTCGGAGCCGATGTTCGAGGTCATGATGATCAGCGTGTTGCGGAAGTCCACGGTGCGGCCCTGACCATCGGTCAGGCGGCCGTCGTCGAGCACCTGCAACAGCACGTTGAACACATCCGGATGCGCTTTCTCGATCTCGTCGAACAGCACAACCTGATAGGGCCGCCGCCGCACCGCTTCCGTGAGTGAACCGCCCTCGTCATAGCCGACATAGCCGGGAGGCGCGCCGATCAGCCGCGACACGGAGTGCTTCTCCATGAACTCCGACATGTCGATGCGCACCATCGCGCTTTCGTCGTCGAACAGATACGCGGCAAGCGCCTTGGTCAGCTCGGTCTTGCCGACGCCGGTGGGGCCGAGGAACATGAACGAGCCCATCGGCCGGTTCGGATCCTGCAAGCCGGCGCGCGCACGACGGACCGCGGTCGAAACGGCACGCACCGCCTCGGTCTGGCCGATGACGCGTTCGCCCAGACTGAGCTCCATCCGCAGCAGCTTTTCCTTCTCGCCCTCGAGCATCTTGTCGACGGGCACGCCGGTCCAGCGCGACACCACTTGCGCGATGCTGTCGGCGGTAACGGTCTCCTCCATCATGGTCGAGCTCTCGCTGGCCTCGATGTCCGCCAGCCGTTTCTCCAGTTCGGGAATCCGGCCGTAGGCCAGTTCACCCGCCTTCTGGTATTCGCCGCGGCGCTGCGCGTTGGCGAGATCGATGCGCGCCTGATCCAGTTCGCTCTTGAGCTTGGCAGCGTCCGACAGCTTGCCCTTCTCCGCATTCCAGCGCGACGTCAGGTCAGCCGACTGCTTCTCCAGATCGACCAGTTCCGTCTCGAGGTTGCCGAGGCGCGTCTTCGATCCGGCGTCGTGCTCTTTCTTGAGCGCCTCCTGTTCGATCTTCAGCCGAACGATCTCGCGGTCGATATTGTCGAGGTCTTCCGGCTTGGAATCGACCTGCATCTTCAGCCGCGCCGCCGCCTCGTCCACCAGATCGATGGCCTTGTCGGGCAGGAAGCGATCGGTGATGTAGCGGTTGGACAGCGTGGTCGCGGCCACAAGCGCCGAATCAGCGATCCGCACGCCGTGGTGCTGCTCGTACTTGTCCTTCAGCCCGCGCAGGATCGAGATGGTGTCCTCCACCGTTGGCTCCGACACGAACACCGGCTGGAAGCGCCGCGCCAATGCCGCGTCCTTCTCGACATGTTTGCGATACTCATCCAGCGTGGTGGCGCCGATGCAGTGCAGTTCGCCGCGCGCCAGCGCCGGCTTGAGCAGGTTCGACGCATCCATCGCGCCGTCGGCCTTGCCGGCGCCGATCAGCGTGTGCATCTCGTCGATGAACAGGATGATGCCGCCTTCCGCCGCCGTCACCTCCGACAGCACCGCCTTCAGCCGCTCCTCGAACTCGCCGCGATACTTCGCGCCGGCAATCAGCGCGCCCATATCGAGCGACAACAGCTTTTTGTCCTTGAGGCTCTCCGGCACGTCGCCGTTGAGGATGCGCAGCGCCAGGCCCTCGACGATGGCAGTCTTGCCGACGCCGGGCTCGCCGATCAGCACGGGGTTGTTCTTGGTGCGACGCGACAGCACCTGGATCGTGCGGCGGATTTCCTCGTCGCGGCCGATCACCGGATCGAGCTTGCCGTCGCGCGCGGCCTGGGTCAGGTCGCGGGCGTATTTCTTCAAGGCGTCATAGGCGTTCTCGGCGGTCGCCGAATCCGCGGTGCGGCCCTTGCGCAGTGCGTTGATCGCCGCATTCAGGTTCTGCGCCGTGACGCCGCCCTGAGCGAGGATTTTTCCCGCCTCACTGTCCTTGT